>DLXZ01000001.1:4628-4850 GCA_003448675.1 Porticoccaceae bacterium
CGGCGAATTTACTGGCGCAATAAGCCATGCCACCGGGCATGCCGCCAATGCCGGCAATCGACGAGATATTAATAATCGACCCGCCTCCGGCTGCTTTCATGGGGTCGGTAACAGCGCGCATGCCCAAAAACACACCCAGTTGGTTGATCTGGATGACCTTCATATAATCCGCTTCGGACATTTGCTCAAAAGGCTTGACACCGGCGATAGCGGCATTATTGA
>DLXZ01000181.1 GCA_003448675.1 Porticoccaceae bacterium
GATGAAGCCATCAAGGACGTGGAGGAAGCCAAGAAAATGGGCTTTGTTGGCATGATGATGCCAGGTAAGCCTAAACATGAAGACTATGACCACGAAGATTACAACGCTCTGTGGCAGGCCTGTGTCGATCTGGACATGCCGGNNATCTATGCCTCGGTCGGCATGGTGATGTGCTCCCATAAAGACTTTGAATACAAGTCGGCTTGCTTCAAAGCCTACAACCGCTGGTTGCAGAAGTTTTGCGACGGCGCACCTGATCGTTTGTTCGGACTGGCACAAACCGCCGTCGAGTCAGTGGACGCGGCGATCAAGGATGTTGAGGAAGCCAAGAAAATGGGTATGGTTGGCATGATGATGCCTGGTAAGCCCAAGCACGAAGACTATGACCACGAAGACTACAACGCTTTGTGGCAGGCTTGTGTCGATCTGGACATGCCGGTTTGTTTCCACATTCTGACTTCCGAGGACAGTGGCGTTAAGGAAGTACTGGCGCCCAAGCGCGGCCATCCCGCTAACGGCTTCATGAATATTGTTCGCGGTGTTCAGGATGTTCTGGGCGTATTCCTGTTCGGCGGTGTTTTCGAAGACAACCCCAACCTGAAAATGGTTATCGCCGAAGCGGATGCTGGCTGGATTCCTCACTATGCCTACCGCGCCGACCACGCGATCAAGCGCCTGGGTCCCGCTGTTGAGTGCAAGCTCACCAAGATGCCCAGTGAGTATCTGACCAAAAACGTTTCCTATACGTTCCAGGATGATTTAACGGCTTACCAGAATCTGGGTGTGGTCGATAGTGGTTGCCTGATGTGGGCGAATGACTACCCCCATACCGATGCGTCCTGGCCTAACTCTCAGAATATCCTCAATGAGCAAATGGCTCATTTGACTGAAGAGCAGCAAAACGCCTGTACTCACGATAACGTGAAAAAACTGTTCAACCTGCCGGTGAATGTTTAATCGCCTTCACGGATAAGTTGAACGAAAAAGCACCCGCAAGGGTGCTTTTTTTTGCCTCCGATTTGCTATCCAAGTCTACCAGTTCAGTGCTTTTATGGTGACAGCCGAAGGTAGGGCTGTGCACAATGGTCGGATCAATCATTACAGGGGAATGTTATGAATCGATTTACCGCCATCCACGGGGAGTACGCTGGCAGGCCGGAACTGGCCGAGGGCTGGAGCTGTAGCCATGTTACTCCACCCAGCGCCTTGTTCGGCGCCAATGGCATTCAGTTTGGGACCGATGGTCGGCTCTATGTCGCCCAGGCCATGGGCAATCAGGTGACTGCCATTGATACCCATACCGGGGAACACGAAGTCATTTCGCCCAACGGCGGACCCATTATTGGCCCGGATGACGTGGCTTTTGATAGCGCCGGCAATATGTACTCGACCGAGGTGATGAGTGAGCGGGTCAGTATGCGCACGCCCGATGGCCGGGTGAGCATCGTCTCCGATGGTCTGCCATCGGCCAACGGGGTGACGGTTTTTAACGAACGCCTGTTTATCGACGAGCACCGCCCGGGCGGTGGCTTGTTTGAACTTTATCCCCACGATGATCGGCCTCCACGACAGATTGCCGAAAATCTATCCGGGCCCAATGCGCTGGCCGGCGGTCCGGATGGCAAATTGTATTTTCCCCTGGTGCCCGAGGGGGAGATCTGGCGCGCCGACCCCGAAACTGGCGCGTTGGAGAAAGTCACCGAAGGGCTGTTTCACCCCACCGCCGCCAAGTTCACTCCGGCGGGTGAGCTGGTCTCGCCCCAGGCGGGCAACGGTGAAGTGGCGAAGATCGATACCGTAACCGGCGAGCAGACGGTCATCGCTAAAGTTCGGCCCGGTATTGACAACCTCGCCTTTGATGCCGAAGGCCGGCTTTATCTCAGCCATTTTGTCGACGGTGGCGTCGCCGAGGTCAGTATGGACGGTAGCAGCGCCGAACGGGTCCTGGCGGAGCCGGGTTGGGTCGGTCCCTGGGGTATAGCCGCGGACGCTTCGGGCACCTGCTTTATTGTTGATTGCCTGAGCCTGGTTCGGCTGGAACCTTCCGGGGAACGCTCGTCCGTGGGCAGCCCCCTGGATAAATCCGCGCCGCGGTTTGTGCGTGCGGTGGCAGCGGGACACCCCGGTGAATTTTTGATGACCACCGCCAGGGGTGATGTTATCCGCTACCAGTTTGCCAGCGAGCGGTCGGATATGCTGGTGGCCAAACAGGGTCAGCTAAAGGGCCTGTGTTTGGGCGATGATGGTTTGGTCTATGTGGTCAAGGACGATAACGGATCGGTCTTCACCGTCGATAGTGAAGGTGGGATGACCACTTTGGTGGAAGGTCTGGCCGAACCCAAGGATGTTTGTGTTCACGAGGGTGTTTGCTACATATCCGAAACTGGCGCCGGGCGGGTGGTCGCGGTTGATAGCGCGGGTACGGTTTCGCCAATACTGGAAGGTCTGGCTGATCCTCGTGGTCTGGCGGCGATGGGTGATGAGCTGTTTGTTCTGGACCGTGGTGGCCGCAAGCTGTGGTCGGTGAACCTCAAAGACGGAAACCGAGCCACAACCATTGCTGAGAATTTACCTACCGGTGCGGACTGCCCCCTGGATCTGGCGGGTGGTTTATGCCGGGGTAGTGACGGCAATCTGTTAGTTGCCGCCGATGGCGAGGGGAGTATTTTGAAGTTTAGCCGTGCCTGACTAAGTGCCTGGTATCACCTGCTGACAAGACGCGGGGAGGGTCTGGGGTTCCCTGCCCGCTCAGCCTTAACTAAGCACTTATCGGGCCGCCAGGGACTCAACGTTTTCCGGTAGCGCTTCGGTTTTTAGTACGCCCTCGGCGTGCAGGCTGTCCAGCTCGCTATCACTCAGGCCGACAATATTGCCGAACACCTCCCGGTTGAATTCGCCCAGGTAGGGAGCCTGTAAGTCCAGTTTTTCCGGAAACTCGGAAAACCTCAGCGGCACGCCGGGGATTTGCAAATCGCCGTAGCCACGGTCGCTAATGGTGCGGATCACCTCTCGCTCAATCAGGTGCGGGTGTTCCATGGCTTCGGGTACACTCAGGACCGGCGCGACGGGAATATGCAGGTCTTCGAGTAGCTTCAGTGCGTCGTCCCGCTTGTAGTTGGCGAGCCAGTCTTCAATGATTTTTACCAGCTCGTCCTTGCGCTCGACCCGCTTCATATTGGTGTCGAAGTCCGGACTTTCGGCCAGGTCCTCCCGACCCATGGCCTCGCACAGTAAGCCCCACTGCCGGGCCATGACCACCATAAACAGGTAGCCGTCCTGGCATTGGAACAGGCCCAGGGGCGCCGCCGCGTAGTGGTGGTGGCCGCTGCGCTGGGGTTTGATTTTGCCGCCGCTGCCGGAGTAGGCCTGAACGTTGATTTCGTGGCTGTGGAAATAGGAATCCAGCAGGGAAATATCAATGTACTGACCCTTGCCGGTTTTGTGCTGGTAGAGCAGGGCGCCATTTATCGCCGCCAGGGCGTGGACGCCGGCGCTGACATCGCCAATGCCGAGCATGGGAAAGTAGGGGGGTTGGTCTGGATCGCCGATCATATCCATAACGCCGGAGACCGCCATGGCGATATAGTCAAAGCCCGGCAGGTCTGCCAGCGGCCCGGTTTGGCCGAAGGTGGAAATGGAACACATAATGCACTGGGGGTTGAGTTCATGGACCACCTCCCAGCCGCAGCCCAGGCGACCGATCACGCCGGGGGCGAAGTTTTCGATCACCACATCAACCTGTTTAATCAGCGCGTGGAGGATTTCCCGGCCCTTATCGGTTTTGGCGTCGATACAGAGGCTATCCTTGCCGCGGTTTTGCTGCAGGAAGTAGATACCCCGCCCGCCTTTCTGGTAACCGGCATAACGCACCTGGTCGCCCATGGGCGCCAGTTCCACCTTGATAATCTCGGCGCCCATCTCCGCCATCATGCGGGTGCAGGACGGACCCGCCACGTGCTGGGAGAAATCCAGCACCTTTACGCCTTCGAGAATGTTTTTCCTGGTCATGGTATTCCCCTTGAAGTTGATAAAAATAAAATTTTTCCAGCTAATAGATTCGAGCGACTCATAACTTATAGCCTATAATCGTCGGCATCTGTCTCAACGCACCCAGCGGTCAAAGGGCAGAATCTCCACGGCTTCACCAGCGCGCACCTCCTCGTCACCGGCTTCCAGCAACATGAAACAGTTGCTGCGCCCGAAGGAACTCAGGGCGCCAGAGCTCTGTTGGGGATCGGGGGTTACATCAAAACCACCCTGGCCATCACTTCGATAAACGGCGCGCTGAAAATCCAGTCGCTTGCGATTACGCCTTATATTCACGGTACTACGGGCATTAAAAGTCAGTGGTTTCGTCGGCTGCGCCCCCTGCATTTTTTCCAGCACCGGCAGCACCAGCTGGTGGCAGGTCACCAGGGCCGAAACCGGGTTGCCGGGCAGACCGAAAAATGCGGCCTCCCCCAGCCGGCCGAACATAAAGGGCTTGCCAGGCTTGATCGCCACTTTCCAGAAATCCACCTGACCGAGTTCGGCAAGCAACTGTTGCGCGTAGTCCGCCTCACCCACCGAAGCACCGCCACAGGTGAGCACCACATCAGCCTGATCAGCGGCTTGCTGATAGGTTTTGCGCAGGCTGTCCAGATCATCGGCCACCACCCCCAGATCAATCACCCGACAGCCCAGACGCTCCAGCATAGCTGTTAGGAAGTAACGGTTGCTGTCATAGATCTCGCCGGGGCCAAGAGCTGAACCCGGCGGCCGCAATTCATCCCCGCTGGCAAACAGTGCGACAATCAATGGTCTTTGCACCAACACCTCGGCTAAACCGAGGGTAGCCAACAGCCCGATATCCACTGGCCCCAGGCGCTGACCAGCGACAAACACCCGCTCGCCCCGTGCCATGTCTTCACCGGCCCGTCGAATATTGGCGCCGCTCTCCGGCAAGGAGGTGACCCGCAGCCGCTCATTCTCCCGCTCGGTATTTTCCTGCATCACCACCCGGTCGGCGCCGGCGGGGACTTCGGCACCGGTCATAATGCGAATGGCCTGCCCCGCCCTGATAGCGCCGGCAAAAGGCGCGCCGGCCATGGCTTTACCCACCACCACGAATTCCGTGGGTTTCCGTGCCTCCGGCAAACACAGCGCATAGCCATCCATGGCGGAATTATCCGCGGGCGGCGAATTCAGCGGCGAGATGATGTCTGTGGCCAAAATCCGGCCACTCAAGGCCGCCAAGGCTATGTTCTCGGTATCGGTAACGGTGCTGACGCCATCGAGCATACGCCGACGCGCCTCATCCAGGGGCATGAGGGTCTGTGTCTTTCTGTCTGTCATGGAAGATCCACTGGCTTAGTTGAACCCGGGGAATATCCTACACCACCCGATCAGTTCAAAGTTGTGCATGACGAAAGGCTTGCCTACTATTAAGTTCCCCACCCCCGTACCCCGGGCAAGTACTGTAAAACATCAATAAGAGCCGGAGACCGCGCTATGAAACTCTACGATTACCCCCAGGCCCCCAACCCACGCCGCGTCAATATCTTTCTGGCCGAGAAAGGTATTGACGTGGAAAAAGTAACTATCGACCTGATGAAGCAGGAACAGCTGGCAGACAGCTACCGGCAAAAAAACCCCGCCTGTGATGTCCCCATGCTGGAGTTGGACGACGGCACCTGCATCAGCCAGATTCGTGGCATCGTCCACTATTTCGAGGCCGCCTACCCCGATACGCCCCCACTCCTGGGCAAAACGCCGGCGCAGAAAGGCCTGGTGGAAATGTGGGAACACCTGGCCTTTATGAATGGCCTGCTGGCAGTAGCGGAAGTCTTTCGCAATACTGCCAAGGGCTTTTCCGATCGCGCCGTGGTTGGACCACACAACTATCCCCAATCCAGCGAACTGGCCGAACGGGGCGCCATGCGCCTGCCAAATTTTTTCAAGGATTTCGACCAGCAACTGGGTCAAAATGAATATGTCGCCGGCACCGACTATTCCATGGCCGACATCACCACCCTGGTCACCTGCGACTTCGCCAAGTGGATCAAGGCCGAGATCCCCGAGGATTGCAAAAACCTGCGCGCCTGGTATAGCAAAGTCTCGGCGCGACCGGCGGTGCAGGCCAATAGCTGATATTCCACCGATCCGGGCCCTGTGTTACATTAAGACCATTGGCCGCTCTGGGCCCAAAAAAAATCAATCCGCCGGCAAGGGATATCCATAGTTATTTAATCCATATCCGGTGCGACAAAACCTGTTAACACACGCTGTTAACAGGTTTTCTGTTGAATACCAGTCAACTTTTTATACTTTACGTTTGTTTATACATTTTGGGGAAAACAGTTATGTCCTTAGATGCAAGAGAGTTTCGCGACGCCATGGGATGCTTTGCCACCGGCGTGACAGTGGTCACTGCTAAAAGCGCGGATGGTGAGAAAGTGGGTTGTACCGCCAACAGCTTTTCGTCGGTATCCCTGGATCCGCCTCTGGTGCTCTGGGCCATCGCCAAGAACGCCAACAGCTACGACACCTTTATGGCCGCCAAACATTTTGCCATCCATGTGCTCCACTCGGGGCAGGAAGAGGTTTCCCGCCTGTTCGCCACCAAGGAAGCGGACAAGTTCGGGCAGGTCCCCTGGACCGAAGGTCAGGAAGGCACGCCTTTGCTGGAGGATTACAGCGTCCGTTTTGAGTGCACCACCGAACACCGCTACGAGGGTGGCGATCACATCATCATCGTCGGCCGCGTCCACACCATGGACAACCCGGATGCCGAACCCCTGGGCTTTTACCAGGGCAAATACGCCAAGATTGTTACCGGCTAAACATCGATTCGAGGGGGCGCGTCGTTATGGGTGACACCTTTTCCGCACTGGTTATCGACAAGACCGATGACGGCCTTAGCGCCGGGATCAGGCAACTCCAGCTCAGCGACCTTCCCGATGAGGACGTGCTGGTCGATATTGCCTATTCAACGGTGAACTACAAGGATGGCCTGGCCGCCAGCGGCGCGATACCCATCGTCCGCAAGTTCCCCATGGTCGGCGGCATCGACTTGGCTGGCACAGTGGTGGAATCCCGTCATCCCGACTTCAAAGCCGGTGATCAGGTGCTGGTCAATGGTTACGGGCTGTCCGAACGCTACTGGGGCGGCTACAGCCAGAAGCAGCGACTCAAGGCCGAATGGCTGGTGCGTGTCCCCGAGCCACTGTCCATGGAACAGGTAGCAGCCATCGGCACCGCCGGTTATACCTCCATGCTCTGTGTCCAAGCCATTCAGGACTGGGGCGTCAAAGCGGAAAACGGCCCCGTGCTGGTCACCGGCGCAGCCGGCGGCGTGGGGT
This sequence comes from Porticoccaceae bacterium, assembly GCA_003448675.1. Lineage (GTDB taxonomy): Bacteria > Pseudomonadota > Gammaproteobacteria > Pseudomonadales > Porticoccaceae > HB2-32-21. Next base: position 7,341 of record DLXZ01000181.1, read on the forward strand.
CAGTAGCGGTCATGTTGCTGGCCAAACTGGGCTACCAGGTCACCGCCTCCACTGGGCGGGTACAAGAAGCCCAAAGCTTTCTCAAAGGCCTGGGTGCCTCGGAAGTGATTGACCGGGAAGAACTGGCACACGACCCCAAACCACTGGAATCGGAAAACTGGGCAGCTGTCGTCGATACCGTCGGCGCCAACACCCTGGCCACTGCCATAGCCCAAACCAAATATGAAGGCATCGTCACCGCCTGCGGGCTTGCCGGTGGCGCCGCGCTACCCAGCAGCGTGATGCCTTTCATTCTCCGCGGCGTGACGCTGCGGGGCATTGATTCAGTCATGGCGCCCATGGCGCGCCGCCAACGGGCCTGGGATGCCCTGGCCGAACTGATTGACCACGACAAACTGGCTGAAATTTATACCACCGAACCTTTAGCCAATGTACCCCAGCTGACCAGTGATATTCTCGCCGGCAGGATCAAGGGGCGGGTCGTTATTGACGTCAATGCCTGAATGGATAGACGGGGGCTAAACACCCCCTTGTAAGCAATAAGTGGTCTTTACCCACATACAAATAACAAACAAATCAGCAGCATTTTTTCAAAGCGATAATAATCGGCGCTAACGCGCCAGACCTGTCGGCGTTTCTTCAGCCGGCTTTTCCCTAATAACAAACTACACAAGTGTGATACCCATGAAATTCAATCTATTCGTTTACTGCACCGTTGGCCGTCGCGCCGAACTGGAAGCCGGTATGGCCGGTAAAAACCCGCAACTGTATCAACGCATGCTCAAGGAACTGGGCGCCTCGGTAACACTTGCCGACGAGCTGGGCTACTTCGGCTTTGGCCATCCAGAGCATCACCTCCAAATTGAAGGGTTTGAAGCCTCCAACGACCCCTGCCTGATGTCCATGTGGGTCGGCCAGCACAGCAAGAAACTACGAGTGATTCCCTGTGGTTTTGTTTCCACCACCAACAACCCGCTGGTGACCGCCGAAAAGATCGCCACCCTCGACTGCATGCTCGGCGGCCGCCTGGGCGTGGGCATGGTGCGCGGCTACCAGGCCCGCTGGGTCGATAACTTCCGTATCCAGCCCCAGTTAAAAGCAGTGGGGCCGTGGAACGCCAAGTCCCAGGTCGATGAGGACAACCGGGAATATTTCGCCGAGTTTGTCGACATCGTCCTCAAAGCCCTGCGCGAGGACACTTTTAAACACCACGGCAAATACTGGGATTTCCCCAGCCCCGATTTTCGCAACCCCCACGAGCATCCGGTTTATACCAACTACGGGCAGGGGGTTTCCGCCGACATGGCAATCGACGAAATCGGTATCGCTCCCCGACCGCTACAACAGGAAATTCCCCTTTACGGTGGCTTTTCCCACAGTCTGCGCTCGGCCAAATTCTGGGCCCAACACAAGGGCCGCCCCATCGTGCTGGCAGACAATCTGGATTTCCTGCAAATACTGTGGGCCGAATGGGGTCAGGAAGCCGATCGCCTGGGAATCAGTTACCAGCCTGGCGAACAGGCCTGCTGGGGTGGAGTCATGGTCTGCGCCGAAACCGATGCCCAGGCCCAGGAGTGGTACAACGAGATGGCCTGGATGTGGGAGACCTGGATGAAGCCCTTTGGTCAGGGGGTGCCGGAACTACTTGTCGGCTCGCCGGACACCCTCAAGCGGCGCATAGAAACCGTCGGCAAGGCCATCCCCCTGGATGAGATATTCCTGCTGATTCCCCAGGGCATTCTGGAGCCGGCCAAACAGGACGCCTCCATTGAGCTGTTCGCCCGGGAAGTCATGCCCGCTTTTGACTAACAGGCCTGTCACCACCGCCCGGCACCCTGTCGATAATTTCAGTACCGGTTAGGCCCTCAAGGCGGACGGTCACACCGGCGTTGATTTACCCGGGAACCAGCGCCGCACGACCACATAAAACAGCGGCACCATAAAAATCGCCAGCAGGGTCGAAGTGAACATGCCGCCAACCACGCCGGTGCCAATGGCGTTCTGTCCCTGGGAGCCGGCACCAGAGGCCAGGGCCAGGGGCATGACACCAATCATAAAGGCGAAGGAAGTCATCAGAATAGGTCTCAGGCGCAGCTTCACCGCCTGCAGGGTGGCCTCCACCAACTCCATGCCCTGGCTCTGTAACTCGCGGGCAAACTGGACAATCAGGATGGCATTTTTCGTCGCTACGCCGATGGTTGTGAGCACCGCGATCTGAAAGTAAATATCATTGGCCAGTCCGCGACCGTAGGCCGCCAGCAAAGCGCCGACCACCCCAAGGGGCACCACCAGCATTACCACAAAGGGGATCGACCAGCTCTCATACAGAGCCGCCAGGCACAGGAAGACGAACAGCAGAGAAACCGCGTAAAGCACCGGCGCCAAGGCCCCGGAAGACGTTTCCTGAAGCGAGGCGCCAGTCCACTCATAGCTGAAACCAGGCGGCAGGTTTTCCATAATTTCCTCAAAGGCCTGAATGGCGTCGCCAGAGCTGTACCCGGGGGCAGCTTCCCCAACAATTTCCATGGACGGCACGGCGTTATAGCGCTCCAGCCTTGGCGAACCCTTGATCCAGCGCCCGCTGGCAAAGGCTGAAAATGGCACCATGGCACCATCACGGTTACGTACATACCAGTGGTCAATATCCTGGGGCAACATGCGGAACTGTTTTTCCCCCTGCACATAGACCTTTTTCACCCGTGCGTTGTGGATAAAGTCATTGACGTAGGTGGAGGCCCAGGCCGTGCTCAGGGTGGTGTTGATCTCATCCAGTGACAGACCCAGGGCCCGGGCCTTGTGACGATCTATCTCTACTTTGAACTGGGGCCTGTCTTCCTGCCCATTGGGGCGCACCTTGATCAGGCGGGGGTCCTTGCTGGCAGCACCCAACACCTGATTGCGCGCTGCCAACAGCGCGGCGTGGCCCTGGCCGCCCACGTCTTTAAGCATCAAAGTCACACCAGCGGCGTTACCCAGGCCACGGATTGGCGGCGGATATATAACAAAGATGCGAGCATCCTTGATCGCCGCCAGGTCAATAGTGGACTGACGTGACACAGCCGTCACATGTTGTGAATCCAAAGGCCGGTCGCTCCAGTCATGCATCTTGATATAACACTGCCCGGCGTTCTGCCCACGGCCCATGAAATTGTCGCCCACCACGCAATAGACGGTGGCAACTGTATCCGCCTGATGATCCCTGAAATAGGTCTCGACCTGCTCCATGACATCTCTCGTGCGTTCCATCGTGGCACCCACCGGCGTTTGCACCAATGCGAACATCAAAGCAGGGTCTTCAGCCGGAATAAACGACGTGGGCATACGATCAAATAGCCAGGCCACCGCCACGATGACGGCCGCGTAAAGGACAAAATAACGCAACAATTTTTGTAGCATCTTGCCAACACGAGCCTGATACCAAAGGGCCACTGCCTCGAAGCCCTGGTTAAACATGCCAAAAAACCCTCTCTTACTGTGCAGCTTGTCTGGATCCACCGAGCGTAGCATGGAGGCGCACAGAGCGGGGGTAAACACCAGGGCCACTAGCACCGAAAGAATCATGGCGGTGGCGATGGTGACTGAAAACTGCCTGTAAATGGCGCCGGAGGAGCCGGGGAAAAAGGCCATGGGCACAAACACCGCCGACAATACCACGCCGATACCAATCAGCGCGCTGGTGATCTGGCGCATGGAGCGGCGCGTGGCTTCCCGGGCCGACAGGTGTTCTTCCTCCATCAGCCGCTCGGTGTTTTCCACCACCACGATGGCATCATCCACCAGCAGGCCGATGGCCAGCACCATGGCAAACATGGACAGGGTATTAATGGAATAGCCAAAGGCCGCCAACACACCAAAGGTACCAAGCAAAATAACCGGAATAGCCAGGGTGGGAATCAGGGTCGCCCGCAGGTTCTGCAAAAACAGGTACATGACCAGAAATACCAGAGCGATGGCTTCAAACAGGGTTTTCACCACCTCCAGTATCGACACTTCAACAAAAGGCGTGGTGTCATAGGCCAGCTCCAGCACCATGCCTTCGGGTAAATACTGGGACAACTCCGCCAGTTTAGCCTTCACCGCATTGGCGGTCTCAAGGGCATTGGCGCCGGAAGCCTGGCGCACCGCCATACCAGCCGCGGGGCGGCCATTGAAATGATTTAGAAACTGGTAGTCCTCGCCACCGATTTCAATACGCGCAACATCGCGCAGATGCACCAGCGAGCCATCCGGATTAACTTTCAGCAGGATTTCGCCGAACTCCTCCGGCGTTTCCAGCATAGTCTGGGCAATGATGGTCGCGTTCAGCTCCTGCCCGGCAACAGCCGGGCCAGCGCCCAGTTCACCGGCGGGAATCTGGGAATTTTCCGAAGAAATCGCCGCATTCACCTCGGCTGGGGTAATCTGATAGCTGTTCAACTTATCGGCATCGAGCCAGATGCGCATGGCATACTGAGCGCCAAACAGAGAAGCCTCGCCAACCCCCGAGATACGTCCCACCTGCTCAACAACGTTGGCGGCCATGTAATCGCCCAGGTCATAGCGGTCATAACGCCCATCGGGCGAACTCAAGGCCACCACCATCATCACCCCGGTGGCCGCCTTGTTGACCTTGATACCCTGATCTCGCACCGCCTGGGGCAAGCGCTGCATGGCCGCCTGCAACTTGTTCTGCACCTGAACCTGGGCGATATTTGGATCAGTGCCGGGCAGGAAACTCAGCTTGACGCGCCCTCGGCCGGAGGAATCGCTGGTCGAGGACATATAAAGCACATCATCGATGCCCGTCATACTCTGTTCGATGATCTGGGTAACCGTGTTTTCGACCGTCTCGGCTGAAGAACCCGGGTTAATCGTGTGAATCTCGACACCGGGAGGCGCCACCTCCGGGTATTGCTCAATGGGCAGCTGGGTGATGGACACCAGGCCCACAATCATGACGACGATGGCGAGGACCCAGGCAAAGATCGGCCGATCGATAAAATAGTCCGACATGCTCGCCCTCATTGGCCTGTCTCCCCGGCCACCGCGCTCACCACTTTCACCTCGGCGCCGCTGCGGATTTTCTGCAGGCCTTCGACAACCACTTTTTCACCCGCTTCAAGTCCAGACAGCACCAGCCACTGATCTCCCACCGCCTGACCAACGTCTAATATCCGCCGCTCCACCACATTGTCTTCGCCCACCACCATGGCAGTCGCGGCGCCGGAGTAATCAAAAGTCAGGCCCCGCTGGGGAATCAGCAGGCTGTCAGCCCGTACGCCCTGATCCACCCGCACACGCACGAACATACCGGGCAGAAGCAGATGGTCGGGGTTGGGAACCACGCCCCGCAGTGTGACCGAGGAGGTTCCCTGATCAACACTGATCTCGGAAAACTTGAGGCTGCCCCGATGTTCATAAGTGCTGCCGTCGTCGAGCAGAACCGTCAGCGACATTTCTTCGGCATCCCGCCTGACCCGCCCGGAAGCGATCTCCCGCTTTAGGCGTAGGAGTTCGGTGGTAGACTGGGTAATATCCACATAGACCTGATCAATCTGCTGAATAACCGCCAGTTCATTTTCCTGTTCGGCTTCCATCAGCGCGCCTTCGGTAATTTGGGACTTGCCAATGCGCCCGGTGATCGGCGCAAGCACACGGGTGAAACCGAGATCAATGGAGGCGGCGCTAAGCGCAGCGCGCGCGGCGGCAACGCCGGCCTCGGCCTCGCGCAGCTCGGCCGCGGCCATATCGTAATCTTCCTCGCTCACGGCCTTGGTATTAATCAGTCGCGCAAGACGCTTTTCCCGCAACTGGGCCTTGGTCAAAACCGCTTCACTGCGCGCCACTTCGGCCCTGGCGCTCGCCACTTCCGCCCGGTACTGGGCATCCTCTATCTGATAGAGCAGATCGCCGGCGGTGACGTCACTGCCCTCTCGGAACAGGCGTTTTTGCAAAATTCCGCCCACCTGGGGTCGAACCTCGGCTACCCGCATGGCGGCGATTCGACCCGGCAACTCCGTGATAAGGGGCACGTCTGCCTTTTCGATTTCGGCAACTACCACCGGTGCAATCTGTTTTCCACCCGCCGGCGCGGTTTTTTGATCACACCCCGCCACTAGCAAAAACAGTAAACCCGAGACTACACCAGCTATCCGTCGGCTTGCGTTCATACTTCTCCCCTTTTTTGGTTTTTTACCTGCCGTTGCGCTTATTTGTACCAGAGTGGTCTTGAACAACCCCCTATTCGCAGAGCCAATAGCCAACTGGAACCTCATGTAAAGCGCGCATGCGGCTTGATCAGGACTATCGAATCAACCAGCTATCGAACAGCGCTTCCCGGCTATCGGCTTTATGCCTTGGGGAAAACGCCCTTTTTAAAATAACCGACGGTACTGCGGCAGGAACTTAAAATATCCGTTGAAATATAGCGCAGATATTGCGCGCAGACTACTACCATCGCTAATGCGGCTTCACCGAGCCACACTCACGGTACCCGGATCGTGTAAACTGGTCGGATGTTCGCCCCATCCGTGTATTCAGCATATCGAGCCGCTAGCCGCGCGGCAAAGACGACATTGTAGTCATGACTACTCCTTTAATTATCGCCATCACTGGCGCGACCGGCGTGATCTATGGCATTCGCCTGCTGGAAGTGCTCGCCCCCGTGCGGGACATTGAAACCCACCTGTTGATTTCCCCCGCTGGCATTCTGACCGCCCAGCAGGAAACCACTTACGGCAAAGCCGAGATCGAAGCCCTGGCTGACGTTGTACATCCTCACCGGGATATTTCCGCATCCATTGCCAGCGGCTCCTTTTTAACCGCAGGCATGGTGGTCGCACCCTGCTCCATGAACACCCTCAGCGCTATCGCCACCGGGCTGGACAACAATCTCGTCACCCGCGCCGCGGGTGTCACCCTCAAGGAACGGCGCAAGCTGGTTTTACTGACCCGGGAAACACCACTCAACCTGGCCCATTTACGCAATATGACGGCGGTGACGGAAATGGGCGGCATCATCACACCCCCAGTGCCTTCTTTCTATAACAACCCACAAAATATAGATGATATTGTCGACCAGACCGTTGGCAGAACCCTGGACCATCTGGGCATTGAAACGATGCTGGTGAAGCGTTGGCAGGGTTTGCCAGAACCCTCAAAACCCTCATCCGGCGCTTAGTTTGGTATCGCGCTTTTACCGATCGGGAACACCCTGAATGCCCGCCCAGCAGCCCGCCAGTAACAACGTCTGGTCTCCCCTGGCCATTCCGCTGTATCGCGCCATGTGGGTCGCTATCACCGCCTCCAATGTGGGCACCTGGATGAACGAGGTGGGCGTAACCTGGATGATGGCGACGCTGGCACCCTCCAATGTCATGATCGCCCTGATCCAGACAGCAACGACGCTGCCCTTTCTGTTGCTGTCCTACCCAGCCGGCGCTTTTGCCGACACCTTCAGCCGCCGACGCATGCTGTTGGTACTGCATGTCTGGATGCTGGTGTCAGCCACCACGCTAACCGTGCTGGCTTTGGCGGAGCTGACCACCGAATGGTGGCTGCTGATACTAACTTTTGCCCTGGCCACCGGTAACGCCATGATGCGTCCGGCCTTCTCAGCCAGCATCCCCGGTTTCGTGCCCCGAAGCGAGTTGCACAACGCGGTCACTCTCAACTCACTAAGCACCAACGCCAGCAAAGCCATTGGCCCGGCTGCTGGTGGCCTCATTATTGCGCTGAGTGGCGCCCATCTGGTGTTCGCGCTTAATGCCGTATCCTTTGTGGTGATTACCCTGATTCTGTATTTCCACTACCCAAAGCGTCACGGAACCCAGAGCCGCCTGCCCCCCGAACGGTTTACCAAGGCGCTGAAAGGCGGGCTTAGCTATACCGCCCACGATCCACAGCTGCGGGTTGTACTGATCCGGTGCGTGGTGTTTTTCTTTTTCGCCAGCGCTTTCTGGGCACTGATGCCGGCTTTGCTGATTCGGGGCTTTAACGCCAGCGCCGAAACCTACGGCACCATTATGGCGCTCACTGGGCTAGGCGCCGTGGGTGGGGCCATGTTGATGCCACGCCTGTACCGGCGCTGGTCCCGCAATCGCCTGTTCACCGCCACATCCGGTCTGTTTGGTATCGGTCTGTTGCTGCTTACCGGCGCCGACACATTGTGGACGGTCTGTATGATGGCCGTCTGGCTGGGTTTTGCCTGGATTACCAGCTTCTCGGTACTGATTGTTACCTGTCAGCTGACGGTGCCTGACTGGGTAAGAGCACGGGCACTGGCTGTGCTGATGCTCGCCTACGGCGCCAGCGCCACCCCGGGCAGCGCCCTGTGGGGTTATCTGTCGGACGATATAGGAATCGCCAGCAGTCTCGCGCTTGCGGGGCTGGGCGCACTACTGACGATGATATTGGGTCCTCTCCTGCCACTGGAACACCGCGACCGTGACCACACATCCGCCGACCCTTCGCCGACTCTGCCAGACAATATCAGCGACCCCACCGAAGGTCCGTTGACGCTGGTTCGCCAATACCAGATAAAAGCCGCTGATACACAAACTTTTTATAGCCTACTGCCTCAGATACGCCGGCTTCGTAAACGCAACGGCGCGCGGGCCTGGCGTATTATCGAAACCAGCCAGGCGGTAAGCCGCCGTTG
>DLXZ01000123.1:0-7980 GCA_003448675.1 Porticoccaceae bacterium
AGCGCCAGGCTGAATACCCGAAGCAAACGTTTAAAGATAACGGTATCTATCCCTTTCACTTCATGTACGACACGGGGATTTTGGAAGAACTCAAGGACATTATTTTTAAGCGGGAAAAACAAGCGCAAGAGCGCGCTGGAGCCATTACCGACTGGACCGATCGCTTACTGGAATGGAGTACACGCATTCCTGGGCGGGCCCTGTGGCGTGAAATGAAAAGCGGGGCCGCTCGACCCTTTCTACCCGGGTGCGCCGGTACGCGGACACTCAAGATTTTTCTGGATGAGCTGGCGCGAAAAGGCAGCACCAGACTGAAGGTGCATATTGTCGGCCACAGCACGGGCGCCATATTACTTGCCAACCTGCTTGAAGCCCTGGAAGAATTGGCGCCGGAGTTGCGTTTGGCAAGCTGTACCTTGTTAGCGCCCGCATGTACCGTGGATTTGTTTCGCAGCCATTACTTCCCTTACCTGGCTCAAGGTGGTGACACCTTCGGCATTGACAAAATGATGGTATACAACCTCACCGATGAACTGGAGCAAGATGACCAGGTCGGGCAGGTCTATCGCAAGTCGCTGCTGTACATGGTTTCCCGAGCGTTTGAGGAACAAATTGATCCTCCGCAAGCCATCCTGGGAATGCAAAAGTACTCCGATGATTTGTTGGTGGAGTCGGCGGTGGAGGATCTGGATGAAAAATTTCGCCTGATCTACAGTCGTGGTAGAGACGGCGACCCGTCCCAGAGCGAAACGCACGGTGGCTTCGATAATGACGTTGCGACCATGAATTCCCTACTGCAAAGCATCCTTGAAGGGAAGGAGCCGAAGAACCCGTTTACCGCCGAGTCCCTCGACTATTAGTATGGATTGATCTAAGCCAAACGCCGGTTTTGTTAGTGCAATTGAAGGAACAAGTAAATGGCTAATTTTACTGAAGCTTATCGACTCACTTCTGCCCATGAAGGCGGTTACGTCAATGATCGCGTCGACCGGGGCGGCGAAACCTACCGGGGCATATCGCGCATCCATCATCCCAACTGGCAGGGGTGGCGGGTGATTGACGCAGCCAAAAGCGAGGCGAACTTTCCGGGCTCGCTAAAATCCGACCGTAGCCTGCAGGCCAGCGTTAAAAAATTTTATAGGCAAAGGTATTGGGACCCATTCAGGGGGGACGATATTCCGGATCAGGAGGTCGCTAATGAACTATACGATACCGGCGTTAATATGGGGCTGCGCCGCGCGGTGCGCTTCCTGCAACATGGCTTGAATTTACTCAATCGCGACGAAAAAGATTATCGGGATCTGGTGGTGGACGGCTGGTTCGGTGAGCGAACACTGGCTACCTTGCTGACCCATCTGGAGCAGGAAGAAAACGCCGATCCCCTGTTGAAGCTACTGAACATACAACAGGGCGCACGCTATGCAGCCATCATGGAGGCCGACAGCAGCCAGGAGCGTTTTGCCCGCGGTTGGCTCAAACGCGCCTGATGCAAGGCATCGTGCGCCTTATCTGAAGAGCCCTGACTATTCAGTGAAAATCGATGCCCAAAACAGCTGACAGGTCGGTAATAGCCTGTGCCTCCGAAAGCACCTTGATGGTGGTCATGCCCAGTTGGCGGGCGGGCTTCAGGTTAATGCCCAGATCATCCAGATAAACCACGGCATTGGGCTGGACATCCATACGCTCACAGGCGAGCAGGTAGAATTCAGGCTGGGGTTTACGCATGCCTTCCTTGCTGGATTCCAGCACATGGTCAAACAGACTCATGGCCCGTTGCACGGCGGCGGCGTTTTCCGGTGTGCGGGACATACCCGGCCCCTTGCCTGAACGGACATTGTTGGTCAGGCAGGAAATCTTGTAGTCGCGCTTGCAGCGTTCCAACACCTTGACCATGCGTGGGCGAACGTCGCCGGCCAGCAGTTTGATAACTTCCTTGCCCGGCACTGGGTGGCCAGCGGCGGTGGATTCTTCAAGAAATAGCTGATCGAACTCGTCGATGGAAACCTTATTGGCTTCAAACTGCGCCCAGGCGTTGGTATCCGGGTTGGTGGCATTGATGCTCCGGATGAAGTTCATGGGCAGCCCCCGTTCGCTTTCGTAACGTTTGAAGGCCTCAAAAGGCGAGCTGGTAATGACGCCGCCAAAATCCCAAAGTACTGCTTCTATGGCCATAGCTGGTGTTCCTGATGAATCGTGTTGTCGCGCTGACTCGACGCAACCTAAGTGAATTTTGTGCTGAAAAATGTAAGCGCGCTATCATAGGTTGCGGGCTGAATTCTCGCAAACCTGCACGAGAACATGTCAAGCCGGGTTGGTAAAACTCAGCTAAAGGCTACTTGAAAGTTGCTTATTCCGGATCAATAACTGTCTGTTGAGTGCTGCTATCTTTTAACCGATGCTTTTTCGTGTTTGCTAAGCTAGGAACGTCAGCCAACCAGGATTCAGGTGAGGAAAGCGGCGTTACTGTCATCGTGGAGGTGCGATGGAATTCAGGGATTATTACCAAATACTGGAACTAGAGCGTGATGCCAGCCAGGACGATGTCAAGCGTGCCTATCGCAAACTGGCGCGTAAATATCATCCGGATGTCAGCTCCGAAGCCGATGCGGAAGAAAAATTCAAGGCTGTCGGTGAGGCCTATGAGGTGCTCAAGGATCCCGAAAAGCGGGCTGCCTATGATCAACTGGGTGCTGACTGGCAGGCAGGCCAGGAATTTAACGCGCCCCCCGGCTGGGACGCGGGTTTCGAATTTAGCGGTGGCGGTTTCACCCAGGGCGATAGCCAGGCTTTTAGCGATTTTTTTGAATCGCTATTTGGCCAGCGCTTTGATAGTGGCGGGGCTTCCGCATTCAAGCGGGGGCCGCGAGGCTATCAGGGCCGCGGCCAGGATCATCATGCCCGCATCATGATTGATCTGGAGGACTCGCTAAACGGTGCCTCGCGGGCGATTACCTTGCGTGTGCCCGAGGTGGACAGGACCGGACATGTATATACCCGCAACCACACACTCAATGTGAAAATTCCCAAAGGCGTTGCACCGGGGCAGCAAATCCGCTTACAAGGGCAGGGTGATCCCGGCCCCGGTGGCGGCCCGGCTGGCGACCTTTATCTGGAAGTGGTATTTAAACCTCACCGCCGGTATCGTCTGGAAGGACGGGATATTTATCTGTATTTGCCAGTGGCTCCCTGGGAAGCGGCTCTGGGCGCTACTGTCAAGGCGCCCACGCCCACGGGCGTCGTTGATTTGAAGATTCCAGCAGGCAGCAAAGCAGGTAAAAAAATGCGCATAAAAGGCCGGGGCTTGCCCGGTAAACAGGCAGGGGATTTTTACGTGGTTATCGAGCTGGTGTTGCCACCAGTTGATGACGACAAGGTTAAACAGGCTTATCAAGACCTGGCACGTGTTAGCGGCTTTAATCCCCGTGCGGATCTGGGAGTTTGAAGATGGCGGCACCAGGGTCAGGTACAACAAAAAGAACCCTCAGCGGTGTTTTACTGGATGAAGAAACACTGCTGAGTCTGGCGGATATGGCGCGAGCCTGTGCAGTCCATGCTGACTATATTATCGAGTTGGTCGAGGAGGGGGTTATCGAGAAGCAGGGTAATGAACCCCTCGAATGGCGTTTCAATGCCCTGTGTCTGCGCAAGGCTCGCAAGGCCGTGCGTCTGCAAAATGACCTGGGCGTCAATATGCCCGGTGTGGCTCTGGCCTTGCAGCTTCTGGACGAGCTGGAGGCACTACAAGACCAGTTGACCCACCTGCCGAGAGAGCTGTTATGAGCGATATGATCCATGTTTTTTGCCCAGCGTGTTTTGCGCCCAACCGCCTGCCCGAAGCCAGGATTGACGCCGGGCCACGGTGCGGGGCCTGCAAAAACGCCCTGATCGGCGGGGTCGTGCCTAACCTTAACGCCAAATACTTTGCAAAAATCACCCAGGGCAGCAGCCTGCCGGTGTTGGTGGACTGTTGGGCGCCCTGGTGTGGACCTTGCACGGCCATGGCGCCAGCCTTTGAACAGGCGGCCCAGGCGTTGCAGGGACAGGTCTACTTTGCCAAGTTGAATACCGAAGAGGAGCAGATGCTGGGCCAGAGCCTGGGTATTCGCAGTATCCCGACGCTGTTGCTCTTTGCCCGCGGTAAGGAGGTCGCTCGCCAGGCCGGGGCCATGTCCGCGGAGCAAATCACCAGTTGGTTGAAAGTCCAGCTTCAAAATGGCTGATGCGGGCCGGGATTCACACTTAAGCTTCTTTCATCAATGGTGATTTTTCATCGGTGCCGGTAGTATCCCTGGTTTCACACCGTTAAAACCATAACAAATTAAGGAAATCCGTATGAAGTTATCGAAACCCCGTATCACCCCTATGGAGCCTAATGAGTGGAGTGAGGCCCAGAAGGATATGCTGGCGCCCATCAAGGAGTCCGGCCCTTTCTACAATGTCCTGGGGACTATTAGCCGACACTGGGATGCAGCGGAGAAATTCACCGTCTGGGCCTACCATATTATGGGGGAGACCTCGCGCCTGCAGCCTCGTGAGCGGGAAATACTGATTTTGCGCATCGGCTGGTTGTGCGAAGCGGAGTATGAATGGGGTCAGCACGTGATTTTCGGCCGCGAAGCGGGCCTCACTGATGAGGAAATCCAGCGTATCAAAAAGGGCCCTGATGCCGAGGGCTGGAGCGCCTTTGATGCCGCATTGCTGCGCGCCACCGATGAATTGCACGAAGGTGCCTGTATCAGCGATGCCACCTGGGCCGAACTGAGCCAGCAGTACGACCAGCAGCAAATGATGGACGTGGTGTTCACTGTGGGCCAGTACAACATGGTGTCCATGGCCCTGAACAGCTTTGGCGTGCAACTCGACGAGGGAGTGGACGGTTTTTAAACAGGCACTTCAGTCTGGGGGACTGATGATGATACAAACAAACTTGCACGGATACTAAACAGTGACGCGGCTCTCGAATAATAGATAATCCCGTCTGATGATCACTAGAGAGCCGTTTACAATGCGTTAGTCAAACGACGGTAAAGGAGATCAATATGTTCGAAAAGCAACGTAATGGTAAAACCGTGCCCGCATCCGACGTCAGTAGTGACTCCGCGGCCGCAACCCCCTTCCAGGATAGCCCATCGTCGAGCGTGCGACGGTCCGCGTTAATTGGATCGTCGATTAAAATCACGGGCGACGTGGTCGGTGATGAAAACCTTGTTATCGATGGTTCGGTCGAAGGGACGATTAATTTATCCTCCAATGAACTGGTGATCGGCCAGAGTGGACACATCAATGCCAATATGAGTGCTAACATTATTCGAGTGGACGGTGAGGTAAAAGGCGATATCAACGGACAGGAGAAAGTCATCGTCTCCAAAACCGGACGAGTCAAGGGTAATATCGTCGCACCTCGGGTAACCCTGGAAGATGGCGCCAAATTCAAGGGTAGTATTGATATGGATCCAGGTGGCTTAGAGACGTCGACCACCCATATGGAAAAACCAGGCTCTTCTCTCACTAAGACAAAGGGCGTTAACGATATCCTGGAAAAGGCTTCTTCAGATACCGGCGGATAATACCGAGCCTTGGAACTACGTTGTAACCTGCTAGCTTCGCTTCTGGATGACCTTGACGAGGAGCGAAAACTGACTGTTTTCGATGCCGGATCCGCTACGCCGGAGACAGTCGAATTCTTTTCAAACTATAAATGCCGGCTTCATTTTTCCGATCTTTTTTCCCGGGAAGCTCTTGGCTGTCTGGAAGGAGAGCTAACGGAAGCTGAACTGCTCAATCATTTCCAGGAATTACTCAGTTTTCCGACGAGTACGAGCTTTGACGTTTGCCTGCTTTGGGATGTTTTGAATTATCTAAACGAGCCGGCCCTAAACGCGTTCACCAAAGTCCTATCCCGTTACCTGAATAGTGATACGCGTATTCACGGCTTCGCTACATTAAAGCCTTCGACACCCTTTCCCAACCAGGTATTTTCGCTCGTGAAAATTAACACCCTAAAACTCAAAACTCGCTCCGCTGCGCAATTTCCGTATTACCTGCATTCTCAGCTAACCTTGAATAACACCCTGAGCGGCATGAAGGTTGGCAAAGCCACCTTGCTTGCCAATGGGCTACTGGAAATTTCCTTTAACAAAATCCCTGACCACTGATTGCTCACCTGCCGAGATAAAACAAGCGTGCATTTAATTGGCCACATGCTTCCATCCGATTAATTTGCCTTAACTTCGCAACAGAATCGTCACGTACATGCCGTAATTCCCGCTTAGTGTTTTGACTCGCGTTAATGTCCAAAAAGGGAGTTTGGCTATGAAGTTACTGCGAAAACTGTTTTACACGGGTTGTTTCTCTATCGCACTTACCAGTAGCGCGGTGGCGAGTGAAATGGCTCTTTGTCAGCACGAAGAACGTGACAGCGCGGCTCTGAGAGCACAAGCCGCAAGACCTGTGCACTGGCGAAATTTAAATGCGAGAAAGCCAGTCGACTGGGTACAGTTTAAAATTCTTGGGATTAATGATTTTCACGGTCAGCTGGAATCCAGTTCGCTTTTCGGATCGCCCGTAGGTGGCGCTGAAGTGCTTGCCAGCTATTTGCGGGCCGAGACGAAGGAATCTTCGGTAGGCGCATTTATTGTCCACGCGGGTGACCATGTCGGCGCCTCGCCTCCAGCCTCGGCACTACTGCAGGACGAACCATCCATCAGTTTTTTGAATTTGCTGTCTAGAAACTGCGATCCCGACAACAAGCTCGCACCCCGTTGTAACCTGGTTGGCACCCTGGGTAACCATGAATTCGACGAGGGTGTTGATGAAATGTTACGTCTGCTCAATGGCGGCAACCACGCCGATGGTCCTTTCCTGGAGGATGAGTACGGGGGTGCACGATTTCCCTACGTCAACGCAAATGTGGTGTATAAGGATGGCGGTGAGCCGGTTTTGCCTCCCTACGTAATCAAAAAGGTGCGCGGGCAAAGCGTTGCCTTTATCGGCGCGGTTCTAAAGGATACGCCCACCATTGTGACTCCGTCCGGCGTTGCTGGCGTTGAGTTTCTGGATGAGGCCGATGCCATCAACAGTTATGTACCCGAACTGCTCGCTCGTGGCGTGCGAGCCATTGTGGTCACTATTCACCAGGGCGCTCGACAGTCATTCAATGGCGGGCCAACACCCGAGGAACTGCGGGATTTGAGTGGCGCAATTGGCGATATCGTCAATCGCCTGGATGATGAGGTTGATATCGTCATTAGCGGCCATGCCCACGGTTTTACCAATCAGCTGGTTAAAAACCAGAATGGTCATCCCATACTGGTTACCCAGGCATTTTCCCGGGGCAGCGCTTATGCTGACATTGACGTGGCGATTGACCCTCAGTCTGGCGACATTGTCCAAAAGTCAGCCAGTATTATTACTACCTGGGCTAACCAAACTCCCGGTACCAACAAACAAAAAGATGTCGCCAGCCTGGTTTCCGCTTCCGTGAACGCTGTGGCGCCATTGGTGAATGAGGTAGTCGGCATCGCTGCCAGCGCTATTACGCGAGCAGAGACCGCTGCCGGCGAATCGGCCCTTGGCAACCTGATCGCCGACGCCCAGCGGCAGGCCATGGGGACCGAAGTCGCTTTTATGAACCCCGGTGGCATCAGGGCCGATATGGAAGCTGGAGAGGTGACCTGGGGTGAATTGTTCACCATTCAGCCTTTTAATAATGATCTGGTAAAGATGGAGCTGACGGGCACACAAATTCTGGCCCTGCTTGAGCAGCAGTGGTTAAACCAGAGCCGACCGCGCGTTCTGAAAACCTCCGGTATTGAATATACCTGGGATGCTGGTCAACCCGATGGTAGTAAGGTCATACCGGATAGCGTGTTGGTTAACGGTATCGCTCTTGACGAAAACACCGTTTATTCGTTAACAGTCAACAGCTTTATTGCGGGCGGTGGCGATAATTTCTCCGTGCTGACCGAAGGAGACAATCGT
>DLXZ01000123.1:8127-8766 GCA_003448675.1 Porticoccaceae bacterium
AATCGCGTCGTCGGGCCCGTTGATCTGGATGCGTTAATCTCTTTTATACAGAATCTCGAACAGCCTTTTTCAGCAACTACCGAAGGCAGGATTCAAGTACTGGATTGATGGCTAGCAAGTGGGATCATGATAGAAAAATGGCAGCTGTTCGGGCTGCCATTTTATATCGACGAAACATTCGACGACCTGCCCAGGGAAATCGGCATTTGAAGTCTCGCACAAGGGATTACAGCTTTCTTGCGATATATACGCCGTAGCCGTAATGGCGTTTAAATGTTTTATACATAGCAATTTCCCTTAGCTCGGCGTCGACTAAGGCCTGTGCTTTGTCATTGTTTCCGTGTCTGGATAAAAATTCGGGGAAGCTTTCTATCAGTGGATGATAATAGGCGTCCAGCCAGCAATATTCCGGTAACACAAAATACGCTACCGGCGTGAAGCCGTATTTTTCCAGGATGCGGATTTTCGACGATGCGCTATCAATTTCGGCATATTCCTTCAGCCAATAGTCTTCCAGTTCGGGTGGTCGTGCGTTGCTGAGCCAGGTAATGTCCGATACCACCAACATGCCACTCGGTTTCAGGAGGGGCATCCATTCCCTTACCCCCCGTTCAAATCCGATGTTGTAGATGGCGCCTT
>DLXZ01000123.1:8954-12313 GCA_003448675.1 Porticoccaceae bacterium
CGATGTTGTAGATGGCGCCTTCGGACCAGATCACGTCATACGCCTGCTGCGCGAATCCAGGATTCTCCATCGAGCCTACGATGGGCGAAATTTTTGCGCTTAAGCCTTCCTTCGCAGCTCGCTTCCGGAGAACGTCGATAAACTCTACGGATAAATCCAATGCGGTGATATGGGCATTCAGGCAGCGTGCCAACGAGAAACTAGAGGCGCCCGTGCCACAGCCCATATCCGCGATCTCTAGGGAAGTTGATCGATCCAGTCCCGCAAGCTCAATCGCCATTTGGGTTGCGCTCTCGCTACCCGGCCCCTGACGCTCGTTGCTGCTGTGTAGATCAATGAGAAGTTCGAAGTCATCCATTGCTTGATCTCACGGTGCGCTGTTGAGTCGAGCGACTACGCTTTAGCTCTGATGGGTGTTAGCGGAGGGACGCCGGTTTCGGGCCGCCCGTTGCCCAATCCACGGCTTCAGCCAGGTGGATCACCCGCAGGGAAGTACCCGATGAGTCACCGGTGCTAAGTTGGCTGATACAGCCAATATTGGCGCTGACAACGATATCGGCGCCCGTGGCCCGGAGTTTGTCTCGCTTGTCTTCGCCCAACTGGTCTGCGAATTCCGGCTGCAACAGGTTGTAGGTGCCCGCCGAGCCGCAGCAGAGATAGGCATCCCTGGGTTCGCGAACCTCGAAACCACAAGCGCGCAGGACACTCAAAGGCGCGATTTTTTCCTGCATCCCATGCTGTAGGGAGCAGGGAGCTTGCCAGGCCATGGTTTCAGGTAAGCTGCGTTTGGTCGTAATGACGGGCGATTCTTTGGTAAATAACTCATTAAGAATGACTGATATATCATTGATTCTTATGTCAATTCCTCCGATATTTTTCTCCTCTGGTAACAGGTGAGGATAATCCTTGAGCATCGAAGCACAGCCAGAAGCGGTCATCAGAAACGAATCGATTGGTCGAGTTTGGTTTCCGTTTTCCAGTAATTTTCGCCAGACCGTCATGTTTTCACGCGCCATCATCCGCGCCTGTGCCGCTTTGCCCAGATGATGGGGTAGGGCGCCACAACAACCTGTGGTGGATGGCTCGGGGACGGTGACACTACAACCATGGCGGGTTAAGACCCGAATGGCTGCCGCGTCAATTTGAGGCCCCAGTACGTTTTGCACGCAGCCGGTCACGAGTGCCACATGCATTAACTCTTCACCCTGCGCGGCATGGAAGCCTGGCTTAACCGCGTCGCTGGTATCCGGGAGTTGTGCCGGCATCATGTTCGCCATGGCGTTTGCCTGGGGCAGGAATTTACCGATCACTCGTAGCAAGGGTTTGCCGATGGCTCCGGTTTTGAGAGCACGACGAAACCAGGTTGGGCGGGGCAGCAGCCAGGCCAGCAGGGAGCGGGTCAGGCGATCGGCCAAGGGCCTTCGGTATTTATCCTCGACCAGTTCTCGGCCCTGATCGATCAGTCGACGATAGGAAACACCGGAAGGGCAGGTGCTTTCACAAGCCAGGCAGGACAGGCAGTGGTCGAGGTTGGCCACGGTTTCCGCAGTCGGTGTGGCTTCGCTTTCCAACAGATTCTGAATCAGTGTGATTCTGCCCCGGGGGCTTTCGAGTTCGTCGCCGGTGAGTCTGAAGGTCGGGCAGGTGGCGGTACAAAAGCCGCAGTGCACGCATTTCCGCAGCACTTCGTCTGCCACCTGTATGCTGGGGCGACTGCGTTGCTCGGGGGTAAAGTGAGTCTGCATGGTTTACATGCCCCGGTACATGCGGCCGGGGTTGAGGACGCCGTTGGGGTCGAAACTGGTTTTTACCCTTTGACTCAGGGCCGCCAGCGCTGGACCCTGGGGCTGGAAAATTTCGCTTTGTTTTCGCACGGATGCCGGCGCCTCCCAAAGGGTGGCATGACCACCGCAACTGTTCAAAACCTGGCGCAGCCGCGTAGCTGCTACGGTTTCAGGCGCCTTAACCCAGAGACTGCCGCCGGCCTGGTCTAGTTGCCAGTCCTGAACCCCGAGCACCAAAAGTTTGCTCAAGACATTCTCAGCATTGCTCGGAGGAAGGGACAAGCGCCAAAGATGCTGGGATTCATCGGCAGCCGCTTGTGATTGAATAAGAAACAAATCTGCCACTTCAGCCCAGAATTTCAGGGAATTGGTGCTGTGCAGTTGGTCGAATTCGGCCTGGGGATGCAATTTGGCCGCTAAAATTTTTAACGCTTCCAACCGATAGATCACCGAGGGCTCCGGGCCTTCCAGGCGCAGGCAAACAACGCCGGTGTCGTGTCCATCGGCGATGCGCGAAACCCGTGAATGAGCCGCCACCGAGCCCGGCAGGCAGGCGGCGCCGCTGACGCTATGGGCGGATTGGACCGCGGCAGTGATGATGGTCAGGGCTGCGGTTGTCGGCGTGTTATGGATCAACAGGGTGCGGGTTTTCTCCGGGCGCGGCAACACTTTCAGGGTGACTTCATTGAGAACCGCCAGGGTACCCCAGGAGCCGGTCATCAGCTTGGACAGGTCGAACCCGGTGACGTTTTTCACCACTGGTCCGCCGGCTTTAAAACATTCCCCGCGACCGCTGACCGCCTGAAAACCCAGTAAGTGGTCACGCGCCGCGCCGGCAAAAAAGCGGCGTGGACCACTGAGATTGCAGGCCAATATACCGCCAAGAGTTCCGCCGACCTCGGTGTTTTCAGGATTGTTCATTCGATAGTAAGGTGGTTCGAAGGCCAGCATTTGCTGATGTTCATCCAGAACCTTGTTGATATCCGCAAGCGGTGTTCCCGCGCCTGCAATCATCACCAGCTCCAGGGGCTGGTAATCCTTGATGCCATTAAATCTGGAGAGACTTACCTGATGGTCGGCCATAACGGGACGACCGAGATGAGCCTTAGTGCCGCTGCCAGTGATTTCCAGAGGGTGGCTATTGGCGTTGGCCCATTGAATGATTTCGGCCAGTTGTTCCGGGCTGTCAGGCTGGTAGGTTTCAGGCACGGGAGAGGCTCGTGTTGTTGCAAAGATTAAAAGCGCGGCAGGTCGGGGAAGGGCAATTCGCCATTATGCACGTGCATTCGGCCCAGTTCGGCGCAGCGATGCAGGGTCGGGAAAACCTTGCCGGGGTTGAGGCGTCCATCCGGATCAAAGGCGCATTTGATACGCTGCTGCTGGTTGAGGTCGCCCTCGCTAAACATCTCGCCCATCAGGTCGCGCTTCTCCACGCCGACACCATGCTCACCGGTCAGCACACCGCCGACCTCCACGCACAGTTTCAGGATATCGGCGCCGAATGCCTCCGCCCGTTCCAGTTCTCCCGGTGCATTGGCATCGTAGAGGATCAACGGGTGCAGGTTGCCGTCGCCG
>DLXZ01000110.1:0-2198 GCA_003448675.1 Porticoccaceae bacterium
TCATCGGATTTGCCGATGTGCTGATGAGCCGCAGCCATGGCGACCAGGGCGAGAGGGTGCCGGGGCGAGGCACGACCAGTAATGACTGTCCCGTGGGATCACAGGGTAGCGCCGAAGGCCCGTACTGTAGCAAGGCCTCCAGGGTCCCATGATCGGCTTCGGACAGGCTCGCGACCAAGTCGACAAAGTGCACGTATTCTGCGTAAATGTCGTGGATATGGGGGGCTTCTGCCCGCAGAGTGGTGAGTATTCTGGACTTACGGAAAGCGGATAACGCCGGGGCGCCGCGCAGGATCAGCATCAGCAATTCTCAAAAACAGGTGGAACCGGGTTCGGATTGATCGTGTGGATCGCGCCGCGCAGTCATTGTACTTGATCTGGGAGAAGTGATGTAGCGTTGGCCAAGGACCAATAGTCAACCACCTTGCCTCGACACATTGTTAAGTCGTCGGGGGCCGGAAGCAGGTAAAATGGTCTTCTGAAACCACCTCACTAACCCGAACTTATCAGGCACTGGTACAAGCACTTGGCGCGATCACTGCGAGCAACAAAGATAACCGTGCGGCGACTGGTAGTCGTGGCATTGCTGTGCACACTCGCACTGAACCTTTCTACCAGCGGAGCTCAGTCAGTACTTGAACAAGTACAGAAAGAAGGCATCCTGCGGATGATCACCTTCGTCGGGCCAACCACCTATTTTGAAGATGCCAGGGGACCCAACGGCTTTGAATACCTGCTGGCCAAGGCTTTTGCCGACCATCTGGGTGTGAACCTTGAAGTCCACCTGATAGAAAATCTGGATGCTCTGTTTCATGCCGTTGGCGGCCCCCGGGGCCACTTTGCGGGTGCTGGCTTAACCATCACCGAACAGAGAAAAAAACGTCTGCTGTTTTCGACGCCCTACAAAACCGTCAGACAAGCACTGGTGTATAGAATGGGTGACCCGCGCCCCAGCACCATCGAAGACCTCATCGGCGGTCGCCTGGTGGCGGTAGCCAACAGTTCCCATACCGAGCATCTTAAACAACTCACCAAAAATCACCCTGACTTGCGGTGGCAGGCGCTACGGGATACCGAAATGCTGGATCTCATGCAGATGGTGCACGAGGGTCAGGCTGATTACGCGGTGGTTGACTCAAGCGCCTATGCATTGAATAGAAGCCTCTATCCCAAAGCCAGAACTGGCTTCTATTTGACTGACGAGCAAGCCGTCGCCTGGGTTTTCCCCGATTATGAGGACACAAGCCTGCTCAAGGCAGCCAATCTGTTCCTGGAAAAATTCAGCGCCAGTGGCAAGTTGGCGAGATTAAAAGCGCGAATCTATGATCATACGGATAGCTTTTCCGTTGCCGGCTCGCAACTCTTCATGCGTCGCATCGACCAGCGGCTGGCCAAGTTCAGGCCAATGTTCGAGCGGGCAGCGAGGGATTATGACCTGGACTGGCGGTTGCTCGCTTCCATGGCCTATCAGGAGTCCCACTGGAACCCAAAAGCAAAGTCGCCCACCGGAGTTCGTGGCATGATGATGCTGACCAGAGACACCGCCCGGGAACTGGGGGTTGAAAACCGTCTCAGTCCCGAGCAGAGTATCCGGGGTGGCACCCGTTATTTTGTAGAGATCCGGGAGCGTCTACCAGAATCCATCAAGGAACCCGATCGCACCTGGTTTGCACTGGCTGCCTATAACGTTGGCATGGGTCACCTCGAAGACGCCCGAGTACTGACCCAGCGCCACAAAGGCAACCCGAATCTTTGGCGCGATGTCCGCGAATACCTGCCGCTGCTACAGCAAAAAAAGTATCACGCGACCGTTAAACACGGCTACGCACGGGGCAACGAGCCAGTGAGGTATGTGAAAAACATCCGTCACTTTAGAAGTATTTTGCAGTGGCACGATATTCAGCAGGTGCAACGTGAAGCACTGGCAAAGGAAGCCCCAACCGCTACCAACCACGTCGGCGGCAGTCTGTCCCTGCCGTTATAGGTCTGCGCTTGAGGAGCTACCGTCAATCACTATTTGCGACGGGAACGAAAGAACTCCCGCAACAACGTGGCTGAACGCTCCGCCAGCACACCACCAACCCATTCAATTCGATGGTTGAAATGACCTTCATTCAACAGGCTTAGCTGGCTAACAACCGCCCCGGCGCGAGGCTCCGTGGCGGCAAAGACCAAACGCGCTATCCGGCTGTGAATCG
>DLXZ01000110.1:2356-3305 GCA_003448675.1 Porticoccaceae bacterium
GCAGGGCTCAAGGGTCACATACAGGGTGGCGCCGGGAAGCCGATAGTTTTGCGCTTGCCGCGCCGCCATGCGCAATGCGCAAATTTCAGCGTGGGCAGTGGGGTCGGCGCTTAATATCGGCGCATTCCAGCCTTCTCCCAATATTTGCCCGTCGCGCACCACCACCGCGCCAACCGGCACTTCCCCTTCGGATTCGGCGCGTACCGCCAAGGTCAGCGCGCGCTCCATCCACGTCCGGTGGATTTGTTCGTCGCTGATAAATTGAGTTTGATCCGCTGGCATAGTTGGGGAATCTACCGAGGCGAGGATTAACCACTTCATACCCGCCCGCGAGCTTAACTTTCAGCCCTGGGGATACCAGATGAATGGACTTTAATGTGCCTTGTGAACCAGACCTTGGTGCTAAGACTGTGCCGCATCCTTTCTGCCGCATCCCTTCATAAAATATGGCCTAGAGCTTTTTGACGTTTTTCTGGATACGTTCAAAGGTGGCGATAGCAGCCCGCTTTTGGTCATCAGTCATATGTTGAAGACTTTCAGTATACAGCTTTCGGGTATTCATAAAGGCCTGTCGCCACACCGCCTTGCCCTCATCAGTGAGTCTGACCATGCGTGAGCGCAAATCATCGGGATTAACCACACGCTCAATGTATCCCTGCTCCTCCATCCGTTTGAGCACACCGTTGAGGCTCTGCCGGCTGACCATTAAATAATCGACAAGACCATTAACAGTCATCCCCTCTTGTAGGCCCGGGCGGGACAAAGAGTCGAGAATTGACCACTGCTGAGGACTCATCCCCACATCCGTCAGGGTTTTACTGGCAGCCCGTAACGTCAGGTTGATCGTTTGATACAGCCTGAAAAAAAATTTGTGCGCCAGCTCGGCTTCTTCGTGATCGAGCTCGATATCAGATCCCGTCGGTTTCGCTTGAGCCATATTAGAGTCACC
>DLXZ01000110.1:3666-3903 GCA_003448675.1 Porticoccaceae bacterium
CCGATTGACAGGCCTTCGAAGCTCTACCTATTATGCCGGCCCATCGCCCCCGTCGTTTGAAGCACTTCAACCGGAAACCCCCATGGATTTTGGCCTCTCTGATTTTCAGGAAACACTGCTCGACAGCGTCAGAAAGTTTTCCAGCGAAAAGCTGGCCCCCGCCTATAAACGAAGAGAAGAAGACGGCTATTTTGACCGGGATATGGTGCGGGAAATGGGCCAGCTGGGCTTCCTCGC
>DLXZ01000110.1:4221-4376 GCA_003448675.1 Porticoccaceae bacterium
ATTACCGAAATCATCGCCGAAGGCGATATGAATGTGGCCTATGTGCCCATTAACCACTCTTTGATTTCCAGCTGCATCGTCCGCCACGGTCATCCCGATGTCATTGAGGAGATCCTCCCCGCCATGTGCTCAGGGGAAACCATCGCCTGTATTGG
>DLXZ01000110.1:4686-4954 GCA_003448675.1 Porticoccaceae bacterium
CGCGATGGCGACAGCTATATCCTCAACGGGGAGAAAACCTCCATTTCCATGGCCGAGCAGGCCGACATCTGCCTGATCTTTGCCCGCACCGGCAGCCGCGAGGACCGGGCGCGGGGGATTTCCGCCTTTGTCGTCGACCTTAATAGCCCGGGCATCACTCGGGGCCGCTTTGATGACCTGGGCGAAAAAGCCGTCGGCCGCGGCTCCCTTTATTTTGATGATGTGCGCATTGACGCCCGTTACCGGGTCGGCGAGGAGGGCAAGGGCT
>DLXZ01000145.1:0-1978 GCA_003448675.1 Porticoccaceae bacterium
GCCTGCACCGCCTGCCGCCGGTACTCAAGGCATTCGCCGCCCGGCACGGCGATGTGACGCTATCCATCGATTTCATGGATTCGGAGGTCGCCTACGAGGCCATCCGCCAGGGCCACTTCGAACTGGCAGTGGTGACGCTGGCGCCCGAGGCGCATGCCAAGATTGTCGCCACTCCCATTTGGCGCGACCCCCTGTGCCTGGTTTCGTCGCCGGATCATTACCTCACCAACGCGGGCAAAATCACCTTAGCCAAACTTTGCCAACATCCGGCAATCCTGCCGGGCATGAATACCTATACCGGTCGCATGATCAAACGTATATTCGACGAGCATGAAAAAAACCTCGCGGCAACCATGGCTACCAATTATCTGGAAACCATCAAAATGATGGTTTCCGTGGGCCTGGGCTGGAGCTTGTTGCCCAATACCATGCTCGACACCTCCCTGGTCCAACTACACTGCCCGACTATTAGACTTGAACGCCAGCTCGGCCTGATTCATCACCGGGACAAGTCCCTGTCCAATGCCGCCAATGCCTTTATCGCCCTGCTCCATCAGCACGGCGATAACGGAGTCTCCCCGGATGAATAAACATGGTAAAGAACAGCCGGACAGGACCCTGCGCGCCCTTGAAACCGCCTCTATCGACTGGGAAGCATCTTTCCCCCGCTCCGGCCATTATGACGACATTTATTTTTCCAACAGTAACGGCCCGGCGGAAAGTCGGCATGTGTTCATTGAAGCCAATCAGCTGCGCCATCGCTGGTCCACGCTGCCGGATAAGAGCACCTTTACCATTATCGAAACCGGTTTTGGCACCGGCCTGAATTTTCTTTGCGCCGCCCAGTGCTGGGCTGAACATGGACCAGATACTGGTCAGCTGCAATACCTGTCTATCGAAAAATACCCCCTGGCCCCGGCAGATCTCGCCCGCGCCCTGGACCCCTGGGCAGAATTCAACGACATTTCCAAACAACTGATCGCGAACTATCCACCACCCCTGCCGGGCTTTCATCGCCTCATCCTAAAACCACCCGGTCGCAAGGCACCCATCGCCCTCACCTTGATTTTCGCCGAAGCCCGGGAGGCTCTGGCGCAACTGCAAAGCACAACGCATCCAGCTTTGGCGCAGCACCGCTTTTTTACCGCCGACGCCTGGTTCCTGGACGGCTTTGCACCAGCGAAGAATCCGGATCTATGGACGCCCGAAATATTTAAAGCCACTGCCCAATTGAGTCACATTGGCACCACCCTCAGCACTTTTACCGCCAGCGGTCAGGTGCGTCGCGGCCTGAGCGCCGCTGGTTTTAGCATGAGCAAAACTCCCGGCTTTGGCAGCAAACGGGAAATGCTAGTGGGGTCTTACAGCGGCCACACGGACATTACCGAAAGCGAAGACGAAGGCGAACCCAGCCAGCCAAAGCCTGGGGTCCGCCGCGAAAAACAGTCTGATTTACCCTGGCATATTGATCTGGCCCGCGCCGGGCGAGAGCTAGCACGGCACTCCCGCGCTAGCAGAAAACATATCGCCATTGTCGGCGCTGGCATTGCCGGCTGCGCTACTGCCAGCGCCATGGCCAACCGAGGCTGGCGGGTAAGCATTTACGACCGCCACGGCCAGCCTGGCGCGGAGGCTTCGGGCAACCCCCAGGGTATTATCTATCCTCGCCTGTCGACCGAAGCGTCTTTCCTGAGCCGTTTAAATCTCGCCGGATTACGCTTTGCCAGTCATTTCTATCAGCTATTCTGGAAAAACAAGCCCGGCGATCAGGGCCTGCCCTCCGGTGTTCTTGTGCTGCCAGAAAAGCCTACCGACGTGGAAAACTTCAAGCGCATTGCTGTAAACCTTCAGGGCTGCGAGGACTTTGTCCGTCTGTTACAAGGTTCGGCGATCGATGAAGTCAGTGGGATCAGCCTTGCCGCTGATATCGGACTTTATTTCCCCGGCCTCGGCTGGATAGATCCCGTGGCCGTGTGCG
>DLXZ01000145.1:2138-3587 GCA_003448675.1 Porticoccaceae bacterium
GTGGCCGTGTGCGAGCAACTGGCGAGCCATCCCAACATTGATCTGGAAACCGCGACGATTACGGGCCTTTCGCGTGACGCCGATCGCGGCCTCTGGCGACTGGAAAGCAGCACGGGCACTCACACGGCCACTACCGTAGTGCTGGCCGCCAGCAATAGCAGTAGCGCGTTTGAACTCAGCCAGCACCTGCCTCTAAAACCCATTCGCGGCCAGGTTTCCATCGCCCCGGCGCAGAATCAAAGCCGAGCACTGAAGACGGTCATTTGTGGCGCCGGTTATCTGGCGCCAGCCGACGAGCAGGCAGCCCACACCTTCGGCGCCTCCTATAACCTGGATAGCCTGAGCAGCGAAGTCGAGGTCCAGGACCATCAACGTAATATCGACACCCTGATAAAAACCGACCCGACGCTACACTCCCTGCTGGGTGAGGTTAAGGCCAGCCAGCTTGATGGTCGTGCGGCATTGCGCTGCACCTCACCGGACTATCTGCCGCTGGTGGGACCGCTGCCGGTTTTCGAGGACTTTGTAGAAAATTATGGGGGTCTAAAACGGGATGCCCGCGCGGATATTCCCCTGTCCGGCAGCTATTGGCCTGGCCTGTATGTACACTGTGGACTCGGCTCGCGAGGCTTTACCTATGCACCATTGGGCGCGGAGATACTGGCGTCCTATATTTGCGGCGAGGCGCCGGTGCTGCCAAACGATCTGCAAAAGGCCCTGAACCCCGCCCGTTTTATTATTCGCGACTTAAAACGCAAGCGGATATAGAAACCAACCGGCAGTGCCAATGCGAAACGCTCTAGCGCAGCCCCATCGGCAGGGAAAAACTCACACTCTCCCTTATATCTTCACCACTAGCCGAGGCCCTACCGCCGGCCGCCTCCAGATAAGCCCGCACCTCCTGTACCAACAACTCCGGTGCGGAAGCCCCCGCGGTAATACCGACGCAGGTCTTGTCGAGAAGCCAGTCCGACCGGATATCTTCACAGCTGTCGATCAGGTAAGCCTCGGCGCCACAGCGAGCCGCCAATTCTCTCAGACGATTGGAGTTGGAGCTATTAGCCGACCCCACCACCAGTACCAAATCACATTCCAGAGCCAGTTGCCTGACCGCGTCCTGCCGATTCTGGGTGGCATAACAGATATCGTCCTTGCGCGGCCCGGTAATTGCCGGAAAGCGCTGCTTTAAAGCGTCAACAATCATTGACGTATCATCCATGGACAGGGTGGTCTGAGTAACGTAACCGAGTCGGCTGCCATCCCTCACCTGCAAGGTGGCCACATCATCGACATTTTCCACAAGGTAGATTTCGCCACCATACTCAGCGTCGTAACGCCCCAGGGTACCTTCCACCTCGGGATGGCCACGATGGCCCACCAACACACACTCGGCACCTTCACGGGCCAGCTTGGCCACTTCCATATGCACCTTGGTGACCAGGGGGCAGG
>DLXZ01000230.1:0-366 GCA_003448675.1 Porticoccaceae bacterium
ATTTGTTTGCCAGCACCGACCTTGAGCGTTCGGCACGGGTCAACCTCAATATTATCGGCATGGATGGGCGCCCCGGCGTCAAAGCGCTGAACCGGATACTCAGTGAGTGGCTGGAGTTCCGCAAAGCGACGGTGCGCCGGCGTCTGGAATATCGACTGGAGCAGGTGCAGGCGCGCCTGCACATCCTCGATGGCTTGTTGATCGCCTTTCTTAATATCGATGAAGTCATTGCCATTATTCGGCACGAGGATGAACCCAAGGCGGAGCTGATCAAGCGCTTTGGTTTAACCGATATTCAGGCCGAGGCCATCCTGAATTTGCGCTTGCGCCAGTTGGCCAAGCTTGAAGAGATGAAAATCCGCGGCG
>DLXZ01000230.1:535-935 GCA_003448675.1 Porticoccaceae bacterium
AAGAGATGAAAATCCGCGGCGAACAGGATGCGCTGAGCGCCGAGCGGGATGAATTGCAGAAAATCCTGGGATCCAAGCAACGCCTGAAAACCCTGGTGCGCAAGGAGCTGGAAAGCATTGCCGAGGAATATGGCGATGAGCGGCGCTCGCCCCTGGTGCAGCGGGACGAGGCCAAAGCCTACAGCGAGGCTGACCTGCTAAGCGCCGAGCCACTGACCGTGGTGCTCTCGCAAAAAGGCTGGATTCGCGCGGCCAAGGGCCACGATGTTGACGCTACGGCTTTAAATTACAAATCCGGCGATGGTTATCTGGCAGCGGTGCCGACGCGCAGTAATCAGCAGATAATCCTGCTCGACTCCACCGGTCGCAGCTATGCCCTGCCGGCCCATACCCTGCCTTT
>DLXZ01000230.1:1167-11020 GCA_003448675.1 Porticoccaceae bacterium
TTCCCTGCCTTCGGCGCGGGGGCAGGGGGAGCCGGTGACCGGGCGCTTGAGCCCGCCATCAGGGGCGAGCTTTTGCGGCTTGCTGGCGGGTAACGAAGACCAGCGCGTGTTGATGGCCACCGATGCAGGCTATGGCTTTATCGCGAAGTTATCGGATCTGCACACCAAGAACCGCTCGGGCAAGGCGGCTATCACTATTCCCAAGGGTAGCAAGGTGCTGGCGCCTTTCCCGTTGCAGGACAACGAAAATGCCCTGGTGGTGGCGGTTAGCAATGAAGGCCGTATGTTGGCGTTCTCCGCTGCTGATCTGCCGGAGCTGGCACGGGGCAAGGGCAACAAAATCATTAATATTCCCAGCAGCCGTTTGCAGGCGAGGGAAGAATGGATGACCGCCGTGGCTGTGGTGGGCCAGGATCAACAGCTAATTATTTATTCCGGCAAGCGTCACCATGTGCTCAAGAGAGCAGACCTGGAACACTATCGTGGCGAGCGCGGTCGGCGCGGTAACAAATTACCCAGGGGTTTTCAGAAGGTCGACCGAATCGAGGTTGGCGCCTAAGTCGGAACGGGCGGGTGCCCTGAGATGTTACATTCGGAGGTGTTTTCAGCCTGGACCCGTGGGTCGATAATCGTCGGTTTACCGCTCCAGTACCATCCTTTATAGTTGCCCGGCTATTTAAAGCGGCTTGATTGCCAGCCCCCCGGCAAGGCCGGGCGGGTTTTCGCCCGGCTGCTTCGTCCCTCTCGCACAGGGTAATAACGTCAAAAAATGTCAGTCCAAGAGGAAGCTTAATGGCGGATTTAGAAACTTTCAGAACTGAGACCCGTGCCTGGCTGGAGGCCAACTGTCCGCCCAGCCAGCGCCTGCCGGCCGAAGATTTTGAAGACACCTGCTGGGGTGGCACCAAATGGCGCTTCACCAACCCGGAACAAAAACAGTGGCTGGAGGTGATGGCCGAGCGGGGCTGGACCGCACCCGAGTGGCCCACCGAGTACGGCGGCGGTGGTCTGAGCCGCGAAGAAGCGAAGATTCTAAATCAGGAAATGGCCCGAATCGGCGCCCGGGCGCCCCTGTTTAGCATGGGCCTGTCGATGATCGGCCCGGCACTGCTGAAATATGGCTCGGAAGAACAAAAACGCCAGCACATTCCCAATATCGTTGCCGGCAAGATCTGGTGGTGTCAGGGTTATAGCGAGCCCAACTACGGTTCTGACCTCGCTGGCCTGCAGACCCGCGCCGAGGACAAGGGTGACCACTACCTGATTAACGGGCAGAAGGTTTGGACCAGCTATGCCAACCTGGCCGACTGGATGTTCTGCCTGGTACGCACCGATCCCGATGCCGCCAAGCATGCCGGTATCAGTCTGGTGTTGTTCGATATGAATCAGCCCGGCGTCACCGTCAAACCCATTCGCCTGATTTCTGGCAAATCGCCTTTCTGCGAGACCTTCCTGGACAATGTCCGCGCGGAAAAAGACCAGCTGGTGGGCGAGGTCAACAAGGGTTGGGAGCTGGCCTCCTACCTGCTCACTCACGAGCGGGAAATGATCGGCAATATGGGCCAGTCCACCGCCATTGTTAAGTCGCTTCACGAGCAGGCGGTGGAACAGGTGGGGCTGGAAAATGGCGTGCTGGCCGACAGTTCCCTGCGCACTGATATTACCCGCTGGGCCATGGACGACATGGCCTTTCAGCTCACCGCCGAGCGCATTGGTGATGAATCCAAGGCCGGTCAGGGCACGGGCGCGGCCTCATCCATGCTCAAGTACGCTGGCACGGAAAATAACAAACGCCGTCACGAGCTCTTGCTGGGTATCTACGGTAGTCAGGCTCTGGCCTGGGAAGGGGAGGCCTTCAAGGATGGCCAGATGGCCAGCCAGTGGTTGCGAACCAAGGGCAACAGTATCGAAGGCGGCACCTCAGAGATCCAGTTGAATATCATCAGCAAACGGATTCTCGGACTGGGCGAAAAATAAGTAGCATGCCACAGGGTTGGCGTCACAGCTAATAAAGAGTAAGGGTTAAAAACAAATGGCACTGGTACTCAACGAAGAACAGCAAATGCTCAAGGAGTCGGCCAAGGGCTTCCTCCAGGAAACCGCCCCGGTTGAGGCCTTGCGCAAGCTGCGCGATGAGCGCGACCCCATGGGTTATTCCAGGGAACTCTGGGAACAGATGGCGGAAATGGGCTGGTCCGGCATCCTGGTGGATGAAGCCTACGGGGGTCTGGCCTTTGGTCACGTAGGCATGGGCCAGGTGATGGAGGAAAATGGACGCACTTTGACCGCCTCACCTCTGTTTTCCACGGCTATTCTGGGTGTTTCCCTGATTTCCCTGGCCGGTAGCGATGCCCAGAAAAGCGCGCTTTTGCCTGCCATTATCGAGGGCAAACTGGTGACCGCGCTGGCCATTGAAAGTGGTTCTCGTCATCGCCCCGCGTATACCGGCGTACAGGCCAGCAGTTCTGGTGAGGGTTACCGGCTCAGTGGTGAAAAGCAGTTTGTTATCGATGGTCACGTGGCCGGCAAGTTGATTGTTTCCGCCCGCACCAGCGGCGCCGAAGGTGATCAAGACGGTATCAGTCTGTTTCTGGTGGATGCTGGCACGGCCGGGCTGGAAATCGAGCGGGTCATAATGGCTGACAGCATCAACTCAGCCATTGTGCGCTTCAAGGACGTGGAGGTTGGTGCCGACGCCTGCCTTGGCCCGGTGGATCAGGGTTTTGCTCCCTTGCAGCAGGTACTTGATATCGGCAATGTCCATCTGGCTGCCGAGTTGCTGGGTATCGCCCAGGAAGTGTTCGAGCGCACGGTGCAATATATGAAGGAGCGTCGCCAGTACGGCGCCTTGATTGGTTCCTATCAGGGGCTGCAACACCGGGCCGCGCATCTGTTCAGCGAAATCGAGCTGGCCAAATCGGTGGTGATCAAGGCGTTGCAGGCCCTGGACGAGGGCAGTGATGACTTGCGACTTTTGGTCAGTCTGGCCAAGGCCAAGGTTGGCGAGGTGGCGACCCTGGCTACCAACGAAGCGGTGCAGTTGCACGGGGGTATCGGTATGACCGATGAGCTGGAGATCGGTTTTTTTATGAAACGGGCGCGGGTGGCGGAGCAGGTGTTCGGCGACCAGCGTTTTCACCAGGGCCGCTTTGCCGCGCTCCAGGGCTACTGAGCAGCCGCCGGTAATCGCTCGGTTGTGTTGTAACTTTTGATTTGATTGCTTAAACAGGAGAGTAGGGAATATGTCACTTAAAATTGATACCAGTGATTTACAGTCTAATGTCGGTAAGGACTGCGGCACCTCGGACTGGTTTGAAATCGACCAGCAGCGCATCAACGACTTTGCCGATGTCACCAAGGATCACCAGTTCATTCATGTCGATCCGGAACGGGCCAAGGATACGCCTTTCGGTGGCACCATCGCCCACGGTTACCTGACGCTCTCGCTGTTGGCTTATTTTATGCAGTACGGCGGCGTCGGCGTCGACGTGCCCAACCGCACCATGGGGGTGAACTACGGCCTCGATAAACTGCGTTTTTTGCAGCCGGTTCCCGCCGGTTCCAAGGTTCGCGCCCGCGCCAAGCTGGCGGAGGCCACGGAGAAAAGCCCGGGTCAGTACCTGTTCAAACTGGAAGTCACTGTTGATATTGAAGGTTTTGAAAAGCCGGCTCTGATCGCGGAAACCCTGACCATGGTCTTTACTGGTTGAGACTGAAAAGCTAACGAGAGCAAGCCCGATAACAGAATAACTGGAGTTAAATCATGACAGTTCGATTTGATGGAAAAGTCGCCATCGTCACCGGCGCCGGCAACGGTCTGGGCCGTTCCCACGCGTTGGCCTTTGCCGCGCGCGGGGCCAAAGTGGTGGTGAATGATCTCGGCGGTGCCCGCGACGGCACCGGTCAGTCCAGCGAAGCCGCCCGCGCGGTCGTGGAAGAGATCAAGGCCGCCGGCGGCGAAGCCATTGCCAACGGCGCCAACGTTGCCAACTTTGACGAAGTTCAGGCCATGGTGAAAGAGGCCATGGATGCCTGGGGGCGGGTGGATATCCTGGTCAACAATGCCGGCATTCTGCGGGATAAGTCCTTTTCCAAGATGTCCGTGGAAGATTTCAAGCTGGTGATCGATGTGCACCTGATGGGCGCCGCCTACTGCACCAAAGCAGTCTGGGAGATCATGAAGGAACAGAACTATGGCCGTATTGTCATGGTGTCCTCTTCCAGCGGCCTGTACGGCAACTTTGGTCAGTCCAACTACAGCGCCGCCAAGCTGGGCGTGGTTGGCCTGATGAACTCCCTGGCCCAGGAGGGTGAGAAGTACAACGTTCGCGTTAACTCCCTGGCGCCCGCGGCGTTGACCCGCATGACCGAAGACATTATTCCCGATCCGCGCGCCGGCGGCACCCTGCGCCCCGAGCCGGTTAGCGCCGGAGTGCTGGCCCTGTGTTCGGAAGACGCGCCCAACAAATTTGTCCTGTGCGCTGGTGCTGGCGGTTATTCAGCCTCGCATCTGTACGAGACCAAAGGCATTTATTTAACCCAGGATCAGCAGACGCCCGAGGGTGTGCTGGAGAACTGGGATGCACTGGATGACGCCACTGGTGAAGAGCGTTTGACCGCGGCATTGAAACAAACCGAGAAATTTATCAAGGCGGCCCTGGCCGATCTGGATCAGAACGGCTGATTAGGCCCATAGCTGCTCAGCGCTAACAGAGAGGAGAAGAATCATGAGAGAAGCAGTAGTTGTTTCATCCGCAAGAACCCCCATCGGCAAGGCCTACCGGGGGCTGTTTAACGACACAGAGGGTCCGACCATGGCAGCTATTGCCGTCAGGGCGGCCATG
Organism: Porticoccaceae bacterium; assembly: GCA_003448675.1. GTDB lineage: Bacteria > Pseudomonadota > Gammaproteobacteria > Pseudomonadales > Porticoccaceae > HB2-32-21. The sequence continues at coordinate 6,012 of DLXZ01000230.1, forward strand.
GAGCGCGCCGGTGTCGATCCGGCGGAAGTTGAAGATGTGATCATGGGTTGTGCCCTGGGTCAGGGCACCACCGGCTATAACATCGGCCGCTTGACCGCTCTGGCTGCCGGTTGCCCGGTAACTGTCAGTGGCATGACCATGGATCGTCAGTGTTCTTCCGGTCTGATGTCTGTGGCCACCGCCGCCAAGCAGATTGTTCACGACGGTATGGATATCGCGATCGGTGGTGGTGTCGAGCACATCAGCCTGGTGCAAAACGAGCACCAGAACGGCTTTCGCGCCCAGGATCCCAATCTGATCAAAATGCACAAGGACATCTACATGCCCATGTTGCAGACGGCGGAAGTCGTAGCCAAGCGCTATAACGTCAGTCGCGATGCGCAGGATGAGTATGGTTTCCAGTCCCAGCAGCGCACTGCGGCGGCCCAGGAAGCAGGCTTGTTCGAAGACGAAATCGTCGAAGTGACGGCGATGATGAGGCACGTCGATAAGGCCTCTGGAAAGGAAGCGCTGGAAGAAAAAACTCTGAAACTTGATGAAGGCAACCGTCCCAGCACCACCCTGGAAGGCCTGCAATCGCTGAAGCCGGTTTTTGAAGGTGGCTGTATCACCGCTGGTAACGCCAGTCAGCTGTCCGATGGCGCGGCAGCCTGTGTACTGATGGATTCCAAAACCGCCGAACAGCGTAATGTCGAACCCCTCGGTATCTATCGCGGCATCGCCGTCGCCGGTTGCGAGCCCGATGAAATGGGCATTGGCCCGGTCTTTGCCATTCCCAAGCTGCTCAAGCAGCACGGTCTGAGTATGGATGATATCGGCGTCTGGGAGTTGAACGAAGCCTTTGCGGTACAGGTGATCTATTGTCGCGATCAGCTGGGTATTCCCAACGAAAAACTCAATATCAACGGTGGCGCCATTGCCATTGGCCATCCCTATGGCATGAGCGGTACCCGTATGATTGGCCACGCCCTGCGCGAAGGTAAGCGTCGCGGCGAGAAATATGTGGTTATCACCATGTGTGTCGGTGGTGGTATGGGTGCTGCGGGTCTGTTTGAAGTGGCATGATTGGCGCCAAACAATAGCCTCAACAACACGGCTTGTTTAGGTTAGGTAAATCAGGGGGAATGTGCTACAAAGTGCATCCCCTTTTTTATTTCAGGTAGACGAAAGCTAGGAGATTGGTATGGGTCAAATGGATTCCCTGATGACAACAGTGACAGGTTGGGCAACTTTGTACGGTGTCAAAATTATTGTTGCCATCCTTATCTTTGTTATTGGTAAGTGGGTGGCGCGCAAACTGAGTAATGCGCTGATCAAAGTAATGACCGGCCGTGAAGTGGATGAGGCCCTGGTTCGCTTTGCCGGCAGTTTGTCTTATACAGCCTTGCTGGTTTTCGTTGTGATCGCCGCGCTGGGCCAAGTGGGCATACAAACTGCGTCCTTTGTTGCCATTGTTGGTGCCGCTGGTCTGGCGGTTGGTCTGGCAATGCAGGGTTCGTTGTCGAATTTTGCGGCAGGCGTGCTGATTATTATTTTCAAGCCCTTCCGCATCGGTGATTTTGTCGAAGTGGCCGGCACTGCAGGTGTGGTCGAAAGCATAATGATATTTACCACCGAACTGAAAACCGGTGACAATAAAAAAGTTATTATTCCCAATTCCTCGGTTTTGGGCGGTGTAATCACCAACTATTCCGCCAACGATACCCGCCGTGTCGACCTGGTCATGGGTATTAGCTATGACGATGATATCGACAAGGCCAAGCGAGTACTTGGGGAGCTGATGGCAGCCGATGAGCGGATTCTGCAAGACCCCGCACCGGTTGTCGCTTTGATCGCGCTGGCTGATAGTAGTGTGAATTTTAACGTCAGGCCCTGGGTGAAAACCGCTGATTACTGGGGTGTGTACTGCGACCTGACCGAAGCCATCAAGAAGCGTTTTGATCAGGAAGGTATTTCGATTCCCTATCCCCAGCGGGATGTTCATGTGCACCAGGTCGCTAGCTGAATACTCATTGAGAGGCTGGCTAACAATGAAAAATAAGTTGATTGCGGGCGTGCTTGTTCTGGGTGTTAGCGCCGTGCTCGGTGGTTCCCAAGTCTGGGCTAAGTCGGAAGACAAGGGTAAGGGCGGTCAGGCTAAAAATGCTGAAAAAGCTTTGGTGAAAGGCCGAGACCGGCATCAGGATCAGATGCGCGAAAAAGTACGTGAGCATCGACCCGATGACGACGAGCGTGAGCGCGCTGAATCCCACCAGCGCATAAAGGACCGTCAACAGGAGCACCGTGACGACAGCGACGCCTCGGGTCTCGCCAAGCAGCGTGAACGTAAAATCACGCAGGAACAAAAAGAGCTTGGCAAGGGTTCGGAACAGGGCCAGCAGAAGCGCGAGCAACACAGCCGTAAGTGGTGGAAGTTCTGGGAGTAGCCCGCTGAATAAAGGTGTTTCAAGGCGCGTAGAGTGGGTTGAGAGGCGCGCAGCCGACTGGAGTGGTAGCTTGCGGGAACACTAGCCGGACAAGATCAACTTCACCGCCAAGGAGCGCCTACGATAGGCTAACCCGCCATGGAAATGCCTCCACTAACCGACAAAGTTTGGCCGGTAACGTAAGCCGCACCTTCCGACGCGAGATAGGCAACGGCATTAGCAATATCTTCCGGCTGGCCCATACGACCCAGGGGTACGTTTTTTTCAATCGAAGCGATGCCGCGACCGGCGAGTTCGTTGGTTGCGGTAATTTCCTTTATCAGTGGTGTGTCGGTAATGCCTGGACAGACACAGTTGACGGTAATCTGGTTTCGAGCGAACTCCCTGGCCAGGGTTTTGGAAAAGGCAATCAGCCCGCCCTTGGTGCCGGAGTAAATGGCTTCCAGGGCCGAGCCGATACGCCCGGCGTCGGAGGCGATATTGATAATCCGGCCGCCACCGGCTTTGATCATGCCCGGCAAAAACGCCCGGCATACTCTGACTGGGCCGGTGTAATTAATCGCGATCACTTTGTTCTGGAAATCCTCGTCGGTTTCCAGAAAGGGCATCAGGTTATCCCAGCCGGCGTTGTTCACCACAATGGTGGGTGTGCCCACTTCCTGATTTATTTTTTCGCAGGCAGCGTTGACAGAGGCCGGGCAGGTCACGTCCATTTCATAGGCGTGGCCATTGAGCTGCTTTGCCAGCGCCTGGGCGTTGTCGGTATTAATATCGGTGACGATGACTGTGTGGCCGGCCTTTGTCAGGACCCGGCAAATGGCCTCGCCAATACCGCGGGCGCCACCGGTGACCAGTGCGATTTGTGATTTGGCGTTCATGTTTTATCCCCTGTTTGGTTAAAAAATGGGGTTAGTTATTTTGATGCCACGGTTGATGGCGCATGGGTAAACCGCTTGTGAGTCGTGACCCGGGCTGGTTCTACAGTTCGAGCTCTTTACGAATCTTTCTTAATGCTTCCAGGCGCTCGTCCTTGCTCAGGCTGCTTTGGCCGGGCTTAGGCAGGGTCTGGATAGGTGGTATGTCCAGGTTTTCTCCACGCAGGGCCTTGCGCCGGTAGTTTTCGTAATGGGTTTTAAAGGCGGGCCAGCTGAGGTGTTCGGCCTGGTTTTCCAGCTCGTACCAGCCGGTGGCGACGCCAGCTAGATAGACCGCTGGGTGCGACCAGGCCTGTTGGGCTTTGGGGTGGGGGGCCAAACAGGCTTCCCGGTAAGCCTTTTGGCTGGTGGGCAGGCCGGTCTCGTCTTCCTGAGCATTACAGGCCTCGATCATTTTATGCAGCGTGGGCAGGTATTCCGACTGTTCAATCACTTGTCGCGCGGCCTTGAGCAGGCATTCCACGGAATAGTGGCGCAGGGAATCCAGCCACAGGCGCTTGGCCTGATTGACCAGCTCAACGTCGCTGAAGGCGCTGTAGTACTGGTTGTGGTAGTTGATACGAAACAGAGCAAAAATTTGCGTGATAGCGTCGATTAACTCGGGGGCATTGTCGGGTTTGTCCGCGGGCGTGCGTTCAGCTCGCCCAGCTGCGGTCGCTGAGTTCCGCGGCGATGTCGCGATTTCTTGTACTGCCTGATCGACGAGATCCTTGCTGTGTTCCATGGTGGTTGACCGTATTCCAGGGCTGGCTATCGCCAGCGGCGTCGGACTGGCCCAGGTTGGCCCACTGCCGTTTGGCGTATTGTAAGAATTTTGTGTTCCAGGTGCTGAGGGCCTGGCCGTTGTCGCGCCAATAAAGAATGAATTCCGGGATCAGCTCCTCGGCAAAGCGTCTGTCGATATTGGCCATGTGCAGTATATCGAATACTTCGGCGTCCGGTTGCCAGTCCGGGCTAATGGGCCGGGGCTCCTGGTCGTGCTTGAGGGTATTGGTGAAGCGGGCCCACTGCCGTTTGACGTGTTGGATAAAGCGGGAATTCCAGGTATTGCAACTGATGCCCCTCTCCTGCCAGTAGAGAATAAACTCGGCGATGGCGTCTTCCACAAAGTTGGCGTTAATGTCCGCCTGCACGGTCAGGATTTCCATGGCTTCAAGGGAGGGCCTCCAGTCCGTGGTCATCACGCTTTCCTGGCTAAGGCGATAATCACGCGATTCCTGTTCCCGCCACAGGCGGATGACATGCTTGAGAAAACGGGCGCCCCAGCTGTGGCGGGGTTCATTGCGCTCGGTCCAGTAGGTGACGAACTCGCCGACCTGCTCCAGGGTGAAGCTTTGGGGGATGCCGTACTGGGCTAGTTGCGCTAGCAGATCTTTGTCTGGCTGCCATTGTCGGGACAGCGGCTGGGGGGCGGTTGTGAAGGTGTGCACCGGGGACGCGGTATGGCCCTCGCTACTGACCCGTTTCGCGGGACCATTGTTATAGCGGTGGCTTGAATCGGTCACCGACGAGGAGGTGGCGGTGGGCCTTGGAGCAACGGCGGATAGAGGCGTGGCGCTTGCGGTAAGTTGCTCCAGTCACACTTGAATCTCTAAAGCCGTCCACTGTTTAAAATCAATAAAAAGAATTTACTAGAAGTATGTTACCC
>DLXZ01000124.1:0-5041 GCA_003448675.1 Porticoccaceae bacterium
CGTCGTGAGCCCGTCGCCAACGGTGTCTATAGTCTTGATAGGCGTTGCAAAATCAATCACGTCTAGCTTGCGGTCCAGCGCCTGGGGCAAAGCGGTGCGGTACAAAGAAAGAATAATAGATGAACCCTCCTTGGACACATCGATGGGAGTATTGGCGTTCGCCAGCTTCACTGACACTATGCCTTCCCCGCTTTCGCTACGGCTAAAATCGACGTCCTCCACGGCATTTTCAGTTTGGCGAATAGCTACAGTACCATCACGCCGTTTAGTACTTTTGGAACCATTACTCATCGACTGGGTTGACGCCATCGCTGCTGCCCCGGCTCCTGCGCCGTGCCCCACCACAAGCGTCACAATATCGCCACTACTCTCAACCTCGTAGGGCGCGGGCGACTCCAAGTTCACAATGACCCGAGTACGACCACCAGCACTCAACACCACCGCGCTTTCACCATTGGTAAAAGACAGGGGGTATTTTTTCTCTTTCAGCGCACTCTCGGTTCCCTCGAAATCGAGCACGACCCTGGCTGGAGACTGAACCGTATAACCCTTTGGCACCACGGCCTGACCATCAAAATCCAATTTGATTTCAAACTGTTCGTTGGGCAACGCAGAAAAACTAATATCTTCAATAGTCGCTGCCTGAGTGACGGCAGCGTGAGTAAGAATGCCGGTAGCGCAGGCCGCCTTAATTCCTGTTCTCATTGACGTTTCAAACCAACGAATTACCTTCATCCCGGATTCCCCAAATTTGACCATTAATCATTCTCCTTGAGTGCCAAAGCCCTGGGTCTTTCCACCCAACCTTCTTTACCGTCCGGAACTATCTCCACCACATTTAGTTGCGATGGGCTGACCAAGACGATCTTTCCGTGGTTTTTACCAAGGTAATTACCAACCGTGACCCTATGCACGCTACCCTGCCCATCGTCAATCAATGACCACAATACGCCATCCTTTTCAAGGGTGCCGACCATCGTCAAGGCAGCATAGTTAAAACCTTCAAGGTACTCTTTTTCTCGACTTTCATCCGGCTTGACCGCTACCTTTCCCTGGCCATCGTCAGCTGTCACGGTCAATGGCTTTTCAAAAGGGCTGCGCTGCGCAACGACGCTGTACTTGTATGACTCATACATTCTAAAGGTTGGCAGTGGCTCTATCTCGCCCTGGGGTTGAGTCCTCGCCTGCTCCATGAATTGTTGCAAATCGGCATGGTTACCACTAGCCACACAAGCCGTGATCAGCAAACTCACAACCGTTAGCACCAAGAGTCTGAAAGGGGCAGTTTTACTCTGTTTCATCATCTTCCCCCTTGTATCGGTAAGTTTTTGCATCCAGCTCAAACACTTGTTGCCCGTCATTATCCGAGGCCTTCAACGAGAAGTCGTGGAGGGTCACGATCCGCGGCAAGCCTGCAACACCACTGACAAACGTGGCCACATCATGGTAGCCTCCCGCCGCAACAATTTTTATCGGCAACTCTACATAAAACTCCTGGGCCCTTTCAGGCTGCAGGGAAATAGTGTTGATTTCCAAACTGCTGCCATAGCCTAGTTCGCCAATATCCTCAAGCAAACCGGGCACCTCGGTATCACCGGGAAGTTGGCCGAGCAGGGCGTTAAAAGACTCTTCTAGCTCAACCATCTGCAGTTTGTAGGCTTCCAGGTTCGCAACTTCAAAAGCCTTTTCTTTGTACGTTTTCTTGAGTGAGGATTCTTTCCTTTCAGCCCCCTCCAGCGTCACATACAGATCTTTAGTATGGAAAAAATAACCTCCCACCAACACGATCAAAAATGCAGCCACGCAAACAAGCGACCTGTATAAAAGTGGCCATACACCAATATTGTCGAAGGTAAACTCAGAGACCTGTAATTCCTTGGCCTTGAATTTCTCAACTGCCATGAGCCACCTCCTCCCTGACATTCTGGCTTTGCGCGATTTTCACCTGCAATTCGAAGCGGCTTCCCTGCTCACCGAGCATTTCGTCTGCCTCCACCTTCGTAAGAACCGGATCCTTAAACATATCCACCGCTTCCAGCTCGCGCATCAGCACAGAAACTCTACTTATGGACTCGGCATAACCCACAAGTGATACATTAGCGGCTTTGCGAACCATCTCAGTAAAGTAAACACCGTCTGGCGTCGCGCGAACAAATTGATCATAGATCTTGACAATATCAGCTCGATTACTTTGCAACGCCAGAATCACCTCCATGCGGTCGATCATTTGCTGGCGCCTAAGCTTAAGCTGGGATATCTCTTCTACCTTTTTATCCAATATGGCAATTTCCCGATTCAGGAGGTCATTGCGGCTGTTTTGCCAATCTATACGTCCATTCACCAGCCGGTCCCACACAAACACGGATAACAAACCAAGCAAAAGCACAACCACTACAGTGGCAGCAAATTCCTTTCGCTTTTCCTGGCGGTACTCCTCCCGCCATGGCAGCAAGTTGACATTGGCCATATTATTCGAAGCTCCTTAAGGCTAACCCGGCAGCCACCAGCATGGCGGGGGCATCCATTGCTAAAGCGACAGCATTGACTTTATTACTCACCGCCATATTTACAAAGGGGTTAGCGATCATCGTCGGCAAGCCTAGCTTTTCCTCAACCTCCTCACGCAACCCTTCCATGGGCGCCACCCCACCAGCAAGAATCAGCTGATCGACGTAGTTGTACTGGCTCGAAGAGAAAAAGAATTGCAAAGACCGGGATATCTGCTGAATCAACGCTTCTTTAAACGGCGATAGTATTTCCGACTCGTAATCCTCTGGCAGGCCACCCTGTTTCTTGGCCTGCCCCGCTTCCTCGTAAGACAGACCATAACGTCTCTGAATTTCCTCGGTTACCTGCCTGCCCCCAAAAGCTTGCTCTCGCGTGTACAGGGTTTTACCCTCAACAAGGACACTAAGGGTCAACATCGTCGCACCCACATCAACGATAGCTACCACCTGCTCGCCCAGGTCTTCCATTTGATCCGCAATCAGCTGAAAGGCTCTCTCAACGGCGAAAACCTCCACATCCACAACCTTTGGATTCAAGCCGGCAATCTCCAGAGCTTCCGCGCGAGCATCCACGGTCTCCCGGCGACAGGCGGCTAACATAACATCCATTTGATCGGCATTGTCCTCCGACGGACCGATCAACTCAAAATCCAGGGCTACTTCATCCAACGGGTAAGGAATATATTGATCGGCCTCCACTGAAAGCTGCGATTCAACACCTTCATCGCTAAGGTCAGCCGGCATCTCGATCACCTTAGTGATAACCGCTGAACCAGCAACAGCGACTGCCGCGTTCTTATTTTTCACCTTGGCCTGAGCAACAACCTTTCGCATCACATCAGCTAAAGCGTCGGTATCCTTGATCACCTTTTCCACAACAGTATTAGGCGGCAATGGCTTAACCATATAACTTTCCACCTTGTAACCACTTCCGCTTTTACTGAGCTCAAGGAGTTTCACGGTGGAGGAGGTGATATCAACTCCCAGCAACGGTTTTACTTTCCCGTCCAAAAATGAAAATATTCCCATTTTTATTTATAAAATCCTGTGGTTATGCCAGCCTTATGATAACGCACTGCAAGTTATCACTATAACTCTCCGAGTGCAAATTAATGACCAGCGGACAGTATAATGACACGCAGCACTCCATTGAGATTTAAAATCAACCTATGCCTCGTTCAGCTGTAGCCCTTTTCAGGCTTTTCGCACTCCTCGTACTTCCCGCTGCTGGTGCCGGACTCGCTCTGGCAGCCAGCTTGTACCTCTACCTTAGCCCCAAACTACCTTCCGTGGAAACCCTAAAAACCGTTAAGTTTCAAACGCCTTTGAGAATTTACTCACAAGATATGAAACTTATTGGCGAGTTCGGCGAAAAGCGCCGTAACCCCATTCAGTTTGAAGCAATTCCATTGCAATTCGTACAAGCAGTTCTCGCTGCGGAGGACGATGCCTTCTACCAACACATCGGTGTTGACTTCACAGGCCTCTTACGCGCCAGCGTCGAGCTGGTCAGCACTGGCCGCATACAATCCGGTGGTAGCACCATTACCATGCAATTAGCCCGAAATTTCTTCCTTACCCGCGAACAAAGCTTTATTCGGAAGTTTAACGAAATCCTTCTGGCGCTCCGTATTGAGGATGAGATCAGCAAAAACGAGATACTTACTTTATATGCCAACAAAATCTATCTGGGAAATCGCGCCTACGGTGTTCAGGCGGCAGCGCTAACCTATTACGGCAAGTCGATTTCCGACCTGGACCTGTCCCAACTGGCGATGATTGCCGGCCTGCCTAAAGCACCCTCCACTTTCAATCCGATCATCAACCCGGAACGCGCGCTCAGCCGACGCAACTGGATCCTGGGACGCATGTTAAAACTTGGGTATATAAGCGCGGCAGATTACGATCACGCCCTCCAAAGCCCATTAACCGCCGAATATCATGGACCACAAATCGATTACAACGCACCCTATGTAGCGGAGGAGGCCCGCGCCAAGGCAATGGCAATACTTGGCCCCGACGCCTACATCAATGGCTACAGCGTTATCACCACTGTCGACAGCACACTGCAACAGCTAGCCGACGCAGCGTTGCGAAAAGGTTTGATGGCCTACGACTGGCGCCACGGCTATCGCGGCCCTGAAGTCCGAATCGATAACCCGGAAGACTGGCAAAATGTCCTAGCTAACACCCCGGTGGTCGGCCAATTACAACCCGCTATTGTCACATCGGTCTCCCCGGAAGGCTTATCCGTTCTCACCAAATCACTGACCACCGAATTAATCGCCGCGGCGGACACGAGCCTGAGAAACCTCCGCCAATATATCTCGGAAAATCGCCGCAAACCCCGCGTCGAAAATTTTTCGGATATTTTTGCACCGGGCGATCTGGTACGCCTGGCTTACACTGAAGACGGGTTACCGTCCCTGAGTCAACTTCCCGAAGCACAAGCGGCGCTAGTAGCTGTCGATCCGAGTACCGGCGCAATTCGAGCCATGCGCGGCGGTTTTGATTTTTATCAGAGCCACTTTAAT
>DLXZ01000124.1:5255-6621 GCA_003448675.1 Porticoccaceae bacterium
TTTTATCAGAGCCACTTTAATCGCGTCGAGCAAGCACAACGCCAGCCCGGCTCCAACTTCAAACCCTTTATTTATGCGGCAGCGCTGGAAAGTGGCATGAGCCCCGCTACTGTTATCAATGATGCTCCGGTTGTATTCGATGGCGACACCATCGAAAAAGCCTGGCGGCCACAAAACAGCAGCGGCGAATTTTACGGACCAACCCGACTGAGAGAAGCGTTATACCGCTCACGCAACCTGGTATCCATTCGTATATTGCGCCAAATCGGCATTGATACGGCCTTGACCACACTTAACAAATTCGGCTTTGATGACGACTCCCTGCCCAGGGATCTATCACTGGCCCTGGGTAGTAATGCAACCACCCCCCTGAAAATCGCGGCTGGGTATGCCTCCTTCGCCAATGGCGGCTACAAGATTGAGCCCTACCTGGTGGAGCGTATTGAGGATCTCAACGGCGAACCTGTATACCAGTCAACAACTCCGGTTGTCTGTCCGGCCTGTCTATCCCGATCGACCATTGACAGTAAAATAGGCGAGCAGAACCACCGAACGGAAAACTTCGAAGCTAATTCGGCAGCTGCAGAACAAACTAATTCTCCGACTCCAGAAACCGCCAGGGCTAATTCACGTCCCCAGGCCGAACAAATCCTTGACCCACAGATCGTTTACCTGCTGGATTCCATGTTGAAAGATGTGATTATCCGGGGCACGGGAGTGAGAGCCAAAGTCCTGAAACGCTCTGACATCGCCGGCAAAACCGGCACCACAAATGGCCCTCGAGATGCCTGGTTTTCAGGCTACAACCCCGACCTGGTTACCACCGTGTGGCTTGGTTTCGATGACAACAAATTACTCGGTCGGAGGGAGTTTGGCGGCTCTGCCGCCCTGCCCATATGGATCGACTTCATGGGCCAAGCTCTCCAGGGGAAGAAAGAGAAATTCCTTCCGCAACCGGAAGGTTTGGTGTCGGTCAAAATCAATCCCAAAACCGGATTGAGAAGCAGCGCCCATGACCAACACGCCATTTTCGAATTATTCAGGGAAGATAACACTCCCCCTTTTGGTATTAGCGCTCCCATACCAAGTTCGGGAGGCTATTCCAGCGGCCAAGGTACGCCACTTCCCGAAGATATTTTCTAGGCATGACTATCGACCAATTGCCATCCAGCGACGCGCTGCTTTTGCTACATTCTGCCAATTAAGTCCCGCCAGGCGAAGTCCGGATCACCGACTACGTAGAAGAAAGGGTTGAGCAAATCATCCTTGGTATTGTAGCGAACAACTTCAAATTGGGTATCCAGCACCAGGCCTCCAGCAGCCTCCACTACGGCCTGGGCAGCGGCGGTATCCCATTCCATGGTCG
>DLXZ01000124.1:6876-7087 GCA_003448675.1 Porticoccaceae bacterium
CCCAGACTATCACTCAGACCTGCCAGCAAAGTATCGACGGCACCCGCGCCGTGACGCCGACTGGCCACTACCTCCACCGGTTTATCGACCTGTCCTCGACCCTCCATGGAACGACTACGAATGGCTGTTTTTTCACCCCTGCCGTCCAGTTTGAAAGCACCCTGTTGGCGAACACCGGCGTAGGTAATACCGGTCACGGGCACATGTACCA
>DLXZ01000124.1:7294-9178 GCA_003448675.1 Porticoccaceae bacterium
CACATGTACCACACCCAGCACCGGCACCCCCCCATCAATCAAGGCGATATTTACCGTGAATTCACCGTTGCGATTGATAAATTCCTTGGTACCGTCCAAGGGATCAATAATCCAGTACCGTTGCCAGGATTGACGAGTGGCAAAATCTGGCACCACCGACTCCTCAGATAGCAGGGGTACGCCCGATAACATCGGCTCCAGGCCGGCTTCCAGCACTTTGTGCGCCGCCAGATCCGCGGCCGTCAGTGGTGAATCGTCCTGCTTTTTCTCAACATCAAAATCGCCGCCATCATAAATGCGCAATATTGCCTCACCGGCATCAATGGCCAGGGCAATCACCCTTTCCAGTAACTTTGGATCAAGATCATATTCCACTACTTCGCATACTCCAGTTCCAGTCTTACGCTCTATTCGCCCGCACTCACCCAGGCGCTTGTTTAGTTAACAGATAATCCCGAATCAGAAACAGGGCGGCGATGGAAATGCCATCGACCACATCCCCACGGGCCAGCAGATCCGACAACTTACTCAGTGGCCATTCCATCTTGAGCAGAGGCTCAGGTTCATCCCCCTCAAGGGATGATTCATAGAGATCCTCGGCATAAATCACATCAATGGATCGCGCCATGTAGGACGGACTGATGTGAATGGTTTTCAGATACTCAAGACCTCGGGCGCCATAGCCGACTTCCTCCTGAAGCTCCCGGTTGGCGGCCTCCAGGTTGCTTTCACCAGGATCAATCGCGCCTTTGGGCACCCCCCATTGATAATCGTTAATACCGGCGCCATATTCCTGCACAAGGATCACTGATCCTTCCGGTGTTACCGGCACCACCGCCACGGCCCCATAGCCCGATGAAGCTAGCCGCTCGTAGGTGCGCTCTACGCCATTGGCAAAGCGCAACTCCAACTCTTCCACCTGGAAAAGGCGGGTCCGCGCAACGCTCTGGCGCTTCAAAACATCGGGCTTAACGGGCATACTGGGACTCGTGCCTGGAATCGAAACATTATCCGTGATGATCGACTGGAAAGCCATTGATACCGTCCTCCTGGATATGGATGGCACCCTTCTGGATCTGCATTTCGACAACCAGTTCTGGCAGCATTTTTTACCGGCGCGTTACGCTGAACATCACCAGATTGAACCGCAGGCGGCACTGGAAGAGTTGTACCAGCGCTTCGACGCCAAACGCCACTCCATCGAATGGTATTGCACGGACTACTGGTCCGAACAACTGGCCATGGATATTCCCGCCCTGAAACAGGAACTGCGCCACCTGATCGCCATACGCCCCCGTGCCATCGATTTTCTCGGCTATCTTGGGGTGCGATCCATTCAGCGGGTACTGATCACCAACGCGCACCGCCACAGCCTGGAAATCAAACTTGAGGAAACCGGCATTGACCAACACCTCGATCACGTTTTCTCGTCCCACGATTTCGGCGTACCCAAGGAAGACATCAGCTTCTGGACTAAACTGGCGCAGCAAGTCGACTTCGAACCATCGCGCACACTCTTTATCGATGACACTGAAACCATGCTGGAATCAGCGGCGGCCCACGGTATTCAATATCTCCTGTGCATTCGTCAACCGGACAGCAGTAGAGAGCCGAGGATGGATCTGAGTTTTCCTGCGCTGGACTGCTTTGGCGACCTACTGCCAACGAAGAACAAACATAGCCATGGATAAAGTTCGCATCGATAAATGGCTTTGGGCGGCCCGGTTTTACAGAACCCGGGGCCTGGCCAAGAAAGCCATTGAAGGCGGCAAGATCCATGTGGATGGCCAGCGCGTCAAACCCAGCAAGGACATCACCCTTGGTCAAAGCATCGTACTGCGCCAAGACTGGGATGAAAAAACCGTAGTGGTCGAGGCGTTATCT
>DLXZ01000124.1:9406-11857 GCA_003448675.1 Porticoccaceae bacterium
GTGGTCGAGGCGTTATCCGACCAGCGCCGAGGCGCCAGCGAAGCCACCCTGCTATACACCGAAACCGCCGACAGTATTGAGCAAAGAGAGCGCCTCAGCGCCCAGAGAAAGGCCGGGCGCGCCGGACTTCAGCCCAGTGACCACAAACCCAACAAAAAAGAGCGACGCCAGATTCAGCAATTCCGGGATCAGGACCTCGGCTAAGTCTAACCCCCGAAAAGCACCAAATCACTTATGAGCACGCCCGACCGAGACCAACGCCAACGCTTCCTGTTTGAGCACAGTGATATTCGCGGGGAAATTCTTTCCCTGGAAAGCAGCTACCAGACGACACTGAGCAAAGCGAACTACCCACCCGCCATAGCCCGATTGCTAGGAGAATTTCTGGCCGGTGCCTGCCTGCTCAGTGGCACCCTGAAATTTGAAGGCAGCATCTCCCTCCAGGCCTCTGGCCGGGGATCCTTGCGCCTGATAATGGCCGAATGCAGCCACCATCAGAATATTCGCGCTATCGCCCAGACCCGGCCAGACCTGCTTGCGACCTCGCTGGACGAGGCCAACGCGGAGGAGGCACCAGGACTCAAGACCCTGCTTGGCGCCAATGCCACCCTCGCGGTAACCATCAACCCGGAGCGAGGTGAGCGGTATCAGGGCATCATCCCCATCGAAAGCGACTCGCTTAGCCAGTGTTTGGAAAGCTACTTTCGTCAGTCCGAACAACTGGCTACCGGCATCTGGCTCAGCGCCAACGGCCAGCGCGCCGCAGGCCTGCTGATACAGGCTCTACCCGAAGGCGTACAAAGTACCGACGCACGCGAGGAGCACTGGCGGCATTTATGCCATCTGGCCAGCACACTGAGTGCGCAGGAACAACTTGAACTCAGTCATAACACCATCCTGCACCGGCTTTTCCATGAGCAGTCCCTGCGCCTGTTTACACCCGCCGAAATGAGCTTCTCCTGCACATGTTCAAGCGCCCGCACCCTGGAAGCGCTCGCCAGTTTTGGCAAAGAAGAGTTGCAAGCCATGCTGGCGGAAACCAACCCTGTAGAGGTAACCTGCCAGTTCTGTCACCACCATTACCACTTTACCCGGGCGGACATCGAATCCGCTTTCAAAAGCACTACCGCAACCATGCACTGAACCGGCGAGCAAACATACCAAAGGAAACGCCGAAACCGCAAAGCGGTTTCGCCGGGCAAAAATTTTCTGGCATAATTGGCGGCCTTTTTTCACCACCCCACTTGACCTATCGGCCGCCACTGATCGCCGGACAGCTCACAGGACAAACGTTGATGACCCAGAAAGAAACTTCCGCTGCCACGATTTATCAGGACCTCTGCTCAGCCGAGCTGATTGAGCAGGCCCTAATCCGGGGGGAAGGAGTGCTCACCAACACCGGCGCGTTGCGCACTGAAACCGGCGCGCATACCGGGCGCTCCCCCGGCGACCGCTTCGTCGTCGAGGAGCCCAGCACCAGCGACGCCATCAACTGGGGGCCGGTCAATCGGCCTTTTGACGCGGAAAAGTTCGAGGCCCTCTGGGAACGGGTGAAAAGCCACGTGGCCGGACGCGATCAATTCGTATCCCATCTCCATATCGGTCAGGACAACGAGCACTACATTCCCGCCAAAGTCACCACTGAAACCGCCTGGCACAATCTGTTTGCCCGCAACATGTTCATCCGGGTCGAAAAGTACAATCCCGCCGGCAAGGAGCAATGGCAAATTCTGCACGCGGCCAATTTCGTCTGTGACCCCGAACGCGATGGCACCAACAGCAACGGTGCGGTCATTATTAATTTCGCCAAACGCAAGGTGTTGCTGGCCGGTATGAAATATGCGGGCGAGATGAAAAAAAGCATGTTCTCGGTACAGAACTTCCTCCTGCCCGAGAAGGACGTCATGCCCATGCACTGCGCCGCCAATGTTGGCGAGGATGGCGATGTGGCCCTGTTTTTTGGCCTTTCCGGCACCGGGAAAACCACACTATCCGCGGATCCAAATCGCTATCTCATTGGCGATGATGAACACGGCTGGTCAAAGGGCGCTGTCTTCAACCTGGAAGGTGGCTGCTACGCCAAAACCATCGATCTGAGCCGGAAGAACGAACCCGTGATCTGGGACGCCATCCGCTTCGGTGCCATCATCGAAAACGTGGCACTCGATGGTAACCGCCTGGCCGATTACAGCGATACCACGCTCACGGAAAACGGCCGCTGCAGCTATCCCCTTGAACTGGTGGAAATGCGTTCGGAAAACAATCGGGCCGGCGAACCCAATAACATCCTGTTTTTGACCTGCGATGTGACGGGCGTATTGCCACCTGTATCCATCCTGTCCAAGGAAGCCGCCGCCTATCATTTCCTTAGCGGCTACACAGCCCGGGTCGGCTCCACCGAACTGGGTGCCGAAGCTGGGATTAACCCGACTTTCTCTACCTGTTTCGGCG
>DLXZ01000124.1:12100-12463 GCA_003448675.1 Porticoccaceae bacterium
CCCTTTATGCCCCGACCGGCAAACGTCTATGCCGAACTGCTGATGAAACGTGTCAGCGACTTTGGCAGCCGTGTTTACCTGGTCAATACCGGCTGGACAGGCGGCTCGGGCGGTGGTGGTGAAGGAAGCCGTTTTCCTATCCCGGTGACCCGCGCCATTGTCGCCGCTATCCAGAATGGCTCGCTGGCCGATGCCAAGACCGAAAAACTGCCCATGCTTAATCTGGACATCCCCCTGGCCGTGCCCGGCGTTGAGGACCGTTACCTGAACCCGCGCAAAGCCTGGAACGACCCCAAAGCCTACGATCAGCAGGCGGAAAAACTGGTCAGGCTGTTTATTGAAAACTTCACCAAATTCGAAGTG
>DLXZ01000161.1:0-7314 GCA_003448675.1 Porticoccaceae bacterium
CTATGCGGATTTAGGTTTGACTGAATACGTCCAGGCAATGCCGGAACCGTACAAAGTAGCCGGCGATGCGGTCACGGCATATCGCAATTTTTATCGAGGCGAAAAACGCCACTTCGCGGTCTGGAAGCGACGTACAACCCCCGACTGGATGTCCGATAAGCCGCGATGATAGGTAATTCAGTAGTGGAGGTTAGGCACGGATGTGTACTGCCATCAATACTTCAGCTTACCCCTCCTTGCCCGCAACCAGCCATCGCCAACGATCGGAGCTTCGGCGTTTGACGGCACATTAGCTCCCAGGCAACTTATCGGCTAAGGAGAATAGCTTGATCGTAGGGATTGAATGACTTCTGTAAGTCGATGCACAAACCATAACCCGCCACACGGCATCAGCTTGATGAGACGCTAGGTGTTTACCGTCAACGAGGGAGGCATTTGCGGTCTGCGCGGCGCCGCCAGCCACAGCATGGTCGGCGCAAATACCGCGAAACATGCCGCGACCACCAGCATCAAATCGTAAGCCCCGGAAATGTCATAGAGAAAGCCACCCAGCCAGGAGCCGGTGGCCCCGCCCAGGGCGGCAAACATGGACAGCAAGCCAAAAATACTGGGAAAACGCGGCCCAGCAAACAGGTCCCTGGCCGCCGAGGGGATGATCGGTGCATTGGCCGCGTAACCAACGCCGATTAATACCGCAAACGCGATAGGCATAGCCAGGCCGGGAATAGTGTCGATCAAGGCCAGCGCCCCCACCGACAGCAATGTGCAGAACAAGCCCAGGGTATAAGTAGTCTCGCGGCCAATGCGATCCGATAGCGCCCCCCAGATAATTTTACCGGGAATACTGGCAACACCGAGGATACCCACGATCACCGAACCCATGGTTTTGGCGACACCGTGATCCACCATAAAGGCAAACTGGTGCATGATCAGCAGCTGAGACAGGGCGCCACCGGTGAAAAATGCCAACACGGCGCAGCGAAAGCTACGCGAGCGGGCGGCACTTTTTACTGTCCACTCCGCATCAGGCGTAATGGCAGCGGCAGCTGCGGACGTCTTAGGTTTTGCCCCGGTGGATACATGCTGCTCTGATGCTTGTAGTTGCGTTGTATCCGCACTTTCTGGCAAACGCAAAATAAAAAAAGCCGCGGGCCAGATCACCAGGAGCACAATGGCAGCGAGTATCTGGAAAGCAGTCCGCCAATGGAAAGCCTCGATTAAACCGTTCGTCAGAGGGACCACCGCCAAAATACCCACACCGATACCGGCGGTAACGATACCCAGGACCGTGCCCACTTTATGGGGAAACCAACGCTCGGCAAGGATCACCGATGGCACCCAACCGCAGGCGCCCAGACCCACGGCGGTCACCACACCGAAGGACAGATAAAGCTGCCACCATTGGTTGACCTGGGAACTTAGCAACAGTCCACTGGCCATTATCACCGAGCCCACCATCATCAGGCGAGTGGGGCCAAACTGTTCAACCAGGCGACCGGCAAAAGGCCCGAACATCCCGTGGGCCAGAATAAACACCGACATCGCCCCGGCGGTAACCGAGCGCGACCAACCAAAGTGATCAATAAGGGCCACGAGAAACACGGAGTAGGAATACCAGATACCGTAGAGCAAACCCAGGGTAAGGAATAAGGTACCAACAACGAAAGCGCCACGCCGAAAGGCTTGGCTCGAGACCGGGTTCTGGGTCAAGAAAATCTCCTGAATGAAACGACTGCGAATCAACAACGACATGCCGCCAGCACACCCACGGCGGACAGCTGGCGACAAACAACCTGAATTTTTTTACTACCGGATAAAAACCGGGGACGCTCCCGTTAGCTACTTCGCCCCGGTCACATGGATAAGCCTTGGTTACGTTACTGCGCGCCCCAACCACCGTCGACAACAAATTCCGATGCGGTAATAAATTTGGCCTCGTCGCTACACAGAAACAGCGACATGGTGGCAATATCGATGGGTTCGCCCATGCACCCCAGAGGCGTGGTCGCCGTTATCTCGGCGATGTAATCAGCGGTCAGGGTGTCGGCCAGCGGCGTTTTAATAATGCCAGGATGAACCGAATTAATGCGCACGCCCTGTTTAGCATACTCGAGGCCCGCTGACTTGGTCATCAGCCTCACCGCACCCTTGGCACCATGGTAGGCCACCATGCTGGGGGTGCCGATAATGCCGTATAGAGAGGAAATGTTAACGATGGCGCCATTGCCCGACTTTTTCAGCTCGGGCATGCAGGCTTTCATACCCAGCCAGACACCGGTCTGACAAATGGATACCACCCTGTTGAACCCTTCGAGGGTCTCCTCTTCAACGCCGCTGAAGTTGGCCACGCCGGCATTATTAACCAGAGTAGTGATAGCACCGTATTGGTCGACCGTGGTTTTGACGACATTGGCCCAATCCACTTCGCTGGTGACGTCGTGGCGCACAAAAATCGCATCGCCACCCTCGCCTTCAATGGCTCTCACCACGTTTGCACCCAGTTCTTCCTGGATATCGGTGACCACCACCTTAGCGCCCTCACTCGCGTAAAGGTGCGCGTGGGCCTCACCAATGCCGCTGGCGCCGCCCGTGATAATGGCTACTTTGCCTTCGAGTCTGCTACCCATCATTGTTCTCCTGATTAGTTCGCCCAGACAGTCTCCGAGCCAATACCTGGTTCAGAGCGCCGGGTTGTGATTTGGTAAGTTAAAAAAAGGGACCGGCAGTATGCGTTACCGAACGGTCGGTATTCAACCGTGGAAAACAAGCCCGTTAGCCACCCCGGTGTCAGCGGGCTAGCAGCGGCGCGCATAACCCGGCACCTTCGTTGCGCGGATTATTCACCTGCTGACTGACCGGGTAATAGCCCAACTCCAGCTCATTAGCTGGGGTTACATCGGGACCTAGCAACTCAGCACAACTGTCGGGCTTGCCCTCCAGCCATTCCCTGGCATTGAAAAGCGGCACGAATAACGGCATCCGGGGATGGATAAAAGCAATCGCCGGGCTGGCCGCCCGGATGATCATGGTACAGGATTGAAACTGCTCAGGACCCGAACCCCACTGATCCCACAAACCGGCACAGACCAGAGGCTCGCCGCTGGCGACAAACAGGTAATAAGGCTGTTTGCCGCCGTTAAGCGTTTGCCACTCATAATAGCCCTGCAGGGGAATCAGGCAACGTTGGCCATCATTCCATGCACCCCTGAAGGCGGGCTTACCGATCAGGGATTCAGATCTGGCATTGAAGGTGGCATACCGGGTACTGGCTGTTTTTGACCAGGCAGGCACCAGACCCCACCGCATGGGGGCACCCCCTTCCTTGGTAAACGCCGCGATATCCGCGCCCGGTGCGATGTTGTAACTCACCGCAACTTCATCGGGCCAGTCACCCAGAATATCCCCCCAGCGGCCCATGTCCTGGACATGGTTTGCAAAACGTCCACACACAATTTATGCCTGCTTTGTCAGCCGGGCTTTTGGCCCACCGGCCGTCCCCAACACCTCTCAGGCTGCCCGATCCAGAAGGATCGAAGTGATCAGCCCGGGATATATAAACCGCCATTAACATGAAAGGTCTGCCCGGTGATATACGAGGCATCGTCGGAGAGCAGAAACTCAACGGTGGCGGCAATCTCATGTGGCTTTCCCGCACGCCCCATGGGCACCTGCTTGATCAGGGTCTGGTATACATGATCCGGCATCACACCCTCTAGACCCTGGTGCATAATCAACCCTGGCGCCATGGCATTGACCGTAACGCCGTACTGGGCGAGATCCAGGGCAACCGAGTGAGTGTAGCCTAGCACGCCGGCCTTGGCAGCGGAGTAACAAGCCTGTCCGCTCGGGGGATTATAAGCGGCGAGGGAAGCAAAGTTTACAATACGCCCAAAGCCGGCATCCACCATGGCCTTGGAAAAGGCCCGGGTGCAGAAAAAGGTGCCGTTGATATTAACCTGTATAACCCGGTTATGGGTTTTAGTATCCAACTCCCAGGGCTTGCCGTAACCCTGAATCCCGGCGTTATTGACCAGATAGGCCACATGCATACCGCGACCGGCAATTTCAGCCGCCAGATCGTTAACGTGTTCATCCTTGGTCACGTCGAGGGGAAACAGGGTGACCTGCTCCGCTTCTTCTGGCGTCAACGCGCTTTGCCGCCAATCCTCCAGTTCATCCGGCGTTTTTCGGTCACAGCCGATAACCGGAATGCCCTTTCCCACCAGCCGCTTTGTCATGGCTGTACCCAGCCCGCCGATGGCGCCGGTAATGAGTGCGTATGTCCGTGACATGTAAAGTCTCCTAAAGCATCTCGTACATATTCAAGGTTTGGAAAGCCACGCACCCCAACATGTGGATCATGCAGTACATGCGGCTAACACCTCCAACGTATCGATTGAATTGCTGTCTCTGGGCGGTATTGCTGGATTTCTATATCGAGAGCGACCTGGCCCTAAATAGCTCGAATATCACGGAGAAAGTCCTCGATGGTTTTAC
Source organism: Porticoccaceae bacterium (assembly GCA_003448675.1). Taxonomy (GTDB): domain Bacteria; phylum Pseudomonadota; class Gammaproteobacteria; order Pseudomonadales; family Porticoccaceae; genus HB2-32-21. Next base: position 4,498 of record DLXZ01000161.1, read on the forward strand.
TCAGCCCTCGACTGATTTCCGTTAAACTCTGAGAGGATTCTTGAACTTGCACAGAGCCGCTGAGGGCTTCCTGCGAACCTTCCTTCAGGTGTTTTATCTGTTCGCTGACGGACTCCGTAAGCTTCGCAGCTTCGCGTATATTATGTAGTATCTCCCTTGTTGAGTAGCTCTGCTGTTCTGTCGCTGCGTTCACGCTCAATGCCACTTCAGAGTTTTCCTGGATTGCCATTTTGGTTTCAGAAATGGTCTTGACCACTTTATCGCTGATAGTCTGCACTTGACTTATCTGATCAACGATGTCGTTAGTGGCGTTAGCTGTTTGATTGGCCAGCTCCTTTACCTCTGACGCAACCACCGCAAATCCAAGCCCGGCGTCTCCAGCTCGTGCCGCCTCGATCGTCGCATTAAGCGCCAAAAGATTGGTCTGTTCGGCGATTTCATTAATCAGGTTGATAACGTTACCAATATTTCTTGAGGATTCGGCGAGACTCGCGGCAATTTCCGCTGTCGCATCGACTTTAGTGATTGCGTCACTACTAATTGAGGAAGAATGTTCCATTTGATTGCTTATCTCTGATACAGAGGAAGCCACTTCCTCCGTAGCGGACGACACGGTTCTGACATTTGAAGCTGTTTTTTCGGCATCCTGCGTAGCAGCCACGGTTTGCGCTTCCATTTTCTTTGCTGAATCTGACATTCTAATCGCAGCTTTTTCCATTTGCTCTATCGCCGTGGCAAAACCCCTATTTTTTTCCTCGATCATTTCGTCAAATGCCGAAATACGTTCCTCTAAGCGGCGAGCCCTCGCCTCCCTTTCGGCCACCACCTGCAATTCTCTTTGTCTTTCTTCTTCCCTTAATTTTTCCTGGCGAGCACGTCTGTCTTCATCCCCCAACCGCTGGTCTTCAGCGGATTTTTGCGCGGCCTGTTCCAATCTAGCCCGTTCGAGATTACTTTCCTTAAAGTTTTCCAAAGCCTTCGCTATACTGCCAATTTCTGCCCCATAGCTCTGATAAGGAACTTCCACGTCAAGTTGCCCTTCCGCCAACTGCCCGATTTTCTTATTGAGCATCAACAAAGGACGTGAAACACTCCTTGATATCACTAGCGCACCGAGGAACAACAAGGCAACCATTGCCACGATCACACCGTACATAACCGCAATCACAAAAGCTCTATCAGCCTTTCCGCCAGCCTGCTCGCTTATTTTCTCAGCCAAAGTGTCTGACACTTGCTTGATCATATTCATGCGCTGGCTCGAAGCCTCGTACCACCCATCGGCAGTATAGCCGGCATCCTCGAAATCACCGCCTTCCAAATCAACTATCATCATCCGAATTTCGTTTACCGCAGATGTGGACAATTCAACGGAGAGTGCCTCATAGCTATCCCAAAATTCGTCTTCGGCTAAATTTTTATACGCTTTTTCAGCGCCTTTTTGCTGCCCCAACAACTCCATAAATTCAGAAAACCGCTCTGCATCGAAATACCCTGATGAGAACCCTATTGCAACACTGGTGCGCTCACTACCGCTCAACTCCAATAGCTGCATCAACGCCAACAATGCAGAAATTCGTCGTGTAATCACCGCGTCGGAAACGGCGTGATTCATGTCACTCACAAACTTGAGTAACGCACTGTACATCTTGCTGTAATCTCTTTGCATGATGGCAATGGGAAACACCCGCGGCGGCAAAACCTGTCTCTCCACGAAGCTCATATTGGCAATACGTTCATCCTTCTGACGTTCCGCTGCGAAATCCACATTCAATACATATGATCTAGCCTGGTCCAGCTGCCCTACCGCAGACTGCACCGATTGTAATGCTTTATGCAAATCACGATTCAATGAGCCGAGTTTCTCCTCACTCGCCGACACCTTGAACGCATCAATAGCGTGATTAGTTATTTCTTTTTGAACGACCAAACTATTTATTGCATCGCTATCCCCGTACGAACTGAGATAAATGGCTGATAGCCCCTCTTCTTTTTGAAGCTCATGCAGCAGATTGCTTAATTCGATTGACAGGCCGGCAACATACTGTATCTCCTTATTAATTCGGTATTCCCTATAGGTCGTATACGACTGGCTAGCGGAAAAAACAATCAACAACACTATGGGTATAAAGGTGGTCCCGACTATTCTATTGGCGAGACTATAATTATTCAGCGCACGTTCGACACGCTCCCAAAACGGAGCAGCTCTAGACTGTACAGAATTTTCTGTCATCCCCCACACCTCAACTTAGCGTTTATTTGCTTATAAGTATACGATTCCATCAATATATCGTACTTTTTATGATTAAGTACGACATATCTAAGTGTTGTTAGATTGGTTTTAACTTTATTCTCAATTTGTGAAATATTTTAATATACCTTCTCCGTATTTTTTCACACTTATTTGATAAACACTTTTCTTATCCGCAGTATTTAATAAGCACTCTATTTCCGTCGGCAGCGTAGAGTACGACTCTAATTTCCCAAAGCGCAAATGACCCGTACCTTGCGACATGAACAGTCTAGACATGATATTCATCACCTCACAGATACTGTCATTTATCATCGCACTGATATCGCCCGAATCGGCCAATTCATGCGCGACAGCCGGCGCCATCATGGTCATTGCCGCTCCCATATAGACAGCAACTTTTTTCTCGCATCCGATTATCGCGACCGGAGTATTTTCATCATCAATGAATACGCCGTACATCCATTCCGCGTCGGAGACATCCGGTTCGTCAACAATCTGGGTCGCTTCCAGTCCGTCAAATAACAGGCCCAAAATGTTTTTCACCTCTTCCAGCTTAGGAACTTGAT
>DLXZ01000161.1:7418-9157 GCA_003448675.1 Porticoccaceae bacterium
TTGATACCCCATTCTATACCTTCCTGATTTTTATATGTTTTTTTACACGGGTATAATCATTAACGCGCAGCGATTATTGAACTGCGGCGAAATCAGCATGCCTGACAAGACTAAAATCAAGCGCAAGTTAAAAATATGGCTGCAATGCCGACCTCATTGATTCCTCTGTAAAGGGCTTTGATACCAAAAACTTTGCTCCCGCCTCGCGCGCTCTTGTTCTCATCGCTTCAGATGCTTCGGTTGTAACAAAACCAAAATTGACGCTAATACCCACTTCCCTCAGTTTCTCTAGCAGCTCTATGCCTGTCATGTTTGGCATATTCCAATCGCACAATACTAGCCCTGGCGATTCCGACTCTATTTTTTCAAGACCCTGAATACCATCTTCGGCTTCTACAAATTCGGCATCAAATCCGGCCGCTTTTACTATCTTTTTGACCATCAATCGCATCACAGCGCTGTCGTCAACTATTAAAACCTTCATAAGTTCTCCTAAAAAACCTTTTTGCGACAACCCATTTAAAACATTTCACACCCTTTGATAATAAACACATCCATCGCCATGATGCGACTCAAATTCTTTAATTTCTTTTGGTAAGATTTCAGCTCCTCCCGCAATCATTACACCGCCCTGAACAGTTACGGATGCGAGATTCCTGAACAGCCGCACACGGTCACCTGACTCAAAATAATTCATAATATTTCGACAAAAGATTATATCGTATGCTGGCATCGCACCTAGCTCACCAAGCAAGTTCAGCGTCTTAAATTTCGCCATGCGTCGAAACCGCTCTACGATCACATATCGGCTGCCTATTTTTTCAAAATACTTGCTCACGTCCACAAGAGACAACCCTCGATTGACTTCATAGGCGGTATAACTACCATGCCGGGCGGTACTAATGCATGCGTCGGAAATATCATATCCATCGATCCGTATGCGTACCTGGTCTAGCATGCCCGACAACTCATCAAGCACCATACAAATACTATACACCTCCTGTCCCGTTGAGCAGGCCGCCGAGCATATGCGCAACACAGGACCACGACCGTCACGGACATAACGAGGAATTATGGTATTTTTTAGCAGAGTAAAAGCCGAAGGTTCGCGATAGAAATAGGTTTCGTGCGTTGTAATTGCATCAATAAATGCATTTTTAATGGAATCGCTTTCACCAACCTCAAGTAACCGAATGAGGTCTGCGAAACATTCTAATGAACATGCATTAAGTACCGGCAGGAGGCGCGCTTGTATAAAATCAAGCCTCCCGGAATCAAGGGCAACCCCAGTATAACGTCTAGCAAGTTTAACAAGCTTTTCAGCCTCAGATTCTGAAACTCTAAATACTGACTTGGCCACTGCTTACCACGACACATACGACTACCGCGACACCCAACTCACAGAATCATGCTGATTAACGGCAATCTTACGCGCCCTCCCCCTTTATGGTTTTAGTTCTTATACTTTTATGATCAATTTCAATATGTTTTGCGAGCCATTCAAATACAGAAAGGATTATCGGCACCGCATTTACGGGCTTTTTCAATACATCTTGCCCCAATTCCTTTTCTATGTCCGCCAATACCGTCCTACTTGACGCTTTATGCTTCCCAGCATGGATACCGACACCCATTATATTTTGATTTTGCTCTTCCCGATCATGGCGCTCGATTAAATAATGTAACTCTTTTAGGAGAACCCGAATTTCAGGAAATGGGGATAAGTGGCTTGTTTCCCA
>DLXZ01000238.1:0-248 GCA_003448675.1 Porticoccaceae bacterium
CACCCCATCCCGGTAAGCATCCCCATTCCCGAAGTGCAGTATCAGGTATTTTTCGATGATGTTGAGCTGGGTCCGGAGCACGTGCTTGGCGAGGTCGGTAAGGGCTTTGACATCCTGTTTGAATCCCTTAACCCGGAACGGATTCTGGTAGGAGCGATTTGCGTGGGTGTTGGCCGTTATGCCATGAACAAAGCAGTGGAATATGCCAACGAACGCACAGTCTTTAAAGGCCCTATTGGCGCTTATCA
>DLXZ01000238.1:457-3636 GCA_003448675.1 Porticoccaceae bacterium
GCCCTGCAACACCCTCTGGCCCGCGCCAAAACCGAAATTGAACTGTCTTCCTTGATGAGCCGTAAGGCTGCCTGGTTATTTGATCGTCGCCAACCCTGTGGCGGCGAATCGAACATGGCGAAATACGCCGCGGCCGAGGCTGCACTCCACGCGGTGGATGCATCTTTGCAGTGTTTTGGTGGCAACGGCTTTACCAGGGAATACGGTATTTTCGATATTTACCCCATGGTGCGCCTATTCAAGACTGCGCCACTCAATAGCGAGATGATTCTTAACTTTATTGGCGAGCACGTGCTTGGTATGCCGCGCTCCTACTAGGGCGTGCAACATTAACCCGGTTTTTTTTAAACACGTAACTCCAGAGCAAAGAGACACAATGATGGATTTCAATATCAGCGAAGAACAGCAAATGATCTACGAGTACGGGACGAATCTCGCTAAGGATTTTCCCCGTGAGTACTGGGTCGATTGTGCCGAAAAGCGGGAATTTCCCGAGGCCATGTACAAAAAAGTCGCCGAGGACGGTTTCGTCGGCATTATGGTGCCCGAGGAGTGGGGTGGTGCTGGTCTCGGTATGCTGGAAATGGTGCTATTTCAGGAAGGTTTATCCAACGTCGGCATTCCGCTGCTGAGCCTGGTGGTGGGTGCGACCATGTCCCTGTCGCCCATTGGCGATCACGGTACCGAAGAGCAGAAAAAGAAATACTTGCCCGCCGGTTGCGCTGGCGATATTCGTTTTTGCTTTGCTATCACCGAGCCCGATGCCGGCACCAACACCATGCGCGCCACCACGATGATCAAGGAAGATGGAAAGGGTGGTTACAAGCTCAATGGCCGCAAGACCTTTATTACTGATGCCGTTGGTTCGGATTACATGCTGGTGGTCACTCGTAATATCGCTCACACCGAAGTGGAGCGCAAAACCGATGGTTTCACCATTGCCATTGTCGACACCAAGGCGCCGGGCGTGGAAATGCATCCCATCGACGTGAGCATCCCCATCCCCGAGTGGCAATACCAGGTGTTTTTTGATGATGTGCAGATCGGTCCCGAGGACATTCTCGGCGAAGTAGGCAAGGGTTTTGAAATTCTGTTCGAGTCCCTTAACCCGGAGCGGATTATCCTCGCCGCCGTCGCCAATGGTTTGGGCCGTTACGCCATGGAAAAAGCCGTGGAATATGCCAACGAGCGAGTGGTTTTTAACGGCCCTATTGGCGCTTATCAAGCCCTGCAACATCCCCTGGCCCGGGCCAAGACCGAGGTGGAGATGGCCTCGCTGATGACCCGTAAAGCCGCCTGGTTGTTCGATCGGCGTGAGCAATGTGGTGCCGAAGCCAATATGGCCAAGTTCGCCGCCGCCGAAGGCGCCATGCACGCCATCGATGCCTCCCTACAGTGTTTTGGTGGTAACGGTTTTACCAAGGAATACGGTATATTTGATCTGTATCCGGTAGCCCGCCTGCTCAAAACCGCGCCGATTAACAGCGAGATGATCCTGAACTTTATTGCTGAGCATGTGATGGGGCTGCCCCGTTCCTACTAAGCTTTAAGCCGAGGCCAGATTGCCCCGGGAGCCCGTCATGGATTTCGCGCTCAGCCACGAACAGCAAATGATTTACGAGTACGGTGGCAACCTGCTCAAGCAGTTCGGGCGGGAGTACTGGCTGGAATGCGCGGAGAAAAGGGAGTTCCCGACCCTGATGTACCAGCAGGTCGCTAAGGATGGCTTTGTCGGCATCATGGTGCCGGAAGAGGATGGCGGCGCTGGCCTGGGCATGCTGGAAATGGTGCTCCTGCAGGAGGGTCTGGCGGACAAGGGCATCCCCCTGCAGAGTCTGGTGGTGGGCGCCACCATGTCTTTGGGGCCCATCGGTGAGCACGGCACGCCTGAGCAAAAACGAAAATATCTGCCGGCCGGTTGCGCTGGCGATATTCGTTTTTGCTTTGCCATCACCGAACCCGATGCCGGCACCAACACCATCCGCGCCAGTACCATGCTCAGGGAAGACGGTAAGGGCGGCTACAAATTAACTGGCCAGAAGACCTTCATCACCGATGCGGCCGATGCCGACTATATGTTGGTAGTGGCTCGCAATATCGCCCATACGGAAGTCAAACGTAAAACCGATGGCTTCACCATCGCGATTGTCGATACCAAAGCCCTGGGTATCGAGATGCATCCCATTGATTTGAGCATTCCCCTGCCGGAGAAGCAGTACCAGATCTTTTTCGATGACGTGGGTGTGGCGGCCACTGATATTCTCGGCGAAGTGGGCAAAGGTTTTGATATTTTATTTGAATCCCTGAACCCGGAAAGACTAATTCTGGCGGCTATGTGCTGTGGCATGGGGCGCTATGCCCTGGACCGCGCCGTGGAATACGCCAACGAACGGGTCGTGTTTAACGGGCCTATTGGTGCTTATCAGGCCCTGCAACATCCCCTGGCCCGAAGCAAAACCGAAATCGAGATGGCCTCGTTGATGACCCGTAAGGGTGCCTGCCTGTTTGATAATCGACTGCCCTGTGGCGAGGAAGCCAATATGGCCAAGCTGGGCGCTTCGACCGCGGCGGTTAATGCCATCGATGCCTCTCTGCAGTGCTTTGGTGGCAATGGCTTCACGCGGGAGTATGGTATTTTTGATCTCTATCCCTTTGCTCGTCTGTTAAAAGTAGCGCCACTGAATAATGAAATGGTGCTTAACAATATCGCCGAGCGGGGTATGGGGTTGCCCCGATCCTACTAGCCTCCCTGCGACAGTCGCTACGCCCTATTAAAGTAGGCCTCACAAGTGTAGGCTCGCATTATTAACGCTGCGAGTCGGAACCTGGATATATTTCGTTAAACCTTGTCCGCATCGTAAACTGGCCGATAATACATCAGGGAACAATAGCCCATGGATTTTCAAATCACCGACGAACAGCGGATGATTTATGAGTACGGCAAAAGCCTGGTCAAGAAATTCGACCGCAAGTACTGGGTGGAAAAAGCCCGTCAGCATGCTTTTCCCGCCGAGATGTACCAGCAAGCGGCGGATGACGGGTTTGTTGGTTTAATGGTCGCCGAGGAATATGGTGGTGCGGGTTTGGGCATGTTGGAGATGGCCCTGTTGCAGGAAGGGCTGTCCAACGAGGGTATTCCTCTGTTGAGTCTGATCGTCGGCGCCACCATGTCCATGGGG
>DLXZ01000238.1:3900-5104 GCA_003448675.1 Porticoccaceae bacterium
TTCGCGGTCACCGAAGCCGACGCCGGCACCAATACCATTAATGTCACCAGCTTGACTCGCTCGGCAAAAAAACCCGGCCGCTACACGCTCAATGGCAGAAAAACTTTTATTACCGATGCCGAATGCGCTGAGTACATGATTGTGGTCACTCGCAGTACCGCCCTCAAGGATGTGCAGCGAAAAACCGATGGCTTCACCCTGGTATTAGTGGATACCAAGGCCAAAGGGATCTCGGTACACCCCATTGATATCAGCATCGAAGTGCCGGAAGACAAATATATGGTGTTCTTCGATGATGTGGATGTCGGCCCGGAAAACATTATCGGTGAGCTGGATCGGGGTTTTGAAATCCTGTTCGAGTCCCTGAATCCCGAACGCATTATTATCAGCGCAGTGTGCACTGGGCTGGGGCGTTATGCCCTGGACAGGGCAGTGGAATACGCCAATGACCGCGTTGTATTTAATGGTCCGATCGGCGCCTACCAGGCCCTGCAACACCCCCTGGCGCGCGCAAAAACCGATGTTGAACTGGCCTCCTTGATGATGCGCAAGGCCGCCTGGCTGTTCGACCGGGGCGAACCCTGCGGTACCGAATCCAATATGGCGAAATATGCTTCTTCGGAAGCTGGGATTTTAGCCGTGGATTCTGCCCTGCAGTGTTTTGGTGGCAATGGTTTTACCAAGGAATATGGCATCTTCGATATCTATCCCGTGGTGCGCCTGTTTCGCACCGCGCCCCTCAATAGTGAGATGGTATTGAATTATATTGCGGAACGCGAATTGGGTTTGCCGCGATCCTATTGATCGGAGCGATTAAAAAAAGCCAAGCTGTTTATTGATGACAAAAAGCTTAAACAAAACGATACCATCTTTTCTTGTCAAAGCATTCGTGGCGGTTTTGAGCGCTGTGCGATGAAGCAATAGGCTGGAATAACGCGAGATATTTTGATTTGCCTGCCTAGAGCGCATTACTAATGATGTTTTTACCGTTTTAGCGCGATGTGGTTTTGTGGTTTGGCGTTGAGTCATAGCCTGAACCCAGGCAATTTGAATTGCGCTCGAGCAACAGGCACTCCATCACTAAAATTAAACCCTCGTTGCTGATCCTCACTGGGGCTTTCGATCAGCCCATATTCCCGGGTGAGTGTCTTCATGCTCGGGTTATCTCTGTATCCGTTATCGGTTATCGGGGCAGTTGGGTTTC
>DLXZ01000261.1:0-1167 GCA_003448675.1 Porticoccaceae bacterium
AAAATCGCAAAGGAGTGGATGTAATGAAAAAATCAACTTGTCTAGCTGTTCTAGTAGTTTTAGGTATCACCGGATGTGCAAGCAATGGAGATCTGGCCGAAGTAAGGGCGATGGCGGAGCGCGCTCAGGCAAGCGCCGATAGCGCCAGGCAGGCCGCGGACGCCGCACAACGAAGCGCGGCAGAGGCCACAACCCTTGCCCAACAAGCCAATGCGAGCGCGAAAAACGCCGAAGCGAAAGCAAACGAAACAGACCAGAAGATCGATCGTATGTTTAAAAAGACGATGATGAAATAACACCTGGTCGACCGTTAAGCCAAGCGAGTACAGGCTATTTATTTAGTACTTACCTAGTAAATCTGTACTCGCATTCCTACTTCGACCCAGAGGTTCAGCTCAATAATCTGATCGTTTTCCAGCGCGACACAACCGTGGGTCCAGTTAAACTGCCGGTGGATGGCAAGGTCTCCATCGCCGATACCGTGGATACCTATGGCTCCACCAAGAGGGGTAGTATCGGGCGGGTTCAATCCCAACTTATTCGCACGCACTATGGCGTTGTATTGAACGGGTGTTATTTTATTTTCGTCCAACGCCAATTCAGCATGTTCATCAGTGGGGTAATTTAAGCCAATGAACAGCTTGTATTGGCTGCTGATGCTTTTGGATATAATTCGGTAGCTGCCTCTTGGTGTAGTGTCATCCCCTTGCATGTGCAGGGTAGAACTTCCACCGCGCCCAATAGAGATATTTTTAAAGAAAAGGACCGCCTCGTCCTTTCGCATTAGCGTCAACGTGCGGTGTGTTGTGTCAATCAATATCCATTTGTAATCAAGGGTAGGCAGCCCGGGTTCTTGAGGCGATTCCGAAGAGGAGAGTTCGGAATAGCCTACGAGTGGCATACCTCCCGCTAGCAACAAAGCCAAGAAAAGCCAACTTTTCATATATTTTGTTCTATGCTTTACGCAGGTCCCACGGTAAAGTTTGGCATCGAAAAGGCTAAAAACGAGAGCTGATATCATCATTTGTGGCCAAGTCACTACGAAAATACGGTGAAACTGAGACTCAACTATTTATCCGTTTATTCAGCTGATCCATAGTTGACCCGGACGGGCCCTGCTACCCAATGGAACGCATTTACATTCAGCTTTTCTGTTCGGCAAATGAC
>DLXZ01000261.1:1508-3286 GCA_003448675.1 Porticoccaceae bacterium
ATGAAAGCAGAATTTGTCCCAGGCTACCTGAGCCGAATGGTTCTGACCGGCTACCTACTCTGCTTAGGCCTCCTTTGTCAGGCGGCAACTTTTAACCTACCCCAGGACGGCTCGACAGTGGTCGGCTCCCTCCGCGTAGTATTGCCCAGCCCCGACAATACCTTAGTCGATATTGCCCGCCATTTTAATGTTGGGCACCACGAAATTACCTGGGCAAACCCCGAGGTAAATGTTTGGGTGCCCGGCAGCGGTGTGAAAGTGGTGGTGCCAACACAATTTATTCTGCCGCCAAAACCCTGGGAGGGGGTGATTTTAAACATACCCCAACGGCGATTATTCTATTTTCCCAAACCACGAAAAGGGGAAACCGCCAAGGTCATTACCTACCCCGTCAGTATCGCCAGAGAGGGATGGTCGACGCCATTAGGGAAAACAACGATAGTGGGCAAGTATAAAGATCCAGCCTGGTTTGTGCCGCCCTCCATTCGCCAGGAAAAACTTGAGGAGGGCGAGCGGGATTTTCCAACCTATTTTCCGCCTGGCCCGAATAACCCCATGGGCATGCTGGCGATTCAAACCGGATTTCAGGGCATTTTTATCCATGGCACTAACCGACCATGGGGAGTGGGCATGCGTGTTAGCCACGGATGCCTGCATTTGTATCCGGAGGACGCGCAAGAGATCTTTCCACGAATCGAAACCGGTACACCCGTACGGGTAGTCAATGAACCCTACGTATTCGGGCTGCTGGACAACAGTTTGGTAATGGCAAACTATCGAATAGTCCCGGAGTATGAAATCCCGGATAACACTTTTATGAAAGCGATACTGGCGATTGCCCCCTATCTTGAGGCAGGCGTCAATGAGGGTATTTTATACAACGTTGACTGGCGGCAGGTGCAAGGGTTGCTCGACTCACCTCACGTCATTCCCATGGGTATAACGGTTGGGGCTCGGAGCCTGCAAGAGAAACTTATCGCAACGGAGGTTGAGCTCTTCGATTGGCCGCCCTACGGTATCGACGCCAACGATGCGCGCGCACCTGGCAAAATTCCCTACAACGACAACACTCTTAACAACGATTAGCAGAAATGGCGACCTTCCAGTTCACAGCGCGCCCCTCATCGGACCCGAGCCACTGCTAAAGCTCCTCTTCTCCCATCGGGTACTTGCGGGCCATTTCAAGCAAAGCGTCCCGGTCAGCTTTTTTGATGGCAACAAAACGACACCCACAATCGCGGGAGTCCCGACTATCGCCTTCATCAACCCAGGTAATCTCGGCTCGGACACCGAGAGGCTGCTGGGAAATATCCTGAGGTAATTCGATACTAAGGCTGACGTGGCTTCCTACTTTAACTTCCCTGTGCGTGTTGATCATCATGCCGCCAAAGGAGATATCTCCGATAAAGCCAAAAAGCCTCTGGTCTTCCTCGGATTTGACCCGGACCAGCTTTAACAACCTCGTTCTGCCTTGTTGTCTATTCTCGCGCAAGTTAGTCCTTTACTTGACCCAGGAAGGGCGTGGAGTTTGTCATATTCGCTGGCTTTGATCCACAATTCCGGAACAAGAAATATTTTACACTTCTACTTATTTCACAAGGCTAGCACCTTTGCTTCGATCGTTATTGAACGATGTGATGTCTGAAACCCACCTGCGCTTATCAGAGGATCGCCCGCTGTCCGTCTTTCCTTCCCTTTCAAAGCGCGGCATTTTATTTTTACCTACTTCCTTTTAAGGCCTTGGACTTACTACCGGGAATAAGTACGCCCGGCTTTTG
>DLXZ01000261.1:3550-12374 GCA_003448675.1 Porticoccaceae bacterium
GCCCGGCTTTTTCTTGAAGCACACTAGCAGCCGAATGGCTTTGACCCAGGTGTCGGCACCCCCCAACGTAACCAAAAGCGACAGCGTGCATAACCAGCCAGTGTTAACTAACTGACCTATATTCACGCCTTGCCAGCAAAATTTTTCCAGAGTAAAAACGCTGCCGGCAACACCAGCAAAGTCAGTAATAATACGCTAACCATCCCCCCCACCATGGGTGCGGCGATACGACTGGTCACTTCGGCGCCCGTTCCAGATCCCAAGAGAATGGGCAGTAGACCTCCAATGGTTGCAAGCGCTGTCATGGTCACGGGGCGCACACGCCGGCCCGCGCCGTTAATAACCGTCGATTTTAATTCTTCCTTCGTCCACTGCTCCACTTCTCCCAGCCCGGCTCGCTGCCACGCCTGGTTAAGGTAAACCAGCATAATGACACTGGTTTCAACAGCGACACCAGCGAGGGCGATAAAACCCACGCCCACGGCAATGGAGAAATTGAAGCCCAGCCCGTACATCAGCCAGACACTGCCCACCAGGGCAAAAGGCAGGCAGGTGATCAATATCGCCACCTCGGGGAAACGACGAAAATTCATAAATAACAGCAGCACAATAATCGCCAGCGTCAGGGGTACCACGTAGGTGAGTTTTTGTTTGGCGCGCAGCATATATTCATACTGCCCTGACCAGTCCAGTGAGTACCCGGCTGGCAGATCCAGCTCCCGGTCCACGACCTCCATGGCCTGCTCAACGTAGTTACCAACGTCAACACCCTCGATGTCAATAAAGGTCCAGCCATTGATACGGGAGTTTTCGCTTTTTATGCTGGGTGGGCCGTCCTCGATAAAAATACTGGCCACATCGCCCAGAGCGATCCGCTGTCCGGTCGCGGTCACCACCGGTAGCAGCGCCATTTGCTCCGGCGAATTTCTGTAAGCCTGGGGATAACGGATACTAATCGGGTAGCGCTCCCGCCCCTCCACGGTTTGACTGACATTCATGCCCCCGATGGCCGTGGCCACAACCTGCTGGACATCGGCGATATTCAAACCAAAACGCGAGGCTTTTTCCCGATCGATATCCACCTTGATATAGCGGCCACCCGCGACCCTTTCGGCATACACAGAGGCGGTGCCCGCCACCTTGGCCAGAATCATTTCAAGCTTTTGGCCGATGTCCTGAATAACATTCAGGTCCGGCCCCGCCACTTTAATGCCCACCGGTGTTTTGATACCGGTTGCCAACATGTCGATGCGGGTTTTAATAGGCATCACCCAACTATTGCTCAGGCCCGGTAGCTTGAGGAGGGTATCCATCTCCTTGATCAAGGCCTGCGTGGTCAAGCCGGGACGCCACTGATCGCGATCTTTTAGCTGGATAAACGTCTCGATCATGGTCAGTGGCGCCGGGTCGGTCGCTGTCTCCGCCCGGCCGATTTTGCCAAATACCGTATCCACCTCCGGCACTGTACGAATCAGCTTGTCGGTCTGTTGCAGAATCTCCCGCGCCTTACCGATAGATAGGCCGGGGTAAGTCGTGGGCATATACATAATGTCGCCTTCATCCAGCGCCGGCATAAATTCACTACCGATTTTGCTGAGGGGCCATAAAGTGCTGGCCAGCAATACCAGCGCAACAGCGATGGTCACTTTAGGGTAAGTCAGTACCTTTTCCAGAACCGGCATATAAGCGCCAATCAGCAGACGGTTGACGGGATTCTCCCCCTCTGTCCGTATCTTCCCGCTAATAAAATAGCCCATCAGCACCGGCACCAGGGTAATGGTCAGCGCCGCGGCAGCCGCCATGGCGTAGGTCTTGGTGAAGGCCAGCGGCGAAAACATGCGCCCTTCCTGGGCTTCCAGTGCAAATACCGGTACGAAGCTGACGGTGATAATGAGCAAACTGAAAAACAGCGCCGGACCGACTTCCAACGCTGAGTCCGCGACGATACGCCAGCGGTTCTCCCTGGTAAGTGGCGTTTTTTCCAGGTGCTTGTGCATGTTTTCAATCATCACGATGGCGCCGTCAATCATGGCGCCAATGGCAATGGCGATACCCCCCAGCGACATAATATTGGCGTTGATACCCTGGATATACATCACAATAAAAGCGGTCAGGATGCCCACCGGCAAACTGATAATGGCCACCAGTGACGAGCGCACGTGAAAGAGAAAGACCACGCACACAAGCGCAACCACGGCAAACTCTTCCAGCAATTTCTCCCAGAGGTTGCGTACCGCTCGTTCAATCAGGTCGGAGCGGTCGTAGACAGGAACCACCTCCACGCCCCGGGGTAGCCCCTGTTTAAGCTGTTCCAGTCTGGCTTTGACGCTTGCGATGGTTTGCTGGGCATTATCGCCATAGCGCATCACTACCACTCCGCCAACGGTTTCGCCTTCACCATTGAGTTCGGCAATACCCCGGCGCATCTGCGGCCCGAGTCGGATATCCGCCAGATCTTTCAAGCGCAGAGGTGCGCCGTTTTCGTTAACGCCAAGGGGAATATTGGCCAGATCGCTTTCGTTTTTAATATAGCCCGAGGCCCGTACCATGTATTCGGCTTCGGCCAGCTCCACCACCGATGCCCCGACTTCCTGGTTGGCGCGCAGGATGGCCGTTTGCACGTGAGCCAGGGGCATTTCGAAAGCGCGTAGTTTTTCGGGGTCAACAATCACCTGATATTGCTTGACCATGCCACCCACGGTCGCCACTTCCGATACGCCTGGCACGGACTGCAGTTCGTATTTCAGATACCAGTCCTGCAGCGAGCGCAGCTGACTGATGTCGTGCCGGCCGCTTTTGTCCACCAGTGCGTAGAGGTAGACCCAGCCAACGCCGGTGGCATCCGGCCCCAATTGAGGCCGGGCGTTAGTGGGCAGCGACGGTGACACCTGACTCAAGTATTCAAGTACCCGCGAGCGAGCCCAGTAGAGATCGGTGTCCTCGTTAAAAATCACATAGACATAGGAATCCCCAAAAAATGAGAAACCCCGCACGGTGACGGCGCCGGGCACGGACAACATCGCCGTCGTCAATGGATAGGTCACCTGATCTTCGACCACCTGGGGCGCCTGGCCGGGATAACTGGTTTTGATAATCACCTGGACATCAGACAGATCGGGAATGGCGTCGACAGGTGTATTTTTCAGGGAAAAAACCCCACCAATGACCAGCACCGCCGTTGCCAGCAGGACAAGAATCCGGTTGGCAACGGACCAGCGAATAATCGACTCAATCATCACCGTGCTCCCAATGCCGACTGTCCTTAGTGGCTTGTTGCGGATCTCTCAACGGAACCCGACGCAGGTCTACAACAACGAAATCCCCACCGACAATCTCAAAGGTAAAACGAATGTCATCCCCCACTTGCATTGCTTCAAGGTCGAGTCTCTCGGATGCCATAAAGTCCATGGTCATGGCGGGTCGGTTCCACTTAACGATAGGCTCGTGGGAAATACTCAGTCGGCGGGATTTTTTATCCACGCGCTCAATCGTACCCGCGACGGTGGCACGACGGCCCGCATCGACTACTGGTAATTGCTCCCCCGTATCGGACATATTGCTGTTATGGTTCAGACGACGGAAATCACTGGTTTTGCTGGACTCGGAATCCAGTAAAAACTGTGCCGATGTGACAACACGCTCGTCGGCTTCCAGGCCCTCGATGATTTCCACATAGTCGTTATCCATCCGCCCTGGCTTCACTGCCACCGACTTGAATCGCCCTTTACCCAACGCCAGCACCACACGATCCTGCCTGCCGGTGCGAATAAGCGCTTCCCGTGGCACACTCAGCACCTGTTCGCTGGCAGTGGCGTGTATCACCACCTGGGCGAACATATTGGGTTTAAGCAAACTGTCTGGATTGTAAAAACGCAGGCGCACACGCGCTGTGCGGGTTTTTGGGTCGAGAGTGGGATAGACGTAATCGACTTCGCCCAACCACTGTTTTCCCGGCAGATAATCCAGGGTCATGGTCACTGGCAAACCCACTTTCACCAGCGCCGCCTGGCGTTCAAACACTTCAGCCTCTACCCAGACGGTGTCCAGGGCGCCCACCGACATCAGGGTCGTGCCCGGGTTAACAAAAAATCCCTCGCGGATATTCAGGTTGTCGACCACCCCGGATTGCGGGGCGTAAAAAGTCAGGGTTTGGCTGACCCTGCGATCACGTTTAAGCCGATCAATCACGCTGGAGTCTATTTGTAGCGCCTTTAGACGATCCTCCGCCGCGGCCACCAGTTGCGTATTGTTGCGCTTAAGAGCGAGCACCAGTTCCTGCTGGGCATTCACCAGTTGCGGGGCGTACAGCTCATACAGGGGCTGACCCTTTTCAACCGGATCGCCGGCGGTTTTGACATAGAGTTTTTCCACCCAGCCTTCGACTCGGGGATGAATATGTACCAGCTGGTCTTCGTCATACTGCACGTAACCGACGGTGGTAATCTCGGACTGCAAGACGCGAAATTTCGTGTTCATCACACGTACGCCAAGGTTGTTGATCACGTCCGGAGAAATCCACACTACACCTGCGGTCTGCTCATCAGCATCTTCATAGACCGGCACCAGGTCCATTCCCATGGGTGATTTACCCGGTTGATCCCGCCGGTAGTTCGGGTCCATGGGCGCCACCCAATAGAGGGGTTTCTGCTCTGCCTGCCCCTCGCCGGCATCTTCCGTATCCGGTCGCGGGAATAACATGGCGATAATCACCAGCACACTCAGTGCGGCGAAAAACAGTGGTTTAGTTTTCATGGCCCTGTCCCTTTTTCTGTCCATCCCGGCCAGCGACCAGAAAATAATTAAGTTCAGCGATGGTTTTTAAACGCTCGATATCGATATTCAGCAACTCGATATGAGCGTTCAGCTCGGCGATACGGGCGCGGACGACTTCCGCAAAATCACCGGCGTCATGGGTGTAGGCCATCAGCGACGCTTCGGCCTGATCATGAATTTCCCGCAACAGGCGATTCTCGTACAGCGTCTTGCGCTGGCTTAGTCGCAATAAACGGGATTTAGCCGCTTTAAATCCAGCCCGCATGGATCGCAAAGCCAGTGCGCGTTCGGTTTTCGCAGCAGCTGCGCTGGCAGTGGCGGCGTCCACTTCCTTGTCCTGACGGTTGGTGGTGAATAAGGGTAGGTCGAAACTCACGCCTACTGACAGGAAATCGCTACGATCTCGCCCCACTGGGTCATTATCCCGGTAACCATAGTTAGCATTCAGGTCCCATTGCGGTTTATATTTTTGTCGCGCCAGATCGATGCTGGTGCTGCTGGCGACGATTTTCTGATCGATAGCCTGAATCCTTGGGTGGGTCAGCAATAACTGTCTAAGACGCGGGTCCTCACCGCCCTGCTCGCTCAGCAGTTCCGGCAACACCAGAGACAAATCCGGCAAGGCATCGCTGATCGTGAAACCTTCCAGCGAACGGGTAATCACCCACTCCGACAATTGCGCGCGAGCCGCCTCACGGCGGGATTGCAGAACCGCCAGTCGATCATCCAGGCGCGTCAGTTCAAGCTGGGCGCGCACCAGGTCCTGCTGGCTGGTCTGGCCCAGGGCGCTGGTGTAACTGGCTTCAGCTACGTCCGCCAGGTGTTCAAACAAGGCCCGGTCTCTATCTATCAGACGAATCGCCTCGCGGTGACGATAGCTTTCAAGCCACAGTTGCGTGACTTCAAGGCGGATCGTGGCTTCGCGGTCCCTGCGCATATGGGGCTGCTGGTCGCGCAATTGCTCCAACTGCCTGCGCTGCAGGGCCTGGCTATCGCCTCTGGGAAAAGTCTGGGAGACCCCTACCCTGAACTGGGTCATCGGCTCCTGATCAAACTCGAGACTGTCCACTGGCAGGTTAGCGAGTCCCAGCGATACTCGAGGGTCTGGTAACTCCCCAACCGCGATGCCGCGCGCGGTGAGCGCCTGTTCGCGGTGATGACTGCCTTCGAGCCAGGGGTCATGTTTGTGAGCCAGAGAAATCGCTTGTTCCAGACTTAATGGAATTTGCCCATAAACCGGACAGACGCACGCGAAACCAAGCAGGGCAACACCCCACAGATGATCGTTAAAGAGTTTCATAAGCGCTCCCACGCGGGATAAACCCGGAGGTTGATATGAGGGAGCTAGAGGCTCCCGCGAACAGTTTTGTGATCAGTGGCCGAAATTCAGGCGCACTGACGCTGTATCAGCGGGATATAGGGGGACGCAGGAGGGCGTTGAGCTCGGCGTTGAGGTAGGCAATTGAATATTCGGACCGCGAAAGCCCGGCCATTTCACTGATGTCAAAATGCGGCAAATCAACAACAAGGGTCACGGAGTTAAAACAGTGGGCCGCTACGCAGGTCGACTCCTCGCAGCATTCTCGAGCAGGCTCGTTGCCATCTGACACATGGTTGTGGTGGGACATGGCGGTTGAATCACCAACGGTGACCACGCTGGCCATCGTCTCAACGGACACACAGGCAATCGCAGCCACCGCAAACACCTGGCTCACCAGGGTCAGCAGCATGCAGAGAACAATCTTTTTTTGCTTTGCGATCACGTAAAAATGCTAAAACCTTCCGTAGAGGTCACTAACCATAATCCCTATCGGGAAAAATTCAAGTGGCGGAGGCTTGAAGAGTAATCCAGATCACCATCGCGCCGAGGTAGGAAAGCCGCTAAGGTAGCGGTTTTTATAAGGAACTCCAGCAATGCCCCTGATCGACCGTGACGGCGTTAATATCTACTACGATATTCAGGGTCCGGAGCAGGGCCTGCCCATAATACTAAGCCACGGGCATGCTGCCGCGACCCCAATGTGGGCCCTTCAGGTTACCGCACTGAAAAAAAACTACCGGATTATCACCTGGGACCTGCGCGGCCATGGCCGCAGCGACTGCCCCTCCGACCCCACGCTCTACAGCGTCAAACACACGGTCGATGACATGGCCGCCATCCTGGATACCTGCGGCCTGGAGCGGGCCGTAATCGGCGGCCATTCGCTGGGCGGTGTGATGAGTTTCCAGTTTCAGCTCGCCTACCCGGAGCGGGTGTTGGCCATGGCCATTCTTAACAGTGGGCCAGGCTTTCGCAACGACCGGGTCCGCGAGCAATGGAACCAGGGCTGCGAACGCACCGCCGCGTCGCTGGAACGCAAGGGCCTGGCGGCACTGTCAAAAAGCAATGAGGTGCACGCGGAATGGCATCGGGACGTACAGGGCCTGATTCACGCCGCGCGGGGTATTATGACCCACCAAGACGCGCGCATGATCGACAACCTCGGCAATATCAAGGTACCGGTGCTGGTATTGGTAGGTGCCGACGACCAGGAGTTCCTGGGCGCGGCGAATTACATGGCCCGAAAAATTCCCAATGTGCGCAAAGAGATCATCGACAACGCCGGCCATGCCGCCAATCTGGATCAGCCAGAAGTCTTTAATGCGCTGTTGAGAAACTTTCTGGAAGACATCGAAAAACATACAAACACTGCCAATCAAAGCTGACCGGCAGGGTTTGAATCTGGCGCTTTTTACACCGGTCGAAAAAAGGGTACCGCCGTGCCCTCGCCGGTATCGACAAAAGCCACTTCCACAGACTGACCAATATTCAGATTATCGAAGTCACAATCGATAATATTAGTCATCATTGTGGGACCTTCCTCCAGGGTCACATAGGCAATGGCCCAGGGCTCCTTGGTTCTGCGGGTCACGCTGTAACTGTAGATAACGCCACGCCCGGCACTTTCCAGATATTCAGTATTGTCACTGAAACAAAAAGGACACAGGCTGCGCGGATAAAAATGGTTCTCCCCGCAGTCATTGCATTTTTTAACCAGCAGCTTGCCTTCGCCAGTGGCATCCCAGAAGGCTTTAGTTTCGTGATTGACTCGCGGTGCTTTTACTTTGGGTTTGCTGTTATCACTCATGCGTCCGCCCTCTCCATAATTAGTGTGGCGCTGCCCATACGCGAGCCCAGCAGGCCACCGGTACCATGAGCCAACGCCACGTCGCAATTGGGCACCTGAACTTTGGGGTGGGCTTCACCACGCAGTTGACGAACAGCTTCGATCACCTTGGTAATGCCGCCACGATCACTGGGGTGGTTATTACACAGGCCACCGCCATCGGTATTAAAAGGTAGCTTGCCGACGCCGGAAATAAGGTTACCGTCAGCAACGAACTTACCGCCTTCACCTTTGGCGCAGAAACCCAGATCCTCGAGGGTTTCTACCACGGTAATGGTGAAGGAATCATAGATCGATGCGTACTTGATATCAGCGGGCGTCACCCCGGCCTCTTCAAAGGCGGTGGGGCCTGACCAGCGAGCGCCAGAGAATGTGAGGTCCACTTTGCCGCCATTCAAATGCTTGGGCGCCTCGCCAGCGCCCAGCACACGAACCGCGGGTCGCTTCAGTTCCTTCGCAACTTCCGGCGCCACCACAATGACGGCGCCACCGCCGTCGCTGACCACGCAGCAATCCAGACGATGCAGGGGATCAGAAATTATGGGTGAATTGAGTACATCCTCAACGGTGACCACATCGCGCAACACCGCATGCTCGTTGTACTGCGCATGGTGGGACGCCGCCACCTTCACCCAGGCCAGCTGTTCGCTGGTGGTGCCGTATTCGTGCATATGTCGCATGGCCGCCATGCCATACATATTCGTAATCGTTGGCCGAAACGGCGCTTCAAAGCCATATTCAGCCGGAGCGCCGCCGCCAGGGCGAGTACGGTAGTTTTCCTTGGCGTCGGCCCGTGGGCGACCGGCCAAGGTAATCAAAGCCACCTTGCAATGGCCGGCGGCAATGGCCTGGGCCGCATGATTCACATGCAGCACATAGGACGA
>DLXZ01000261.1:12694-13414 GCA_003448675.1 Porticoccaceae bacterium
CGCCGGCACAGTAGTAGGCATCAACGTCATTCTTTGTCAGACCCGCATCTTCCAGAGCGCCCTTGGCCACCTCCGCATGGAGTTGCGGTACGGTCTTGTCCATCGCCTCCCGGGTAGGATGTTCGTAGATGCCGGCGATATACGCCTTCCCCCTGATACTCATAAAATTACCCTTTTATAATTTGTAAAACTGTCGGCAAGATGATCGGTAAGAACTGCTTCTAAAACTGTCTGTAAACACCGCAAATGCAGCCTGCCCCGAGCGAGACAAGTTAACCCCTGTCTAACATTCGGTCAATAAAACAGCGCTTCAAATGCTTGAGGCCCCATCAGAGCGGGGCGGAATTTCAACCAGCAGTAATGATCAGGCTTCGAAGGGATGGCGCAACACGATGGTTTCCACTCGGTCCGGGCCGGTGGAAATAATATCGATGGGCACGCCGGTCAGTTCTTCGATTCTGACGATATAGGCGCGAGCGTTAGCGGGCAAATCCTCGACCCGTTTGATACCCACCGTGGATTCGCTCCAACCCGGCAACGTTTCGTAAACCGGCTGCAATTGCTCATAATCGTCCGCGCTCAAAGGCGCCAGTGTGCCGCCGTCACAGCTCTGATAGGCAGTACAGATATTGACCTGCTCCAGGCCATCCAGCACATCGAGCTTGGTCAGACACAAACCGGAAATACTGTTGACGCGGGCGGCCTGGCGCACCGCCACCG
>DLXZ01000261.1:13666-14545 GCA_003448675.1 Porticoccaceae bacterium
TGTGCTCTGGCGCCCGGTGGTGGCGCCAAATTCATGACCTTTTTCGGCCAGATGCCGACCCACTTCGCAAAACAGCTCCGTGGGAAAGGGCCCGGAACCGACACGGGTGGTATACGGTTTGGTAATGCCTAACACGTAATCGAGAAACAGGGGACCAAAACCACTACCGGTCGCGGTTCCACCGGCGGTGGTATTGGAGGAAGTCACATAGGGATAGGTGCCATGGTCGATATCGAGCAGCGAGCCCTGAGCGCCTTCAAAAAGAATATCGCGGCCTGCCTCCCGGGCTTCGTGCAGTTTCCCGGTCACATCACCAACCAGGGGTCCCAGCTGCTCAGCCCAGGTTTCGGCCAGCGCCAGCACTTCGGAGTAATCACAGGCTTCACTGCCGTAATACTGGGTGAGCACAAAATTGTGGTATTCCATCACTTCCCGCAACCGCTCCGGGAAACTCACGCGATCAAACATATCGCCCAGACGCAGACCTCGACGGGCCACCTTATCCTCATAGGCCGGGCCGATACCACGCCCGGTGGTGCCGATTTTAGCCGCACCGCGGGCCGCTTCCCGCGCATTGTCCAGGGCCACATGATAGGGGAGAATCAAGGGGCAGGCCGGCGACAACACCAGACGTTCCCGCACAGGCACACCCTTGGCTTCGAGTTCGGCGATCTCTTTGAGCAGGGCATCGGGCGCCAACACCACACCATTGCCGATTAGACACTGCACACCTTCCCGCAAAATACCCGAGGGGATCAAATGCAGGACGGTTTTCTCTCCCTCGATAACCAGCGTATGACCGGCATTGTGGCCACCCTGGAAACGGGCCACCATGCTGGCTCGGTTGGTCAGCAGATCAACGATCTTGCCCTTGCCTTC
>DLXZ01000261.1:14759-15241 GCA_003448675.1 Porticoccaceae bacterium
CGATCTTGCCCTTACCTTCGTCACCCCACTGTGTGCCGAGCACTACTACATTCTTACCCATAGTTATTTCCACAGGTTTCGGTTCATAAGACTTTTATTTCCAAACACGTCTCAGGTATTTCCAAACACGTTCAGGCTTCAACCGCCCGCAATTCAAAACCTTCCGCCGTTTCGACCAGCTCACGATCACAGTGTAATTCCTGAAAATTCGGCTGCTGGTCGCTAAAACCATTCACCACACGCTCACCCTGCTCTCGAAGGCGTTCCACTTCCGCCAGAATATCCTCCCGCTCCGTGGCCGCCACGTATATTCCCGGCGTAATTTCCTCTTCCTGCTCGACCAGTGAAGCCAGCAGACCCAGATCAACGCCAAAACCGGTGGCCGGCCTGGGTCGGCCAAAGGCCTCGCCCACGTGATCATAGCGGCCACCGTTGCCCAAGGGCGCCAGGGAAGCGCCGCTGTAGGCCGCAAACACCAGACC
>DLXZ01000227.1:0-3025 GCA_003448675.1 Porticoccaceae bacterium
CTTTAACTTCATGTCAGACCGTCGGAGGTATCCATGAAGGTAGCAATTTCGTCATTGCTGAGCCGCGCCGGCGGTAAACAGGCGCCCCAGCCGGTGATTTGCGCGTAAGTCATTTCCCGCACCCCACTATGCTTGCACTATCATCACCTGGCAACGGTCCGAGTATTCCTGTGTTTTTATGCTCGTCATTCATTGTTCAGCCATCCACCCATGCGCGCCAGTGACCTAAGAAATCATCTCGGATTTTCCTGCACCAAAGAGAAGCATGCAACGGGTTTAGCACGTTAAGTGACCCTATCCGTCGATCGATGTGGTCTTTGTAGACAGGCCGTCACCGGTTTGAAGCTGATCCGGTGCGCGGGACAGGGTCCGAGCTGAGCCAAAGCCGTTAAGTGCTGCCGGGTGCCATAGCCTTTGTGCGCGGAAAAACCGTAGCCAGGCCAGAGATCGTCCAGCGCGCACATATCACGGTCGCGCACCACCTTCGCCAGAATGGAAGCCGCGCTGATGGCCGCCACCTTGCTGTCGCCTTTGACGATACTGCATGATGGCAAGTCCCAGTCGGGACAGCGGTTGCCGTCAACCACCACGAACTCTGGCCGAATGGTCAGGGCCTCTGCCGCTCGCTTCATAGCCAACAGGCTGGCCTGCAGGATATTTATCTCATCAATTTCCGCAACACTGGCGCGACCCAGGCCGTAACCACGCGCCTTGGCGATAATCTCGTCGGCAAGGATCTCGCGCCTCGAAGCAGATAGTTTTTTCGAATCCGCCAGGCCTTCAATGGGGCGATCACTGTCGAGAATAACCGCGGCGGCCACCACTTCCCCGGCCAGGGGACCGCGACCCACTTCATCAACACCGGCCAGCAACGCGCCTTGATAGGGAATATCCACAGCCTTCACGAACCGACGTTTACCTTCTCGCCTTCCATCAGGGACAGCACCGCATTGGCAGCCCGTTCACCGGCGCCGCCCCGCAACGTCCGGTGAAGCTCCGTAAAGCGCTGAAGCAGCGCGCTACGTTGATCAGATTCCCCCAATGCCGCCAGCACCTGTTCGCTCAACTGATCCACGGTCGCTTCTTTCTGCAGCAATTCCGGTACCAAAGTTTCCCCGGCAAGCAGGTTGGGCAGCGATACATAAGGGACTTTTAGCATGCGCGAAATAATAGCGTGGCTGAGCCAGCCGGTTTTATAACTCACCACCATGGGCTTTTTCAGCAGCATGGCTTCAAGAGCGGTGGTACCCGACGCCAGTAAGACGGCATCAGCAGCGGCCATGACTTCATGGGACTGACCGTCGAATATCTGGACCGGCAGGTTCGGAAAGTCCCTCAGTAACGCATCGAGTTGTTGACGACGCGCCGCATTCGCCGCTGGAATCAAAAAGCGCAACGCCGGCAATGCCTGCTGACAACGCTGGGCTGTTTCCAGAAACAAACAACCGAGATGTTCTATTTCACCCTTGCGACTGCCGGGCAGTATAGCCAGCAATGGCCCATCGTCGGCAGTCATACCGAGGGCTGTTCGGGCTGCATCGCGATTGGGCTCCAGGGGTAACTCATCCGCCAGAGGATGACCGACAAAGGTCACTGGCACCTTGTGGCGTCGGTAAAAGTCCGCCTCAAAGGGCAATAGCGTCAACATATGATCGACAGCGCGGGCGATTTTTTTTATCCGTCCCTGGCGCCAGGCCCACACCGAAGGGCTGACATAGTGAACAGTTTTGATGCCAGCGCCGTGCAGCTTCAATTCCAGGCCAAGGTTAAAATCCGGCGCATCGATACCGATAAAAGCCGCCGGCGGTCGGGACAGAAAATGCCGCGACAAGCCCCGGCGCATACGCAGCAATTCAGGCAGATTTTTAAGCGGTTCCACCAACCCCATTACCGATAGCGCTTCCATGGGGTAGAGCGAATCCAGCCCCGCCGCCTTCATCAGAGGCCCACCAATCCCCTCAAACTGGACCTCTGGCACCCTAGCCCGAATAGCCAACATCAGCGAAGCGCCCAGGCGATCACCGGACATCTCCCCTGCTACCAAACCGATACGAGGGCCCGAGGGCTTCATGATTGAACTAGCGAATAACGCCGCGTTGGGAATCGCGGATGGAATCGATGAAAGGTTTGAGTACGTCGCTATGTTCCGTCTGGGACTCAAGCTGGATCAGGGCTTCTTCCTGCTTCAAACCCCGCCGGTAAAACGTCTTGTAGGCTCTGTTGATAGCTGCAATCTGCGCCTTGCTAAAACCCCGGCGCTCCAAGCCCACTTTGTTAATGGTTCGTGGCGCCGCCGGATGACCGGCAGCCATCACGTAAGCGGGCAAATCCTGATTCAGGTAGGCGCCGGCGCCAAGAAAGGAGTAGGGACCAATGTGTACAAACTGGTGAATCAGGGTATACCCGGATAAAAATGCCCAATCACCCACATGGATGTGGCCGGAAATAGAGGCATTGTTCACGAAAATCGTGTGGTTGCCGACCACGCAATCGTGACCAATGTGAACGTAGGCCATAAACAGGTTGTCATTGCCGACGCGGGTTTCGCCCTGATCCTGGATAGTACCCCGGTGGGCCGTCACCCCCTCACGAAAGATATTGCGATCGCCAATAATCAGGCGGGTCGGCTCGCCCTTGTATTTCATATCCGGCGTGTCTTCACCAATAGTGGCGAACTGAAAAATCCGATTCTCTCGACCGATTGTAGTGCAGCCCTTGATCACCGCGTGGGACTCGATCACGGTGCCATCGCCAATCGTCACCCCAGGACCAACCACTGAAAGTGGCCCGATCTCAACACCCTTACCCAGCTCTGCGGAAGGATCAACGACAGCGGTGGGGTGAATATTGGTCATGGTTGATTAAAGCCCTGCAAGGCACAGAGAATAGTCGCTTGACAGGCGAGTTGCCCGTCAACCGTGGATCGGCATTTGAATCGCCAGATGTTGCGCTTGCCGGAATCGATTTCCGCTTCCAGCATCAGTTTATCCCCCGGCACCACCGGGCGCTTGAAACGCACACCGTC
>DLXZ01000227.1:3167-18139 GCA_003448675.1 Porticoccaceae bacterium
GCGCTTGAAACGCACACCGTCAACGCCGGCAAAAAGATACAGTGAATCGTCATCGGGTTGCTTGTTAACCGTGGCAAAACCGAGGATGCCGGCCGCCTGGGCCATGGCTTCGATAATCATCACCCCGGGGAAAATCGGCTCCTCGGGAAAGTGACCGTTAAACACTTCCTCGTTCGCGGTTATATTTTTATAGGCGAGGATACGTTCACCCAGCTCCAATTCGACCACCCGATCCACCAGCAGGTAGGGATAGCGATGGGGCAGGAGCTTTTTAATATCTTCAATTTGCATCAGGACTCTCAGTCTGGGAAAAGGGGCGGGCCACTATTTTAACTTTTGCTCTAGGGCTTTCAGGCGTCGCGCCATATCGTCGAGCTGGCCAAAGCGGGCGGCGTTTTTTCGCCATTTAGCGGTTTCGTACATATGAATGCCGGACGAATAGGAGCCGGGCTTGTCGATGGATTTCGACAGCGCGGTACGCGCCATCGCCTGAACATTGTCACAGATAGTGACATGACCAACGGCGCCCGACTGGCCGGCAAAGATGCAGTTTTTCCCAATAGTGGTGCTGCCAGCGATACCAGCGTAGGCGGCCATGGCGGTATTTTCACCAATCTTGACGTTGTGAGCGACCTGAACGTGATTATCAAGCACAACGCCATCATCAATAACTGTGTCGCCGAGGGCGCCCCGGTCGATGGTGGTGCAAGCGCCGATTTCTACCCGGTCACCTATTTTGACACCGCCCAGCTGGTGAATTTTGACCCACTCGCCACCATCATTGGCAAAACCGAAACCGTCAGCGCCAATAACAGCACCACTGTGTATTCGGCAGTGGGCGCCAATGCTGACACCATGATAGATGCTGACATTGGCTGAAATTAGCGTGCTTTCGCCGATGCTGCAGTCATTGCCAATCCATGTTCCGGCACCGACTACCACGGCCGGTGCTATCACCACACCCTCGCCAATCACGGCACAGGGGCCAATGCTGGCCTCCGGAGAAATCGCCGCACTATCGGCAATCACGCTACTGGGGTGACGTCCGGGTTGTGACGCCGGCGCATTGTTGAACCAGGCGGTCATGCGCGCATAGGCGGCATAGGGGTTTTTCAGCACCAGCGCATTGCCTTTGTAATCCGGGGCGTCACCCGATGCGAGAATTACGGCAGCCGCGCGGGTTGTAGACAGGAGTTGTCGATAAGTTTTATTGGCAAGAAAAGTCAGATCCCCCGGTCCGGCCTCACTGAGGGAGTTGAGTCCGGTAATGAGGCGGTCGGGGTCGCCTACTAATTCCGCACCCAGAAAATCCGCGCAATCCCGCAAACTATAGGAATTAGTCATCCCGGCAACCCCCTCTTAGAAACCCG
Organism: Porticoccaceae bacterium; assembly: GCA_003448675.1. GTDB lineage: Bacteria > Pseudomonadota > Gammaproteobacteria > Pseudomonadales > Porticoccaceae > HB2-32-21. The sequence goes on from DLXZ01000227.1 coordinate 4,538, forward strand.
AGCCATCCGCCATACACAGCCGAGCCGGCAACCCCTAGCCAACTCCAGGAGCGCTATTCATCACTGCTTAACCGATATACAAACCGTTACCACCGGCATCGCGAAAAAGTGCTGTATTCCCCACCGCGATCGCAAGTTACCCGCAGCTTAACTGGATTTGTTGTTTAGGCGATCGATCAACTTAGAGGTAAGATCCATCTCCGGCGTTGCGGAAATAACAGCTTCTCGCTGTAACAGCAAGGTAATCTGCTCTTCGGTTACCAGCTCTTTCACCGCCTCCAGCGCCTTGGGTTGCAACTCCTGCATGATACGGTTTTGCAAACTCTGGATTTCCGCCTGGAGCTTTCTCGACACCAGATCGAGATCTGCGCGCAGATATTCCATTTTTTTCTGGTAGTCAGCCGCTTGCTCCTTGGACAAGGTCATGGCCTTGCCCTCGACTTCCTTTTGCAATGCTTTCATATCCGCGGCCAGGCTATCGTATTTGGCCTGTTGGGTGGAAAATTCCGAACCCGCTTGCATTTCCTTCTGCCGTTTTTTAGCGACCTCGGTGCTGAAAATTGCTCGTGCTACATCCACCACGGCAATTTTTGTTTCCGCCAGTGCGCCGGCGCTGAGTGTCAAAAAACACATTGTTGCAATGAAATACTTTTTCACACGATCCCCTTATTTACTCATCGAAATTTAAGTTAACACCGTTGGTCAAAAACCCTGCCCCATGGAGAACTGGAAGACCTCTGTCTCATCAAACTCACTGTCATTGAGCGGCGAAGCCAAACTCACGGTAATCGGCCCAAAGCCGCTGATCCAGGTACCGCCAATTCCGAAAGAGTACCGCAATTCCCCCATATCCGGGGTGAAACAGTTTTCCTGGAAATCATTACAATCCGTATCAAAGATATTCCCGGCATCAAAGAAGACCGCCGCCTGCACACTGCGATTATCCTTCATAAACGGCACCGGGAAAATCAACTCCGCACTACCGACAACCTTGACGTTACCACCGAAGGGATCGGGATCATCAAAACCCGGCACCGGCGTATCCTGGGGACCCATGGAGTTACGCTTGAAACCGCGCACGGAATTAAACCCGCCACCGTAATAATTTTTGAAAAACGGCAAGCGGTCGTTGTTCCCGAAACCTATGCCGTAGCCTAGATCAGTTCGCAAACGCAGCGTCAGACTATTGGTAATCGGTCTGAAGTACTGGGCGTTATAACTGAATTTTACAAATTCAAGATCAGCGCCGGGTACCGTAAACTCCACTCCGGCGCGCTGAGAAGTCCCGCGAGTCGCCAGGATGCCCCGATTGAGCGTCGAGCGCGACCAGTTTAAATTGCCGGTCAGGAAAGTGTAGTTATCTCCATTGTCCTGAAGAAACTGGACGATCTCAAGCGAGGGGAAAACACCCACGTCAATAGACAGACTCTCAATGCTGACCCCATAACTGATCCGTGAAATCTCACTTAACGGATAACCAAAAGTAACGCCAGTAACAAAACTGTCGGAGGTATATTCCGCAACGTCGAAGTCACCATAATCGGTCGAGGTAAAGGAAAAACGGTAACCGGCGCTGACGCCATCCTTGGTGAAATAGGGGTCGCTGGCGGCAATGGTGGCGCTGGTACGATAGCGGCTGCGGTTTACACCGAAACTGACCGCGTAGCCGGTTCCCAGAAAGTTCTTTTCCTGAATGTTGCCACCCAGAATCAAACCCGAGCCCTGTGCGACCCCGAGGCTGGCGCCAACACTCCCCGAAGGTTGCTCCTCCACTGTATAAAACACATCCAGTTGATCGTTGGTGCCCGGCACCTCCCGGGTTTCCACCTTAACTTCCTTAAAGTGGCCCAGACGTTCAAGTCGCACTTTGGAATGTTCTATCAATTCGGTGGATGCCGATGCGGCTTCAAGCTGGCGCATCTCCCGGCGCAACACTTGGTCATCGGTTTTGGTATTGCCGCGAAATTCAATACGACGAACATAGGCCCGCTTGCCGGGATTAACGAAAAACGTGACCTTGGCGGTTTGGTCTTCATCATTGACTTCCGGGTAGGCCTCCACCTCGGCGAAGGTATAACCCTCGGCGCCAAGCCGCTTGGTTAAAAACTCCTTGGTTTTAGTCATCAAGGCCTGGGAATAGGTCAGTCCTTCACGCATGATGATCAAGGCGCGCATTTGCTCTTCAGGCAATATCAACTCGCCGGCCAGTTCAACCTTGTTTACGGTGTAGACCTCACCCTCGTTGATGTTGACGGTGATAAAAACCGTATCCCGATCCGGGTTGATGGAAACCTGGGTCGAGTCGATGGAAAACTTGAGATAACCACGATCAAGATACCAGGACTCGAGACGCTCCAGATCGCCGGATAACTTCTCCCGGGCGTATTTGTCATCGTTGGTAAAAAATGACAACAGTCCAGTGGTTTTCAGCTCAAATAATCCGACCAGAGTGTCATCGTCAAAAATCTCGTTGCCGACGATGTTGATGTGTTTGATCGCCGCCACCGAGCCTTCATCAATGGTCAGCGTCACCGCCACCCGGTTACGGGGCAGCTCTGTGACATCGGCAATAACATCAGCGCCGTAACGGCCCTGGGAAACATACTGGCGGCGGAGCTCCTGGCTCATACCCTGCAGCACCGCTTCCCTGAAAATCTGTCCTTCATCAAGACCGGCGTCACGCAGGGCCTGCAGTAACTGGTCCGTTTCGATGGCCTTGTTGCCGGTAATATTGATCTCAGCAACCGCTGGTCGCTCAGTAACGATTATCACCAGGACATTGTTGTCACGGGCAATACGTATATCATCGAAATATCCGGTTTGGAACAATGCCCGAGTAGCACCACGAATACTTTCTTCATCGACCAGATCGCCTGCCTGCACGGGAAGCGCGGCAAATACCGTGCCGGCCGAAACACGCTGCAGACCGTCGACTCGAATATCTTCGATCTGGAACAGGTTAGCGTTAGCCAACTGGAAATAAAGGAATAACAGGAGCGGTGCTAGCGGTGATAAAAAGCGTTTCATCTATTGTATTCGGACTCGTTGTTCGGGCCAGTTATAAGCGATCAGCTATAGCCGTGCTATGTCGTTGTACAGCGCCAGCACCATCAGTCCGACAATTAAAAACAGGCCAAGCCGGTAACCCAACTCCTGGGTTTTCATTGAAACCGGGCTACCCTTGATCAGTTCGGCGAAATAGTAAGCCAAATGGCCACCATCCAGCACCGGAATGGGTAGCAGATTCAGTACTCCAAGACTCACACTGAGTAGCGCCATGAACTGGAGAAATGCCACCAAGCCGTAACTGGCCGAAGCGCCCGCTACTTTAGCAATGGTGATGGGGCCACTCAAGTGATCCAGGGAAATATCGCCGAAGATCATCTTCTTCACCGAGCCCAGAATCATCAGGGTAGTTTGGCCGGTTTGGGACCAGGCTTTGGTAAACGCAGTAGCCGGCCCATACTGGCTGTGCCGATACAAGTCTTCCGGCCACTCCGGCACCTGCACGGACATACCCACTTGGCCAATGGTTTCATTACTCTCGCTGGCCACCGGCTTGGGCGTCATAGCCAACGCTAACGTTTGGTCATCACGCTCAATCAGCACCGACATATTCTGCCCCGGTCGAGCCCGCACATAGTCGACCCATTGGGACCAGTGTTCAATTTCGGTGCCGTCGACCGCCAATACCCGATCCCCGCTTTTCATCCCCGCCTGCTCAGCGGCGCTGCCAGGAGTGATCTGATCAGCAATGGGCAACACTCTAGGTCGAAACAGGGTGATGCCAATGCCACCAATTGGGTCAGGCTCCTTGGCATCGACGTCCCAGCCGCCCAGCGGTGCTTCGCTGTCATATTCGAGATTCGAATCGGGATAGCGCACCGTAAACCGTATGGTGCCATCTTCGCCGATGCGGTTAACCAAACTCTCGCCCAGGTCCTGCCAGGTAGCGACTGCCTTACCATCAACCGCGATAATTTCCTGACCTGGCTCCAAACCGGCCAGATCGGCGACGGAACCCGGCTTGACCCCATCGACAATAGGTGCGATTCCCTGGACCCCCAGCATAAACACGATCCAGTAGGCGACTACGGCGAGCAGAAAGTTAGCCAGCGGCCCGGCAGCCACCGTCGCCATGCGCTGCGCAACGGGTTTGCGATTAAAGGCATGGGGCAGGTCGGCTTCGGCTACCTCCCCTTCCCTTTCATCGACCATTTTCACGTACCCCCCCAGGGGCAGAGCGGCAATCACAAACTCGGTGCCCTGCCGGTCGCGCCAGCGCAGCAGACCGGGACCAAAACCGATGGAAAAACGCAGAACCCGGATGCCGCAGCGTCGGGCCACCCAGAAATGACCGAACTCATGGAAGGTCACCAACACACCGAGAACAATCAGTGTGTAAAAAATCATTTCAATAACTGCCATTAACCTACTACTCCAAACCCCGCCTAGACTCCTGGCGCATTTTATTTCCAGCCATCCTGGCACCGCATGTTTATAGCGGTGCTAATTGTACCTGCCTGCTCGTTTTAGGCATTAGCAGGGGCTTGCCCCCAATCGGTCCGCTGAGCACCGGCCAAGCAAGTTTATCGCCATGGCTCGGGCGCGCGCGTCCGCCTCTTGGACTGCTTCCAGGCAGGCGGGTTCATTGGTGGACCACGCCTGCATCACGCCATCGACAATTTCAGCGATATTGGTGAAAGGGATACGCTCATCTAAAAACGCAGCCACGGCCACCTCATTCGCCGCATTAAGCGCCGCCGGGGCATCACCCAGGGCCTTTGCCGCTGCCCTCGCCAACCCCAGGCAGGGAAAACGCTGCATGTCCGGAGCTTCAAATTGCAAGCTGCCCAGGGCCGGCAGATCCAGCCCCGCCACCCCTGACTCGATGCGTTGCGGCCAGGCCAGGGCGTGGGCAATGGGGGTGCGCATATCCGGGTTGCCGAGCTGTGCAAGCACTGAACCGTCGGTATATTCCACCAGGGAGTGGACGATGCTCTGGGGATGAATAACGATCTCTATCCCGCTCTCCGGGACATCGAACAACCAGCAGGCCTCAATTAACTCCAACCCCTTGTTCATCATCGTGGCGGAATCCACCGAGATTTTTCTGCCCATTTGCCAATTGGGATGGGCGCAGGCCTGATCAGGTGTAACCCCGGACAGATGCTTGACAGGCGTATCACGAAAGGGGCCGCCGGAGCCAGACAACAGCAGCTTACGCACACCAGGTGTGCTCCCGGCGGCGCCCTGCTGACCGCAAACAAAACTTGGGGGCAAACACTGAAAAATCGCATTGTGTTCACTATCGATAGGCAACAGAGTGGCCCCGTGAACACGCACCGCCTCCATAAACAGGGGGCCGGCCATCACCAGCGCTTCTTTGTTGGCCAGCAGGACTTTCTTGCTGGCACGCACCGCCGCCAGGGTTGGCACCAGTCCGGCGGCCCCGACAATAGCTGCCATCACGATATCGACATCATCATGGCTGGCCATGGCGCTCAGCCCCTCCGCGCCAACCAGAATGTCCACACCCTCCGGCAACTGTGGCTGAATGATCGCCGCCGCCTCTCGCCTGGGAACCACCACATAAGCAGGCTGAAAACGCCGGCACTGCTCCACCAGCACATCAAGACGGGAGTAACCACTTAAGGCAACCACCCGGTACTTGTCAGGATGGCGGGCGGCGACATCCAGCGTGCTGACACCGATGGACCCGGTGGAGCCGAGAATACTCAGGCCCTGCATTACCAGACTACCCGCCTCGACCGGATGGAAGCCAGACGAACTCTCAAGACGGACAACTCAACCAAATCACTTACCATAGTTTTGGGTGCAGCAGAATATAGAGCAAGGTAAAAACCGGCAGCGCCGCGGTGAGGCTATCGACACGGTCGAGTATACCGCCGTGACCAGGCAAAATTGCGCCACTGTCTTTTACCCCGCGATGGCGCTTGACCATGCTCTCAACCAGATCACCCAGCACCGAGGCCAAGCCAGTAATCAGCACCAGCAACAACCAGGCCCACCACTGACCGGCGGGAGCGGCTACCGTAATAAAAACCAGCACCGCCAAAGTAATGGCGGCCATTCCACCACCAAGGCCTTCCCAGGTTTTGCCGGGGCTGACTTTAACCGCCAACTTATGATGCCCGAAAGCACGGCCAGTGAAAAAAGCGCCGATGTCCGCCAACGCCACCAGCACCACAACACCGAGCACCAGCCAGGGGCCACGGGGCGCATGAATCAACACCGCCATCGCGGTCCAGGTGGGTAACAGCACCATCAATCCCATCAGGGCGCCTATCCAGCTACGCCCCCACAAGAGCGCACTGGCGGGATAACTCTGCACCCACAGCAAGGCCAGCGCCCACCAACCAGCAGCCCAGACCAGAAAAATGCTGATATGGGGCTCAATCAGACTTTGCTTATCGAAGCGAAAATAAGCCGCCAGCGCCGCCATGAGTCCGGCCGCCAGCAACACATAGAGCCCTCTTCCGAGACCAGATTCAATTGCGGCCAGGGCACTCCACTCCCAGGCGGCATAGGCGACGACCAGCGCCATCAGGCCAAGAAAAACCGTGGCGGGAGCGCCAAACAGCACACCGAGAAAACCACCGGCCAGCACCAGCGCGGTGATAACCCGCTGACGCAGCATCAGGCGCTTTCCTTGTTCGGCAGATTCAGCTGACTGGAGCTAAGACCGAAACGGCGCTGGCGGCGATAATACTCAGCAACCGCCTCATCAAAAGCCTGCTCGCCAAAATCGGGCCAGTAACAGGGTGCGAAGTGCAACTCGGTATAAGCCAGTTGCCAAAGCAGGAAATTGCTGATCCGCTGTTCTCCCGCAGTGCGAATACAGAGATCCGGTGGGCTGAATTGGGCAAGACATAATTCACGCTCAAACATGTCTTCGGTAATATCCTGAGGGCGGACACTGCCCTGCTCCACCTGCTGGGCGAGGCGGCGCGCGCCTCGGGTGATGTCCCAGCGGCCACCATAATCCACCGCCAGCACCAGGTTGGTATCACCGCCTTCGGTGAGTTTTTCCGCCCGCTCAATACGCCGGCACAGACCCGGACTAAAACGCTTACGCTCGCCAATGACCGTCAAGCTGACGCCTTCGTCTTTTAGCTTCCGAGATTCACTGCGAATATAGGTGGCGAAGAGCGACATCAAGCCCCTCACTTCCGCAGGCGGGCGCTGCCAGTTTTCACTGCTGAAGGCAAAAAGTGTGAGGATTTGGATATTGTGACGACGACACGCGCTCAGCACCTTGCGGACATTCTCGACACCGTGGCGATGACCACTGATGCCTCCGAGCTGACGTTCCCGCGCCCAGCGGTTATTGCCATCCATAATGATGGCGACGTGGCGTAAAGGTACCAGAGGATCGAGTCCCCGAGCATCCGTCACAGCCACCCCCGCACCAAGGAGATCAACTCAGATCTCCATCAGATCCTTTTCTTTTTCCGCCAGAGCCTCGTCAACTTCACGAATATAGCGATCGGTCAGCTTCTGCACATCTTCCTGGGCACTGCGCTCCTCATCCTCGGTGATTTCTTTTTCCTTAAGTAATTCCTTGAAATCGGAAAGGACGTCACGGCGAATATTGCGCACCGATACCCGGCTGTTTTCCGCCTCCTGACGGGCCATGCGGATAAAGCCCTTGCGAGTCTCCTCTGTAAGCGGCGGCATGGGGATGCGAATCACCTCTCCTGCGGAAGCGGGATTAAGGCCCAGGCCGGATTTGAGGATGGCTTTTTCAATATCCTCGACGAGGTTTTTTTCCCAGGGCGAAATGGCCAGGGTGCGCGCATCCACCACGGAGATATTGGCTACCTGCGACAACGGTGTTTCGCTGCCATAGTAAGACACGGTGATGGCTTCCAGAATGCTGGGATGGGCGCGACCGGTACGGATTTTATTCATTGCCCGACCCAGCGCCTCGATGCTTTTCGCCATGCGCTCGGCGGCATCCTGTTTCAGTTCATCAATCATGTTGGGCTTCCCGTTACCGACGCAGACTCTTCAATCAGCGTACCTTCATCACCGCCGACTACTATACTCAATAATGCGCCGGGTTTTGACATCCGAAACACCCGAACAGGCATATTGTGCTCTCGGCAAAGACAAATGGCTGTTAAGTCCATCACTTCCAGCTTTTGATCCAGCACCTGATCGTAAGTGAGGTGCTCAAACAAAGTGGCATCGGGTACTTTCAGGGGGTCGGCGGAATATACGCCATCGACTCGCGTGGCTTTCAGCACCAGCTCGGCATTAATCTCAATACCGCGCAGACAGGCTGCGGAATCGGTGGTAAAGAAGGGGTTGCCGGTGCCGGCCGAGAAAATCACCACTTCACCGGCTGATAAATAACTCAGCGCCCGACGCCGGTCATAGTGTTCGACCACGCCGCTCATGGGGATAGCCGACATTACCCGGGCGGACACGTTACTGCGGTCGAGCGCATCGCGCATGGCCAGACCATTCATCACGGTGGCCAGCATGCCCATATGGTCGCCGGTCACCCGCTCCATGCCGGCGGCATTGAGCGCGGCGCCACGGAACAGGTTGCCGCCGCCGATGACCAAACCCACCTGAACGCCGATGCCGACCAATTGGCCGATCTCCAGCGCCATGCGGTCAAGGACCTTGGGGTCGATACCAAAGCCCTCTTCGCCGACCAACTCCTCGCCACTGAGCTTGAGGAGGATTCGCTTATATTTTTTATCTTTTTTGACGGTGGTGCTCATCCTGACTCCGGGCCTTCAGATCAGCTTTGTCCACTCAACTGAGCAGCAACTTCAGCAGCAAAGTCTTCTTCCTCAACCTCAATCCCTTCACCCACTTCGTAACGAACGAATCCGGTGATATCCGCACCGGCCTGACTCAACAGTTTGCCGACTTTGATATCCGGATCCTTAACAAAGGCTTGCTCAACCAGGCTGCTTTCGGCAAGAAACTTCTTCACCCGCCCGGTAACCATTTTTTCGATAATGTCATCAGGCTTGCCGCTTTCGCGGGCCTGGGCCACGTAAATTTCCTTTTCCTTGGCGACCACATCGGCAGGCATGTCCTCCGGCTTGGCCACCTGGGGATTCACCGCCGCCACGTGCATGGCAACATCCCTGGCCACTTCACCACTGCCACCCTCAAGGGCGACCAGTACGGCGATGCGATTGTTGCTATGTACATAGCCATCCACCACGCCGCCTTCGATCAGCGCCACACGGCGGACATTGATGTTTTCACCAATTTTCTGAATCAACGCCTGACGCGCGGATTCGGTTTCTTCATCCATCAGGGCTTCGATCGAATCCAGCTTGCCGTCGAAGGCTTTGTCCACCACCACGCCCACAAAGGCCTGAAAATTTTCATCGCGGGCAACAAAATCGGTCTCGGAGTTCACCTCAACCAGCACGCCGTAGCTACCATCATCAGCTACTTTGATTTTTACCATGCCGTCGGCAGCGGTGCGTCCGGCTTTCTTGGCCGCTTTCATGCCGCTGGATTTACGCAGATCCTCAATAGCCTTATCAATATCGCCACCCGACTCAACCAGCGCTTTTTTACATTCCATCATTCCGAGACCGGTGCGCTCACGGAGCTCCTTCACCTGCGAAGCTTTAATAGCAGTCATGGACAGATCCTCTCAATATTCTCTTTCAAATTAACAAAAGGGGGCCGGGCCCCCTTTATCAGCAAATCAACCACTCAGCCCGGCTGGTTGCCGGGACAGGCTTATTCAGCGCTCTCGGATTCAGGCTCCGGCGCGGGCGCGGATTCCTCTTCGGTCACCTCGACAAACTCATCCTGAGCGGCCAGCTCGGCATCGCCAGACTTACCAGCCAGGATCGCATCAGCCATGGCGACGGTATAAAGATTAATCGCCCTGATGGCGTCATCGTTACCAGGAACCACCACATCAATGCCGTCGGGGTTGCTGTTAGTATCGACAATACCAATTACGGGAATACCCAATTTGTTGGCTTCCTGAACCGCAATACGCTCGTGGTCGACATCGATCACAAACAGCGCGTCGGGCAGGCCACCCATATCTTTAATACCGCCGATGGAACGCTCCAGCTTCTCCATGCTGCGGATACGCATCAACCCTTCTTTCTTGGTCAGCTTGTCGAAGGTACCGTCCTGGCTCTGGGCCTCGAGGTCGCGATAACGCTTGATCGACGTACGAATGGTCTTGTAATTGGTAAGCATGCCGCCCAGCCAACGGTTGCTGACGTAGGGCATGCCAGCTCGCTCGGCCTGCTCCCTGATTGCCTTTTGCGCGGCGCGCTTGGTGCCGACAAACAATATCTTGTTGCCGTTGGCGGCAAGCTGGCGCACCTGCTCTAGGGCGTCGTTAAACGCTGGCAGTGTGTGCTCCAGATTAATAACGTGGATCTTGTTGCGAGCGCCAAAAATATAGGGGCTCATTTTGGGGTTCCAGAAACGGGTCTGGTGGCCGAAATGAACGCCGGCCTGCAACATATCGCGCATGGAAACGCTGGTCATAATAAGATTTCCTCAATTTAGGGTTAAACATCCATATACCCCATTGGCCAACCCGTATTGCTGGTCAACACTGGCGACAGCGCTGCTCAAATCAAATCGGGCACCCGGACCAATGTGCCGGTATATGTAGAATTTAGTGATTGTATCCGGCGGCCATTCCGCCGGGCGCGCTTTATACCATATCCACACTTTATATAGAAGCAAAGCCAGTCGTTTTAGCAGGCGGGGAAGCAAGGCATTACCGCTGGTTATCGCGAAACCCCTTCCTTATTGCTTCCAATTTAGCCATCATAGTTGGCTTTAATCAGCAAATGTGGCCCCTGTAGCGCCACTATTGAGGCTCCATGGCCACAGAAGAAGTCGATGTTCGCCGGTTCACTAACCGTGAAAGCTCCACCCGTATCGGGCGCATACCCACACCATCGGGCTTTCCCGGACTCGGTGATATCAACAGCTACCTCATATTTCCGGAAGAAGGCACTGAAGACCTGATTCTGATCGACACCGGCGTTCGCTCCGACGAAGCCTGGGAGGCGCTCAACCAGGGCCTGAAGGCCCTGGATTGCCGCATTGAAGACATCAGCAGGATCCTGCTCACCCACGGCCATACCGACCACTACGGCCAGGCTTCGCGCATTCACGAAGCTTCCGGCTGCGAACTGTGGGCCCATGAAAACCTCTGGCTCACCCAGGAAAGAATGCGTCCGCCACCCGAGCGGCTGGAGATGGAGCTGTATTGTTACTCCCTTTGGGGCGTGGAGCAGGAAGTCGTCGAAAGAGCCCTGGCCCGACGGGCCGGCTTTGCCGCCACCTACGACCCTATGGAACCCACCCATCTGCTTAAGGATGGCGAGCGAATCGATATTCCCGGCTTCAACCTGGAGACGGTCCACACCCCCGGCCACTGCCCCGACGAAGTCGTCTACTGGCAGCCCGAGACCCAAGTCTTCTTTTCCGGTGACCACCTGCTGCCCAATATCACCCCAGTGTGCCTGCTGCAGATACCCCGGGGCAAAAACGAGCCCCGACCACCCTCACTGGTGGAGTATCAGGATTCACTGGCCAAAGTCGCGCCCTACCCTGCCAAAGTGACATACCCGTCCCATGGCGAACCCATCCTCGATCACCGCGACCTTATCGAGTCCTACAAACTCTCCACTGACCGGCGCCTACTTAAAATCAGCCGCATTCTGGAAAAAAACCATTGGATGACGCCCATGGAAATCGGCAAGGAACTCTTCCCCAAGGCCTGGCGGGACCAACTGGTGCCAGTGATGTCAGAAATTCTCGGCCACTGCGACATTCTCGAAGCAAGCGGACATGCGGAACTAAAGGAAGAAAGCGGAAGAATATATTACCGATATATTTCCACACCGCCGCCCCGTGAATAGGGTTTTGGGGCTTTATATTCGCATAGGGCTATAACGAGACCGAGGGCAAACAACCGCCGGCTAAAAATGCATGTCGGTACCCGCTCATTGTTTTATTGGCTTGTTATACAGTGCTTGCGCGCGGAACAAGTCAACTTAAGCCCGCGACTCCGCTTGGCAAAGGGCCATCGTAGCCATTGTCATGGTGTCGCCTTTCCGGTTGCTATTAGGCCGTTCTCTATTAGGCTTATCCATTTGCCTGCCATGGCTGTTTTAGTCGCGGTCGTCAGAATACCGAGACCAGGGGTTCTCCACCCATCAACACGCGCCCAGCCGAATGCTGGAACAGCCTGCCCGCCTCCAGACCAAAGCCAATAGCATGGAGGTTACGCAGCGCGCGCTCTACTGGATGTCCCTGCTGAAAGGCCGCACGAGCTCCACGGGAATAGAGCCGACTGATGGTGTCTCGAATAACATCGATCGCATAGTAGTAAAAGGCATACTCCTGTGCGCGCAAGCGCAGCGCACCTCCTCACCGTACTGGACAGCTTGCCAAACAGCGCCCATCGCCTCCAAGTGGCCCGCACGTGCCGCCCGCAACGCGGCTTTACTATTGACAATCCACTCCTGGGTCGGCACCTGATCTCGCAGCGAGTGTCCACTAAATGACAAGATTTTCGAGCCAATACCATCAATTACTCTTTGTAACGCACTCTCCAGGGTGCCAAAAGCAATCCCATACCAATTGGAAAAAAAAGAGTAACGAAGGCGGGCTGTCGTAATCGGGGCGCTCAATCAGTAGCGGGTTAGTGACACCGATCGCAAGCGTTCGAGGGACGAATACGTCCCAGAGATTTGCGACATTGCTACTCGTCCCGCGCATGGCGGCCGAGCCTTGTCAGGCAGGCTCAATGTCCAAGACTGCGGTCGGAATAAAAATACCAGCGGATATCCGGCCATCCGTTGACCGGGCACATGGGCTGTAGCCAGGGAGGGCCGCAACCATGGGTCACGCATCGAAAGATCGAACGAGAGTTGGGCGGCAAAAAAAACATGACCTCCCCCCCAAGAGATAATCAGAGACCTCGCCACTCTGCAAAAAAAGCATCATGTGTAACGTCTTACTAAGGGACAGCAGAAGTCACGCTTATCGCTATCAGAACATCATTGAAGATTGACTAGACTAATCATCAAGGACTTTTAAGACTATCCAGACCGCTACTAATAACACCAGCAAGAATCCAGCAAAAACCCCGAAAAATGATTTTTTCCCGTCGATTGAACTGGCGCATTTCCCCAGCATATACGCCAGCAACAGGCCAGGAGTGATGATAGAATCACCGGATAACCACAAACTGTCCATGTGCAAAAGACAAGTTTAAGCGCCTCCGCTGTATTTTTACGCGATTATTCTTATATCCTGTATTAAGCACGGAAAAACTCCGTACTAAAGCTGCAGCAGCCTATTTACAGGGCCCTCACTACGACTTTATAACGGCTTAATCACGGGCATAAAAAAGCCCAGGACTCAGACACCGGGCTTTTTTTCTAAAACATTTACTTTATATTTAATTCGACACCTTCATCGTATACCCCGCCTACGTACCGCAGATGGTGTGAAATAGTTGCTCTTTGCACGCCAGGTGAAATCCGGCCCCTTACTCTTATCGAAACCGAGATAGAGCATGCGGTGGGCATTGAAATCGTACTG
>DLXZ01000228.1:0-13230 GCA_003448675.1 Porticoccaceae bacterium
GCCCCCCCGAAGACGATGTTACCACCGCGTGGGGTGAGTGGCGTCGTCGGCATCCGGAAACACGGGTTCTGTCCCTCGATACCGGTCACCGGCGGGATTACGGGGAGGGGGTGGCCTACCGGGATTATTTCGCCAGTGACGCGCTGATGTTCAGCACCCCTTTCCAGGATAAACGGCTGAAAAACAAGCGTGAGGTGCTTGCGTTGCGATTTTTTGCGGCACCCGATGAGCAGCTGGCCATCGATACGGAGTACCTGAAACTACATCCGGTATTCCATCATCAAATTGGCCAGCAGAAGTTTGTTGTACTAACCGATAAGACCGGCGCTAACCGGGTCTACGATCCCGGTCAAATTACCCTGGTCAGCTACGATGGCATCGATACCGTTGTGGATGCCGAGGGCACGGCGTGGCGGATAGGTGAAGCGGCCCTCACCTCGGAACAGGGCCAGAGTCTGCCGAGCCTGCCCTACCACCGGGCGTTCTGGTTTGGCTGGCTGGCCGCTTACCCCGAAACCAGGCTGATAAAGTAGTGGTTGAATAACTGTCGCGCTAACCTCACGCGAACCAACTGTTTTTACGCCCTTCATCCTGATTGCGCGCTTGCTCGTGCGTTTACCTTATGTGTATCCAGCCCGGTTTGGACCAGATGTTCTCTAGCCCCCGTTTTTAATAAACGCCAATAACATCCGTCCGATCTCGGCTTCATCGGTAGGCTGATCCAGAGTCGCCAGGGCCTGGCGGCAGCGCTCCTCGCCAATGGCGCTAATGCGACGTTGCAACAGTCGCCGCGAATAGTCTGGAGTAAACTCGGGGTGGCCCTGAAAGCAGAGCACGCGATGGTCGATTTTGAAGGCGGCATGAGGGCAAAAATCACTGCTGGCCAGTAGTGACGCGCCCTTCGGTAGGCGCTGGACCTGATCCTGATGGCTGTAGAGCAGGCGTATTTCGGCTGTGTCCTCGGCGTTAGATTCAGATTTGAATTCAGAGTTGGCTTCAGCGCCGGCGGCTGTCAGGGTTTGCGAAGGCCGGCTCGGGCCTACCCAACGGGTGCGATGAACACCCAGTCCCCAACCGCTTCCACTTTTTGCCGCATGACCGCCCAAGCTGTGCGCGACGATCTGATGGCCAAAGCAGATACCGATAATTTTTGCGCCGCGCTTGTGGGAATTCCTGATCCATGACTGTAGCGGCGCGATCCAGGGCAGGTTGTCGTAGACGCCAGCCTTGGAGCCAGTAATTAGAAAAGCGTCGCACTCGTCGGGACGATGGGGTAACTCGCCTTCCTGTACCTGGTAGTAACGATAGCGCAGATCTCTGTCCAGCTCGCTGAAAAAGCGGGCGAACATCCGGCCATAGGAGCCGTAGTCAGGGAGCAACTCCGGATAAAGGGTATCGGTCTCCAACAATCCAAGTTTTGCCATCACGCTATCTTACCCGCAAGGAGGTGAAATCTGTTTGTCGAGGCCAAAACTTGTGTAACCGCGAGTTTCAATGATGAATCAAATTGGCTCTTTCAGCATGAAGCTCCTAGAATGCGCCCCCGCACTATCAGTTGAGAACTATTTTACTTGTCGTCTATTGAATTTGCCCCCGGACAACGCTGGATAAGTAACGCCGAGACCGAGTTGGGTCTGGGTATCGTGGCTGGAGTGGCCGGTCGCCGTGTTGAAATTGCTTTTCCCGCCGCCGCGGAACAGCGGGTCTATGCCGTGGACAACGCACCGCTGGGTCGGGTGATTTACCCGGTGGGTGACCGTATCCACAATGCCGAAGGGGAGGCGCTCAGGGTCACCGAGGTAAAAAACCACGAGGGCTGTGTCATTTATCTGGGCCTGGATGACCAGGGTAACGACGTGGTGCTGCACGAAATTGATCTCGATAGCTTCGTGCATTTCAGCCAGCCCAAGGATCGACTGTTCGCAGGCCAGGTGGACAAACCCGGCCGCTATCAACTGCGCTGCGAGACTCTCAGGCACCGCCACCGCATTCGCCGCTCCTCGGTTTATGGGCTCCTCGGCGCGCGGGTGCAGTTACTCCCCCACCAGTTGTATATCGCCAGCGAGGTAGCTCAGCGTCATGAGCCAAGGGTACTGCTGGCCGATGAAGTCGGGCTGGGTAAGACCATTGAAGCCGGCCTGATTCTGCACCAACAATTGATCAGCGGGCGCGCCAGCCGGGCGCTGGTGGTGGTGCCGGACAGTCTGGTGCACCAGTGGCTGGTGGAAATGCTGCGCCGTTTTAACCTGCGTTTCACCATTCTCGACGAGGCTCGGTGCAAGGCCATTGAAGCCGGGTCCGAGGACGCCGCCGAAGACGAACTGAACGAGGGTTTTGACGTAGCGGATGACGAGGATTTTGCCGAGGGACTGGAAGCGGAAGCTGTCGAAGGCAAGGGTGGGGTGTCGGGAGATAACCCGTTTGACAGTGCGCAGCTGGTTTTATGTGCACTGTCCTTCCTGGTAGAAAACCCCCAGCGAGCCGAACAGGCTAGGGCCTCGGGTTGGGATTTGCTGATTGTGGATGAGGCCCACCATCTGCACTGGAGTGAAACCGAAGTCAGCCCGGCCTATGCCTGCATCGAAAATCTGGCGCGGGAGGCCGGTGGCGTATTATTGCTGACCGCGACCCCGGAACAACTGGGCATTGAGGGGCATTTCGCCCGCCTGCGTTTGTTGGACAGCGATCGCTATTACGATCTGAAGAAATTCCGCGAAGAAGAGAGCAGTTATCAGTCAGTCAGTGCCCTGGTGGCGGCTCTGACCGAGGCGGGTCAGCAAAATGGCCCGCAGGAGCGGGATACATTGATCGCCGAGCTGAGCCACTATCTGGGTGAGGATGCCGGCCAGGACTTGCGTCGGGCTCTCGAGGCATTCAGCAGCGATTCCGATACCGGCAAGACCGAGCTGGACGCCCTGGTGGCCACTTTGATTCAGCGTCTGCTGGACAGGCACGGTACCGGGCGTGTGCTGTTTCGTAATACCCGTGATGGCGTTGCCGGCTTTCCCCAACGGGTGTTGAATGCCCATCCTCTGGCGGCCTTGCCAGTGGAGTTGTCGCGGCGCTCTGAAACGGCACGCGCCGATACTACGAGCGACCTAAATAGCCTGCTTCGCCCGGAGCAAGTTCTGGGTGAGACCTGGTTAAATGACGATGCGCGAGTTGATTGGCTGGTGGCGTGGCTGGCTGAACATCGCCAGGATAAAACCCTTTTGATCTGCGCCAGCGCCGCGACCGCACGGGAGCTGGAGGAATACCTGCGTTTGCGCCAGGGGGTTCGCAGCGCTGTTTTTCATGAGCACATGAGTCTGCTGGAGCGGGATCGGGCCGCCGCCTATTTTGCCGATGAGGATGAGCCGGCGCAGGTGCTGGTATGCTCGGAGATTGGTAGTGAGGGGCGCAACTTTCAATTTTGCCGGCACTTGATTCTGTTTGATTTGCCGCTGAACCCGGATCTTCTGGAACAGCGCATCGGGCGGCTGGATCGCATTGGCCAGACACGGGATGTGCAGATCCATGCGCCCTACCATCGGGATAGCGCCCTGGCGGTGTTGGTGCGCTGGTATCACGAAGGCCTTAACGCCTTTGAGCGAGTCTGCCCCGTGGGCCCCGCGATCTATGCCCAGGTTCAGGCGCGACTCCATGATTGCCTGAATGCGGGTCGGGAGGGCGAAGCCCTGGATACGCTGATCGCTGATACCCGCCAGCTAACAGAAGCCGCGTTGACGGACTTGCAGCAGGGGCGGGATCGCCTGCTGGAGATGAACTCCTGCAATATGGAGCGGGCCGAGGAGGTTATTGCCGAGCTGAGCGCATTGGGTCAGGGCAACGAGTTAGCCACGTATCTGGATGCCGCCTTCGATGAATTCGGCGTCGATCAGCACTACCACAGTACCGAGGCCGTGGTGGTTGAGCCCAGCGATCACATGCTCACCCATGCCATACACGGTTTGCCTGAAGACGGCCTTACAGCGACATTTTCCCGCACTCGCGCCTTGAGCCGGGAGGACATGCATTATTTTACCTGGGAGCACCCCCTGGTTGCGGGCCTGATGGACAGTATTGCGGATGGTGATTTGGGCAGCACTACCATCTGCACCATTAAATTGCCGGCCCTGAAGCCAGGCACCTTGTTGCTGGAGGCGGTATTCAGCCTGCGTTGCCTGGCGCCTCGTTCACTCCAGCCTCAGCGTTACATGACCGACTCCCTGGTGCGGGTGCTGGTGGATGAAACGGGTCGCGATTTGAGCGCCGCCGTGGGCGAGGAACAACTGGCCGGCCTTTGCAAACCGGTGAAGAAAAATGTCGCCAGCGAAATGAGTCGCCATATCCGCCCTCAAGTGGAGACGTTGGTAGGCCACGCCGAAGCCCTGACCCAGCCTCTACAGCAGCGGATGATTGCCACTGCCCAGCAGCAGGCGCGGGACAAGCTTGGGGAGGAGGTTCAGCGCATGCAGGCGCTGGCGGCGGTCAACCCCAATATCCGTCGGGAAGAAATTGACTATGTACGCGATACTCAGGAGGCGCTGGAAGCTTATCTGGCAGCCGCGGAGTTGAAAATGGACGCCTTGCGCGTGGTGGTCAGCGTTCCCTGAGCCAGGCTGCTACCAATTTTCCCAAACCGGCCGGCAGCGCTCGGGCAGGGCCGATTGTCGACCCAGTTCCGCCCAAGCCTGTCCGGGGCGGTGGAAGTCGGAGCCGCTGGATGCCAGTAGTTCGTGAGCTTCGCAGAGCGCTGCAAGGCGCCGGGTTAAGTCCGGCAACTGCTGACCTGACACCACTTCCATGGCCAGGCCGCCGGCGTTTTTGAATGCAGTAATCAGACGGATTAGCTTGGTGCGGGTCAGCCCGTATTTATCCGGGTGAGCCAGCACCGGGATGCCGCCAGCGGCCACTATCCAGCCGACTACCGTTTCCAGGCTGGCCCAGTAAGTGCCCACATCGCCGGGCTTGCCGCGACCCAGATACTTTTTGAAAGCCTGCTCCGGCTTGTTCACCACACCTTTAGCTATCAGAGCCTGGGCAAAATGAGGGCGCCCGACACTGCCTTTGCCAGCGAATTCCAGGGCCTGGGGCAGGAGGTCGGGCAAGCCTTTTTTGCGCAGCCGCTCGGCAATGGTTTCGGCCCGTTGCTGGCGGGCTTTTTGCTGCTGGTCGATGGCGCCATTGAGGATATGATTGTTGGGGTCTATATCGAGCCCAACGACATGCACATCCCTCTTGTTCCAGAGACTGGAAAACTCGATGCCTGGAATCAGTCGGATGCCGCAATCATTGGCCGCCTGTAAGGCTTGCCAGCCGGCGCAGGTGTCGTGGTCGGTGAGGGACAGGACGTCGACATCCATTTCCCGGGCTCGCTGCAAGAGTTCGGTGGGTGTCAGGGTGCCGTCGGAACAGGTGCTGTGGCAGTGGAGGTCGAAGCGCATGATTTTTTTAGGTCAGCCGTGGGTTGCCCAGATAGTGTAATAAGCGCGCTTATTATAGCTTTGCACTTGTGGCTTTTATCTGACCAAGTAGACTTTCGGTCAAAGTCGCGGTGGAGAAACGAGGTGATCGAGGCAGGGGAAAATACCACGGAGCTTGAACCCATCGATGGGGAGCGACGCGCACTGGTGGTGGCCGAAACGGCCCGTTATGTGCGATTGGCGGCCGAGCTTTATCAACAGCCTTTACCAATGTTGCCGGTTTGTTTTGATCTGCTCGGTCGAGCCAGTGGCATGTACAAAATAAAAGGTGAGCAGCGCTGGTTTCGCTATAACCCCTATATTTTTGCCCTGAACTTTGAGGAACATCTGTTAAACACCGTGGCCCATGAAGTGGCCCACTATGTGGTGGATTGCCGTCATGGTCTGGTCAGGGTCAAACCCCATGGCGCCGAATGGCGGGGGGTGATGGAAGCTTTTGGCGTGGAAGCCAGCAGAACCTTTGATCACAGCCTCGCGGGTGTGCCCCAGCGTTCCTATCGCCAGGTAAGCTACCGCTGCGATTGTGGCGAGCAGCCTCTGGGTATTCGTCGCCATAACAAAGTTATGCGGGCCCAGGCGCGCTACCGTTGTCGGGTATGTGATGTCGAGCTGCGGCCTGTGTGAGTGCTTTTTATCCCGTAAGGCGGCGTTTTCTTGCCAAGCCGCCTGGCTTTCAAGATACTGCGGGCTTTTTTGAACAGGTGAAGATTGATGGAAATCCGTAAGGATAGAGTGGTGCAGTTTGATTACGTCCTCAAGGATGCCGAGGGGCGGGTGCTGGAGTCTTCCGAGGGCGCTGGCCCCACTACATATCTCCACGGTCACGGGGGTATGCTGCCGGCCCTTGAGAAGGAGCTGGCGGGCCTGAGTATCGGTGCCCAGATTACCGCTCAGCTGAGTCAGCCCTATGGCCCGAGCCACGAGGACAGCATACAGCGGATTCCGCTCAAGCACCTGCGCGCCAAGAAAAAGCCCCAGCCCGGGGCAGTTGTGGTGGTGCAGGGTCAGCACGGCCCCCGTCAGGTCACCGTGGTTAAAGTGGGTAAATTCAGTGTGGATGTCGATACCAACCATCCCTTTGCCGGCATGGACCTGACTTTCGACATCGACGTGCTGGATGTGCGTGAAGCCAGCGCCGAGGAATTGAGCCACGGTCATGTCCATGGGCCGGGTGGTCATCAGCATTGACCAGCGATTTACCGCCCTGGACGGTGTATATCATTCGGGCCAGTGATAATTCCCTATACACGGGTATTACCACTGATATGGCGAGGCGTTTTCAGCAGCATCTGGAAGGCGCGGGCGCCAAATACTTCCACGCAGGGCGCCGGCCCGAACAGGTGGTCTATTTAGAGCAGCTTGAAGATCGTAGCGCTGCCTCAAAACGCGAGGCCCACATTAAAAGGCTGTCCCGACAGGAGAAGCTGGCTTTGTGCCGGCTGGAGAGTAAGCAATGAGCAATCAAGAGTCGCCGGCGGAAGGGCTTGTTGAAGAGCTGACGCTTGGGAAGCGAAACCCGGAACAGTTGGCGCGGGCTAAGCTGGTCACTGAGACTGCCAAAATTCCCTGGCGGGAGCTGCAGCGGTTCTTTGCCGGGGGTACAGTAATTTTCGTTTCGGTCGATATAGATCTAGTAGAGGCCGCCTATCAGGTTAGCCAGGATAATGCCGAGAGGGTGAAGGCGTGGCAGGCCCAGGGTTTGCTGGGACACGTTGCCGACGCCCAGGCGTTGGAGTGGTACAACAGCGATGCTCTGGTGTGGTCTGTTGTTGTGAGACCCTGGGTGTTGGTGCAGCCGGTGCAGCTTGGTTAGCATTCTACTGGTTCTGCTGGGCCTGGGCGAAGTTTCAACGCTGTCCACTGGCTGTTCGCTTGAGGTTGGCCTAAGCCTGATGGCTACCTTTGCTGGCTTTATTTATGTGAGCTTGTTACCAGTTGTTTCTGATTTTGGTCATTAATATTGAGCAATAAGCTTATAAAAACACCCATAATTTTATTGGCGCCGCCCTAACTCTGTTGAGAGGAGACAGACTTTGGATCTAGCAACCCTTATCGGTTTTGTAGTTGCCGTGGGCATTATCGTTGCCTCTATGGTTCTTGGCGGTGGTTTGACCGCTTTTGTTGATGTTCCTTCCATGATGGTGGTGTTCGGTGGCACTGTTGGCGCGGTTATGATGAATTTCACCCTGGGGCAGTTTCTCGGGGCAATCAAAGTCGCACTTAAAGCACTTGTCTTTAAAATCGACAAACCCGCGGAACTGATCAGTCAATTGGTGGAAATGGCCAAGGAAACCCGCACCGGTGGTCTGCTGGTGCTCGAGGGTAAGGAGACGGAAAACACCTTTCTGTCAAAGGGCATACAAATGCTGGTCGACGGCTATGAGGGAAGTGTGATTTCGCAAACCTTGAGTGCCGAAATGAACCAGGCGGCATCGCGACACAGCGATGGCGCCGCGATTTTTAATAAAATCGGTGAGGTGGCTCCAGCAATGGGTATGATCGGAACCCTCGTGGGGCTGATTTTGATGTTGGGTAATCTGGACGACCCCAAAAGTATCGGACCGTCAATGGCGATTGCATTGTTAACGACGTTGTACGGAGCCTTGCTCGCCAATGTTTTTGCAATGCCCCTGGCCGGCAAATTAACGCTGCGCAGAAATGAAGAAATCATGGTCCAGTCCATGATCATCGACGCAGTGACAGGTATTCAGGAAGGGACAAATCCCCGGGTGCTCGAAGAACTGTTGCAAACGTATCTGCCGGGTTCAAAACGAGACACGGATGGTGGCGGAGACTCTAACGGCGGAGATTAGAGCGGTGGTGGTTTATCTGGCTCCGAACCCGGTAACAGATTCTCGTTTGCCCTTCGGGCATAATCGGAGAAGTGTATGAGTGATGATGAAGGCGGTGGCACCCCGGCATGGGTGATGACCTTTGCCGACTTGATGTCGTTGCTGCTCTGCTTTTTTGTCCTGCTACTGTCTTTTGCCGAGATGGACATTATCAAGTACAAGCAGGTTGCTGGTTCAATGAAGATGGCTTTTGGCGTCCAGAGAGATGTGGCCTCGGAGCAGTCAGAATTGGATGAGGAATTCATTGAAGGCCGCACCGCCGAGGCTCCGGAATTTGAAATGACGGCCGTCCCGGAAGGCCCCAGGCCCGAGGAAGTTGGCGCGCCTGATGTGAACGACCCCAGTATGGAGGGTCTGCTCGCGGCCATCAAGGCAGCGGAGGAAGCCGCGCGCGAGGAAGCGCAGCAGGAAGCCATCGAGAAACTGACTGCCGCTTTGGGCGAGGATGTTGAACGCGGTATGGTGGATGTGCAAAAGGTGGGTGAAAATATCCTTATCACCATTACCGAAAAAGCCTCATTCCCGTCTGGCGCGGCGACATTGCGTGGTAGTTTCTTGCCCGCGTTAACAAATCTGCGGGAGGCATTGTCGGAAGTTGAAGGGCGAATCGTAGTCGCTGGCCATACCGATAACAGGCCAATCAAGACGGCTCAATTCAGATCAAATTGGGAGTTGTCCTCCTCTAGGGCGGTTTCCGTTGTTCATGAGTTATTAAAGGATGGCGTTATCCCGGAGCAGCGTTTTCTCGTTGAAGGCCATGCGGATTCTCACCCCATTGCTCCCAATGACACACCTGAAAACCGTGCAAAGAACCGGCGGGTTGAGCTGACTATCTTGCGGTCGCCGAAAGTCGAGGAGCAAGAAGAGGTCATTGATTTACCATCCGTGGACGGGACTTCTTGACGGTCGGCTGAATTGGCCGGGCGGAAATGTGATTGGGCTAAGCGATCTCGGCAGGCAAATTTTCACCCAAGGAATATAGAGATGGTGGCGCATTGGTGATGGAAGACAGAAGAAAGTTTTTTCGTGTGCATGACAGTGTTTATCTACGATACCGGATTATTGAAAGCCAGTATCTTGATCAGGCTATTCTGGATGCTCAGACTAGCGCCGAGCAGCAGCGAAAGCTGCTACAGTCAATGGCGGATATCGACGAAAACCTGGTTGCTCTGGAAGCGTCCATCAAGGTCAATCAACCTGAAATCGCCCAGGCTATTGACCTGCTGAAACGCAAAATTGACAGCCTTGCTGGTGTGGTGCGTACACAACTTGACCCTGCGTTAAACGATAAGGATGGTCGAGCTCCCCTGGAGGTAAGTCTCAGTGCCGGTGGTCTTGGTTTTTCAAGCCGGGAAAGTTTCGCGCTGGGCGATATGCTTGACCTTACCCTGGTGTTATTACCGGAAGTAAAAACCGTCCATGGATTTGGCGAAATTGTTGATTGTCAGCCCGAGGGTCAGGATCAAGTGGAAAGCGGCTATCGGGTTGGTGTGCAATTTACTTACCTGGCTGAAGCTGATCGGGAAATTATTGTTTCCCATGTTCTCAATAAACAATCCAGGCTATTGCGAGAATCCAAGGAGCTGGGCAAATCCACCTGATCCTCCGATGCCTGGAGTTGGTCGGTGGATGTAAGGCTGATCCGTAAGCTTATCTGGTTTTATCTGTTTATTTGTCGATGTTTGCGGTACGTTCCCACCCTCGATAATTGTGTTCTTCCCCGGGGAGCTCATTATCTGGGTGGTGTTAAAGCGCGCTGGTAGGGCCGGATCAGCCGTTTGGTCTGTTAAAATTGATTCTCCTTCCGTTTCAGCAATGGTGACATTTTCCCCATGCCTGCTCCCAAAGTTGGTTTTATTAGTCTCGGTTGCCCCAAGGCGCTGGTGGATTCAGAACGTATCCTGACCCAGTTGCGTCTGGACGGCTATGAGGTGTCGCCCAGCTATGACGATGCCGAGGTCGTCGTGGTCAATACTTGCGGCTTTCTCGACAGCGCCAAGCAGGAATCCCTGGATGCGATCGGTGAAGCCATGGCTGAGAATGGCCGGGTCATTGTTACTGGGTGCATGGGTGGGGAGGAAGAAAGCATTCGTGCTGTCCACCCCGAGGTGCTGGCGGTGAGCGGCCCCCAACAATATGAAGAGGTGGTTGCGGCAGTTCATGAATGGGCGCCCACCGAACGACCGGCTCACGACCCTTATACTGATTTGGTGCCGCCCCAGGGAGTCAAGCTGACCCCGCGTCACTATGCCTATCTGAAAATATCCGAGGGCTGTAACCACAGTTGCAGCTTTTGCATCATTCCCGATCTGCGCGGCAAGCTGGTGAGTCGACCGGTAGGTGAGGTGCTGGACGAAGCCCAGCGGCTGGTGGATAACGGCGTTCGGGAGTTGCTGGTAATTTCCCAGGATACCAGCGCCTATGGGGTTGACATCAAATACCGTACCGGCTTTTGGCAGGGCCGGCCAGTGAAGTCCGACATGCTGTCACTGTGCCAGACCCTGGGGGAAATGGGTGTCTGGGTGCGTTTGCACTACGTCTATCCCTACCCCCACGTCGATAAAATTATTCCGCTGATGGCCGAGGGCAAAATCCTGCCCTATCTGGATATTCCCTTTCAGCATGCAAGTCCGACGGTATTGGCGGCGATGAAACGTCCGGCCCATCAAGAGCGTAGCCTGGAACGCATTCGGCGCTGGCGCCAGCAGTGCCCGGATCTTACCTTGCGCAGCACCTTTATTGTCGGCTTCCCCGGCGAACGCGAGGAAGACTTCGAAGCGCTACTGGACTTTATTCAAGTGGCACAGTTGGATAGGGTCGGCTGCTTTACTTACTCCGCTGTCGAAGGTGCTCAGGCCAATCAATTACCCGACCCGGTTCCCGAGGAAGTCAAACAGGAACGTTATGCTCGATTCATGGAAGTACAAGCTGCAATCAGTGCCCAACGGCTACAGGAAAAAGTAGGCTCGCACATGCAGATCCTGATTGACGAAGTTGACGAACAAGGCGCCATTGGCAGAAGCTATGCAGATGCACCTGAAATCGACGGCAAAGTCTTTCTGGATGGGTTTACTCAAACATCATCCGGCAGTTGGGTTGACTGCGAAATTGATGCTGCTGGCGACTATGACCTGTGGGGAAAACCGCTTCACTCATGAACTTTGTGCGGCTTTCAAAGCCTCACAGATATGCTCGGCGGCGTGAATACTCACTGACAGTTCACTGGCAGCCCCTTCCACCGTCTTAGGGTCAACCACCTCAATATGCTCAGCGTGTGCTTTTAACAAACTGGCATCACACAATGCATTGATCACACGCGGAAGGCCAGAGGCATGTTGCCACACCATTTCGCAAGCATCCTCCGGAAAGAAAAACGGATCTCCCCCAGCCTTCCGAATCCGATAATGGATGTATTCAACCGTTTCTGTTGAGTTGAGTGGAAATAGTTGTCGCTCAACGGTCACACACTGAGTAAAAAAACTGTTACGTGCATCCTTTAGCAGTTCGATCAACTTAGGCTGGCCAATCAATACAAGCCGGAGCAGTTGGCGCTTGTTTGCGTTGATGTTCGTCAACATCTTTAGCTGATTAAATGCCCGGTGTGAGAGTGTATGGGCTTCATCGAGCATCAAGACAACTTTTTGACCTTCTTGGTGCTGCTTGATCAAAAAGTCCGCAAAGATATGAAACAGAGAAACCCGATCCCCCGTGCGGTAGTCACAGTCAAATGACAAGAGAATCCACTTTAAAAGCTCTTCCACATCCCGGTAAATTGTATTGGATAAGTACCCTGCCGTTACCCCGGAAGACAAACTGGACAGGAACTGCCCTGCCACAGTGGACTTACCTATTCCCGCAGGCCCGGTCATCACCACCAGTCCAGCCTGTTCAGCCAGCGATAACCGCACACCGTCAAGTGCCGATTGATAACGGCCACTCTGATACCAAAAATCCACATCGGGATAAGGCGAAAAGGGGGCTTCCGCTAAACCATAAAATTTTTGATACATACACAGCCCAGTAATTCATCTGTTCAAAAGCCATTTAAAGATGTTGATGGCTTTCGATTGATTAACGGCTGTGTGGTATAAAAGTTAAATCATGAACTTACTGGTAGGTTTCCATCGGCGGGCATGAACAGACAAGGTTTCGATCCCCATGTGCGTTATCAATCCGGCTGACGGGCGGCCAGTATTTCACTCCCGCAGCAGCATCGCCCGCCGGGAATGCACCGGACTGACGGCTGTAAGGCCGGCGCCACTCGTCCGCCAGCACATCTTCTGCCGTATGAGGCGCCTGGGCCAAAGCACTTTGTGGATGCGCAATATGGCCATCAATGATCTGTTGAATTTCTTCACGAATCACAATCATCGCATCACAAAAACGATCAAGCTCTGTTTTCGACTCGCTTTCAGTGGGCTCAATCATCAAGGTCCCTGCCACCGGAAACGACATGGTTGGCGCATGGAAACCAAAATCCATCAGCCGCTTGGCAACATCATCCACCGTCACGCCTGTGTCTTTAAACCCTCGAATATCGATAATACACTCATGAGCAACAAAGCCATGCTTGCCGGTATATAAAATCGGGTAATGTGCCTCTAACCGTTTGGCCAAATAATTCGCATTTAAAATAGCCATTCGTGTAGCCTGCGCTAAGCCTGACGCACCCATCATGCGAATATACATCCAGCTGATGGGCAAAATACCAGCACTACCCCAAGGCGCAGCACTGACAACTCCGTGTGTGTCACCTTCGCCCCATATGCGGTGCCCCGGTAAAAAAGGCGCCAAGTGCTTGGCAACGGCTACAGGTCCAACACCCGGCCCTCCACCGCCATGAGGGATCGCAAAAGTCTTATGCAAGTTCAGGTGTGAAACATCACCACCAAACTGGCCTGGTTTGGCAAGGC
>DLXZ01000228.1:13445-16396 GCA_003448675.1 Porticoccaceae bacterium
CGCAAGGCCAATCAGTGCATTCAAATTCGCGCCGTCGATGTAGACTTGCCCCCCGACACGGTGGACTTTTTCACACACCTCTGTGATCCTTTCTTCAAACACCCCATGAGTCGATGGGTAGGTGATCATAATCGCGGCAACTTTTTCGCCATGCTGCGCCAGCTTTTGGTCGAGGTCGTCCAGATCAATGTCTCCTTGCTTGTCGCACGCAACTACCACCACTTTCATATTGCACATTTGCGCACTGGCCGGATTCGTGCCATGAGCCGAACTGGGAATGAGGCAAACATTCCTTGCGCCTTCACCCCGGCTTTCATGGTAGCGCTTAATGGCGAGAAGGCCGGCATATTCCCCCTGGCTGCCAGCATTCGGTTGGAGTGATACAGCCACATAGCCCGTGCAGGCACACAACCAGGTCTCAAGCTGCTGTATCAGCTCATCATACCCCCGCCGTTGACTGGCCGGCACAAACGGGTGGAGCTGGGAGAATTCGGGCCAGGAGATCGGCGCCATTTCAGCGGCGGCATTCAATTTCATGGTGCATGAGCCAAGGGGGATCATGGCACGATCCAAAGCCAAATCTTTATCCGATAAGCGCCTCAGATAACGCATCATTTCCGTTTCAGAATGATAGTCATGAAAAACAGACTGGCTCATGAAGGTGCTTGTCCTGAGCAAGTCCACAGGAAGAATGTCCTCAAAGGTTTCTGATGACGCCTTGTCGAGCTGGCCTGCCACCTCAAAGCAGTCCAACAGACGGTCAACATCTGCGTCCAAACAGGTTTCGTCAAAGGCAATGGAGATATGCTGCTCGTCTAACCGCCGCAGGTTATATCCGGCTTGTTCAGCGGCTTGGAGAATGTCCGCACTTTGCTCACCGGTTGCTACTTTAACCGTATCAAAAAACGGCGTATCCACATGAAAACCTCGTGCTTTCAGCACTCGAGCCAATTTGACCGCGAGCTGATGGGTCTGCTGGGCAATCGCTTTTAAACCGTCCGGGCCGTGATAACACGCGTACATTACGGCGATATTGGCCAACAGTGCCTGTGCCGTGCAGATGTTCGACGTCGCCTTCTCACGCCGAATATGCTGCTCGCGTGTTTGTAAAGCCAACCGATAAGCTGGGCGACCGGCAACATCAACAGACACCCCCACCAAGCGGCCTGGCATAGAACGCTTCAGAGATTCCGTTGTCGCCATATATGCCGCGTGTGGCCCCCCCATCCCCAGGGGGACACCAAAACGCTGGGTATTCCCAATGACAATATCCGCGCCCATTTCCCCTGGGGGCTTCAGGAGTGTCAAAGCAAGTAAGTCGGCCGCAAACACCGTATGAGCACCTGCCACGTGGGCCTGTTCTGAGAGTGCTGAATAGTCCCGCACATGGCCGTCTGTGGCCGGGTATTGGAACAAAATGCCAAAAACATCGTGCCAGTCCAATTCAACATTCAGATCTGCATAGCCCAGTTCGATACCCAGTGGTTCGGCTCTTGTCTTTAAAATGTCGATCGTTTGGGGATGGCAATCACGTGCAACCAAAAAGCGTTTTTTCTTCTGCTTGATAGCCTTCCAACACATTGCCATCGCCTCAGCCGCCGCCGTACCTTCATCCAGTAATGAGGCATTGGCGATATCCATTGCCGTGAGTTCGGTCACCATGGTTTGGAAATAAAAAAGCGCTTCAAGGCGGCCTTGTGAAATTTCAGGCTGATAGGGGGTATAAGCCGTGTACCAAGCCGGATTTTCTAATAGGTTGCGCGCGATCACGGCGGGCGTATATGTACCGTAATAGCCCTGTCCTATTAGTGATTTTTTAACCTGATTTTTCATGGCTAGCTGTCGAATATCTTCGAGGGCTTGCTCTTCTGAGCACCCGGCCGGTAAATGAGGGTCCGAAACATCCAGGATGCTTTCCGGCACAACCGCTTCGACCAGACTGCTTAGGGAATCGAGTCCGAGCACACTCAGCATTTCTTGAATATCCCGATCAGCAGGACCAATATGACGACGAACAAACGAAGAATAGTTTTGATGCGTTTCAACCATGAAATAACTCTTTGGAAAATGACAGGGCGGTATTAGGTGCTTTGCGCTAGGAATAAAAATCCGAGGAGAAAACCTCCTCACCATTATAAAAGCGTTTGAAGTAGCCGAAGAGCAGAATTATTCTTCAATACTCGTCTGGTACTCTGCGGCACTCATTAAATCTTCCAACTCACTGATATTGGACGGCTGTATTTCAAACAACCAACCTTCATCGTAGGGTCCTGAGTTGATGAGCTGCGGCTCATCTTCCAGGAGTTCATTAATTGCAATGATCTCCCCACTCACGGGGGCATAAATATCTGATGCGGCTTTGACGGACTCTACGACAGCAATGGCGCTCCCGGCTTCAACCTCATCCCCCACCTCGGGTAACTCGACGAATACCAGGTCACCCAGTGACTCCTGAGCATGATCAGTAATCCCGACAATGATGTTTCCTGTCCCATCTTCTCGAGCCCACTCGTGCGTTTCAGCATACTTCAGCTCTTCCGGCAAATTACTCATTTTTCTCTCCAGTTCAGATCAAATATTAGCTATTCCACCCTTAACAAAAGGATACTTTACAATTTTAGCGAGGATTTGCTTATCCCTTATTTCAACCTTACAACAGTCGCCTTCCAGGCTTTTATCAATACGCGCCAACGCGATACTCCGCTGCAAAGTTGGTGAAAAACTTCCGCTGGTCACGCGCCCTAAAGATTCGCCATTGGGAGAAAGCACGCGTTGATTGTGGCGAAGAACGCCTCGACCTTCGAGTAATAAACCCACCATTTTTTGCGTGACGCCCCGCTGGCGTTGTTCAACCAGCGCATCCTTGCCTAAAAAATCTCGAGAACTGTCCAAAGCCACTGTCCACCCCAGGCCAGACTCAAACGGTGTGGTGGTTTCATCCATATCTGCGC
>DLXZ01000091.1 GCA_003448675.1 Porticoccaceae bacterium
GTTCGCACCGCCTGCGTACACCGTATTCTGGATATCGATCTGGATAGGGGCCTTGTGGTCTGCGAACCCGGGGTGCGTTTTGGCGCCCTGCTCGCGGCGCTCAAACCCCACGGGCAAACCATTGGCCTGGTGCCTTCGACAGCCCCTACCGCCACCGTCGGCGGCGCTGCCTCGGCCCACGCGCTGGGCACCGGCTCGCCAAAATTCCAGAGCTTTGGCGATGAAGTCGCCGGTCTCGATGTAGTGCTCGCCAATGGCGAACGCGTACAAACCGGCAGCGCCGCGTCCAGCCAGGCCGGTTTTTTCCAACGCTACTGCATTGGCCCGGATGTCACCGGCCTGTTCCTCGGCGCCGACGGCACACTCGGCGTGGTCGTTGCGGTGGCGCTGTGGCTGCATCCCCTGCCACCGGACCGGGAAACCGTCTGTTACGGGTTTCCCGATGCCGACAGCGTGCAACGCTGCATCATGGAAATCCAGCGCCGCGAACTGGTCAACAATATCTGGTACGCCGGCGCTTACGAGGCGCCGACCATTCAGACCCGAATCGCCCAGGCCTTTCCCGACAAACCGATGGATAACCTCCCCGGTTTCGCCCTGGCCATCGATTACCGGGGCGAAGCCGAGTCCATCGAGCAAGACGAGACCCGCATCGCCGAGATCGCCAAAAGCTGTGGCGGCGACCATTTCCCGGATTTCAACGAGGCCTATTTCAACAAACTGCGCAACGAGGAAATTTACTGGTATTCCTACGCCGGTTTCTTTGCGATATCGCGCTGCGCGATTCTGATGTCGTCGGTTCCGACCGACAAACTCACCGCATTCATGGATGTCATTGGCCAGCAGCGAAAGAACTTCCCGCAATATCCCCTGGGGGCGGCCATCGTCATGTGCCGACGCGGCCTGCACGGCGGCGCCCTGGCTTTTTACGACGAAGCCTCTCAGTGGCAAGGCGCCAACACCGCCATGGAAGAATGCGCACGCGCTCTGGTGGCTGCCGGTTGCGTACCCTATAAAAGCGGCAAAGTCTGGGCCGAACAGGTGGAGAGTTTCGGTCCCTACTCTTCCCTGCTTAAGCAGCTTAAGCAGGAACTCGACCCCAACGGCATCCTGTCCCCGGGAGACCTGGGACTGGCAAATCGAAAATAGGGTCTGTTGACATCAAGGCCCGATAACACAGCATCTAGAAAACCAGGAGAACACCATGATTGTTGCGCAAGTCCGTTTCCCCATCGCTGTCGCCGACCAACAGAAATTCATCGACCAAATGGCGGCAACCACACCCAAGTATGAAGGCCTCGATGGTTTGATTCGCAAGTACTACATGATCGCCGAAGACGGCAATAGCGCCTGTGGACTTTATCTCTGGGAGTCAAAGGAAAAAGCGCTAGCCTGGTATAACGACGAATGGACGCAATACATGACCGAAGCCTGGGGACAGCCGCCGCAAATCACCTACTACCAATGTCCCATCGTCGTCGATAACGAGGTCGATAAAACCACTGTGGAAGCAGCGGCCTGACACGGCATTCAGTAATACCCGCGTCTGGCCGGCGAAACACAGCTGAACATTTTGTCATTAGCTCTTCCTCTCCCCGGCTCACCTGCCCCCCGGTCGACGCCTGTGGGAGCAAAACAGTACTCATTCAAAGCAGGGGCACCAGGCTTCGAATTAAAAAGGCGTGGCCATCCAGTAGCGGTATGTTCAACTTCAGGTTTGTTGCCGTCCCCCAACCCCAAACGCCCTTGCACTTTTCCACTTAGGTCAATGACCTCGACCTGCGAGCCCCCTATCTGAGTTAACACACCGAAGAAATCCTTGGGGGATTACTGGATATGTATACAGAGACCATTGCAGCACTCATTAAAAAAGGCGTCCTTGTGGGCGAACCCTTGCCCGAGAGCGGGTGAAAAATGGTGTTCGTGTGCTGGGCTTGGCGCCTGGCTTTGTCCCCACAAACATGGCGGCCAATGCCTTAGGCGCTACTGAGGTAGAGAAACTCGTAGTCTCCCGCGCACTCAATAAACGCTTAATCGAGACCGAAGAAATCGGCCGTTTTGTAGCATTTCTCGCAACGAATAAAGCCGGGTTTGTTACTGAAGAAACGCTTGTAATGGATGGAGGTCTGCGTCCTTCACTATAGTTTCAGAGACGGAAACCTATCTTTACTTCCTTGTTGTGCAGCCAATGTGCTCTAAATCAAAGCAGCATAGGCGAACCATGGCAGCAATCTTTCGGAGCGCAGCTGTTATCCTATTTTTAGAAAGGCAAAATTTATCGTTCTAACCCCCTGGTTTTGGTTAAAAATATTCTCATGTACATAGGTAAAGTTTCTAAACTAACCGGCGCAACCCCAAAAGCTATTAGATACTACGAATCAATAGGTTTGCTTTCTCCACCAAAGCGGCTCGGTAATTATCGTTATTACACGAAAGCTGACGTATTCCTTATTAACATTATAAAAAGGGCTCAAAAGTATGGTTTTAAGCTATCAGAAATACAAACACTGATCAAAAGCTCCAATTTTGATGGCGTAATACATTACGACGTAATCATCGAGACTATAGATAAGAAGAAAGAACAGATAAGGATCGAAGCAGACAGGCTTGATCACCTTCAAGGGAACCTCGCCGAACTAAAAGATTTTATTTTGACTCATAATAAGTGCCCTTATGAATAGCCTTATGGTTGACTCTAACCCATAGGGAACAGTTTATGGTGACTTTAACAAGCAGCTATTGATTGGAGTCATAAAATGGGTCGTAGCAAAAGTGAATTTGACAGCAATACTGAAAAGCATTTCAAGAATTGGGTGCTGATGGGGGGATTGTTCAATTGCATTGTGGCATTGCCACTTTCTTTGCCATTCACTTGCAAACTCTATATAGAGTTATTCAACCACATGAATGCGCTATTGGGCATGGGAGGTTTTAGGTGGATACCCCCAACTGAAGGTGCAAATCTGCTATTCCTGAACACTGCCGGTTTAGCTTTGTTCCTCGTAGGCATGATGCTTATATATGCATCAAAGAATGTCGTTGAGAGAGCAGAGATACCGTTATTGAATGGGATTATTAGGTTTGCGTGGGGGATCACTGCTACGTACTACATTATCGCATTCGAGGTCATACACATAATGTTAACTATTGTTGCAATCGATGTTATTTTAGCGTCAATATATATGAGTTTTTTCTTTAAGAATTATAAAGCAGGCAAAGCGATCAAGTGTTAAATCAAAGGGCCAAACCAAGCGCGTCATC
>DLXZ01000133.1:0-1694 GCA_003448675.1 Porticoccaceae bacterium
CGGACAGGATCAGTCGCAGCTGCGCATCTTTGACCCGCTTGCGCCAGTAATCATCAGCGTCATTCTCCGACGTGAACCAGTGTCTTTCATCTCCGTCAGTCGCTAACGCTTCGTCGATCGTATAGTCGAATTTCGCGCCGCTTTCCAACAGCTGGATGTTTTCGACTAACCTGCCTTTCATGCGCTCTCGAAACCGGTTATAGATATAAAAACCGGGCTCTAGGTCAGCAGCTAATAGTGAATCGTCGAGTGAACGCTCATAAGCTTTAAATTCCACCAGATCACTTTCGAAAAAGTAGCTTTTAAGCGGATCGAGACCATCAATGTAATTTTCAAACAGCCTTTGAGAGAGGGCGTCATCCAGTGGCTGTTTACGATAGTGCCGCTCGGACAGTTTTTCGACGATTTCCTTCGCCGTCTGAGCATGTATTTCCGTATAGCCAAGCGACGCTATATCGCCACGGGCGACTAGCGATACAAACAGCAAAAGAATGGTGGTGCGAATTCGCAGACTAGTCATAAGTTTCCGGGCGCGGCACGAAGCACACTGCTTAGTCGGTGGTGGATATCAAAAACCAGATTCAACTCGTGAAATATAATTGAAATTGAGGGTCGTAGCGATGCTCGTGTTCCAAATATAGGCAGAAGAAAACCTTTCACGCTAGTTCACAACTTTTTAATTTAACATAATATATATTATGCGCATAGAGTGATTGCTGGTTTTCAAAACTATCAACAATCACTTGGCCAATATACCCGCCCTGCGGCTCGACGAAAACAGCGCTTCAGTGACGTCATGTAAGTGAAACACAGTTGCTTGAATGATGATTATGTGGGTTTTTGCGGGCTTATAGCATTTTTCTCTTAACTATCTTAGCTAGTGCTATCTGTGGACCGGACATTTATAATCCGTGGCTCCACCATCCCGGTTTTTGACTACCGGTAAACGAAATCAAGACTCTCCTATGCTGCAATCCAGGCTAGCCAAATTCTCTGCGGCCGACGAGGACCTGTTGTTTCGCAGTGTTGTCGTTGTTGGTGTGATAGCCACGGCTGTGTTACTCAAACCCTTTGACGGGTTCCCGGATAGAACGATATTGCTCGCGCTGTCTTTGGTGTTTGCCTATCTTTTAACCACTTTTATTATTCAGCGGCTTAGCAAGGATACAGGCAACTTGGCTTTGGCGCTGAAAAGCCTTGGACAAGTCGACGCCCTATTATTGGGCGGCTTTGTGGTCTATATCGAGTTTGACGCTTTTAGCTCTGCGGTATTTTTCGGGC
This sequence comes from Porticoccaceae bacterium, assembly GCA_003448675.1. Taxonomy (GTDB): domain Bacteria; phylum Pseudomonadota; class Gammaproteobacteria; order Pseudomonadales; family Porticoccaceae; genus HB2-32-21. The sequence goes on from DLXZ01000133.1 coordinate 1,282, forward strand.
TTCTTCAGTACCGAGCATTGACTAACGGTGGCATGGCCCGTTGGCGTCGGGATAATCTGGCATTTATAGCCGGACTGTTAGTCTGTTATGCCCTGCTAAGACCCTCCCTAGAAATATCCTATACACCTTATGCAAGCACTCTGGCCTTGTTAATGGTAGCGGCGTATCTGTGTATTTTTGGCTATGTCTCCTTTTTAAAAAATGCTGGTTTAAGAAGGATGATTGCTCAAATGGAGCAGGAGCAAATTCGTTTGAAGATGCTCAATTACCAGTTCTCGAAATATCTCTCCCCAAACTTAAAAGAGAAAATTGAACAGGATCGCGAAGTCAAACTCTCCACTCAGCGTAAACGCCTGGTCGTTTTCTTTTCGGATATTGTCGGGTTTAGTGAAATCGCAGATCGTATGGATGAC
>DLXZ01000133.1:1863-8856 GCA_003448675.1 Porticoccaceae bacterium
AAGATCGTATGGATGAAGCGGCTTTGACGGTTCTAATTAACAATTATTTAACCGAAATGTCGAAGATTGCTCTGGAATATGGCGGGACTATAGACAAATTTGTTGGCGATGCCGTTATGGTGTTTTTTGGCGATCCCACTACGAAAGGCCCAAAAGAAGACTGCCTCGCGTGCGTATCCATGGCTTTTGCCATGCGTAAACGCGCCATCGAGCTGGCCATGCACTGGAAAAACGAAGGTTTGCTGGAGACCATACAGATACGTATGGGCATCAGTACAGGGTTTTGCACCGTCGGTAACTTTGGTACCGAAACCCGTCTTGACTACACATTGCTCGGGAGTGAGGTCAATCTCGCCAGCCGGCTTGAAACCAGCGCAAAACCGGGTGAAATCCTTATTTCCCAGTCCACTCATGAGATGATCAAGGATGTCATCTATACCGAAGACCGGGGCTCAGTTGTAGTCAAGGGCTTTAAGTCGCCTATCAAGGCTTATGCAGCGGTCGATTTTCGCAAAAACCTTAACAAAAAACAGGATTTCCTTAACTTTTCCACTAATGGCTTTTCACTTGTCCTGGATGGCGAAAAAGTTGCTAATTATGATCGCACCCGAGTCCTCACCGCGCTGCGAAGTGCGATTCAGTTTTTGAATAAAAACACGCCTTCGTGACCTTATTGTCGTGTTGCCAAACGCTGTCTATTAACTCATCAGCCCCACAAATGGCCACTTAAGCTGGTGTGTTATTGTCGGCCCTGTCGTATAAACCCAGGGGCCATTTTTTCTGTGGATCGCCACGGGTTGATATCAAGGCCCCCTCTTCTGGTAAACCGGGCTAATACTGTTAGCGACTCCGGTAGGCAGCGTCGTTGGATGTCGATAAATATCTGTTCGAGACACTGCTCATGAAAGGCCTGGTGATGGCGGTAGGAAACCAGGTAGCCCAGTAAGCTAGCGTGGTCGATGGGTTTTCCCCGATAGCTGATCGAGATACTCGCCCAGTCCGGTTGGTTGGTGACCGGACAACGAGACTTGAAGAGATGACTATATAGTTCTTCTTCCACGGTTTCCGCCTCATCCGCGCAAGACAAGATGTCGGGCTTTGGTTCGCTTTCGACACGTTGCATCCGCTGCTCATCAAGGCTTACGCCCCGGGGATTTGCCAACCCTTTTTTTGTGTAGGCTTCGACTGAATAAAGACTGAATGTCACCTCTGCGGAGCAAACTTCCCTAAGGTCTGTTTCGACTGTCTTCGTCAGCATTTCGTGCGTTGCAAAGCGATGTTCGTTTAAGGAGTTTAGGTACAGTTTCAGGGATTTAGATTCCACCGTGCGAGGCGAATTGCAGGGGATATGAAGTTCACCGATAGCCACCCGGGGCTTTCCGCTCTCATCGAGCCAGGATAATTCGTAGCAAGTCCAATCGTCGGCGCCGACAAACGGCAACGTATCGTGGTCGCTTAACCCGATGACGCGGCGTCCCTCCCTGCGGTCGATGGCCTGTAAAAGCTCCGGTGCATAACAATCAGGATAATCGACACTGCGGCCTAGCATTGATTCTTGAGTTTTTTCTTGCATATCAGGCGCGCAGGTTCTTCCCGGTTTCAAGCAAGCGCAGTGAAAAGAAAAACAACACCACGACAAGCACAAAAAGCATTAAAAATGCCCAGAGAACATCGATATCGGAAACACCCAGAAAACCGTATCGGAAGGCATTTACCATGTAAAGTACGGGGTTTAGTTTTGACACGCCCTGCCAAAACTCCGGCAACAAGCTCATGGAATAGAACACACCGCCAAGATATGTCAGCGGTGTTAACACGAAGGTAGGTATGATTGAAATGTCGTCGAAATTATCCGCGTAGACCGCATTTATCAGGCCAGCCAGGGAAAACAGTGTGGCGGTGAGAACAATAACGCCTAGGGTAATCAGTGGGTGTTGAATATTAAGGCGGGTAAAAAACATTGATGCAAGCGTAACAATAGCGCCGACCGCAAGCCCGCGGGCAACACCACCGGTCAGGTAACCCAACAAAATGACGTAGTTGGGCATCGGGGATACCAGCATTTCTTCAATATTTCCGGCAAATTTATTACCAAAAAATGAAGACACCACATTGCCAAAAGAGTTGGTTATGACCGCCAGCATAATTAATCCGGGGACGACAAATTCAATATAACTGAAGCCGGCCATCTGCCCGATTCTGGGGCCGATCAATGTGCCGAATATTATGAAGTACAGCGCAATAGTGATAGCCGGTGGCAGCAGGGTCTGCTGCCAGATTCTGACAAAGCGCCTGATCTCCCGGGTAACAAGCGTTACAAATGCAACCCATTGTTCACGTAGTGTCAATTGACTACCCCCTTTAGGTCCACTGTCTCGGGGATCTTGGTGGCAGTCTCGGTTTGTTGCGTCATACTCAAAAACAGTTCTTCCAGACGATTGGCTTTGTTACGCATGCTCACGACGTGAATATTTTGCTCTGATAGAGCGATAAATAATTCGTTCAGGGATTGCGTTTTTTCCACTTCCACTTCAAAACTGTGTTGGTCCAATGCCTGCGCGGGATAACCTTCGATAACTGGAAAGTCCGCCACTGCTTCGGCGGTATCGAGAACAAACACCTCCTTGCTTAGTTGCGCCAGTAATTCTCGAGTGCTGCTGTTTTGCACAATATGCCCCCGGTCGATGATGGCAATATTACGGCACAGGCTTTCAGCCTCTTCCAGGTAATGCGTGGTCAAAATGATAGTGGTGCCCTGTTCATTGATTTTCTGTAAAAAATCCCAGAGTGATCGCCGCAATTCGATATCCACTCCGGCAGTGGGCTCATCCAGGATCAACAGGCGCGGTTCATGAACCAGTGCCCGAGCAATCATCAAGCGTCGTTTCATGCCGCCGGACAAGGTTCTTGCCCGCTGGTTTTTTTTATCCCAAAGCCCCAACTTCCGCAGGTATTTCTCGGCTTGTTTTAGCGCTGTTTTTCGCGGCAAGCCATAGTAACCGGCCTGGGTGACGACAATATCGAAGACTTTTTCGAACTGATTGAAATTGAATTCCTGTGGTACGACACCGACTTCCTTTTTGGCCAGTGAAAACTGGGTGTCGATATCCCGACCGAAGATTTCGACCTTGCCTGAGGATTTACGCACCAGGGAACAGAGCACGCCAATAGTCGTCGATTTACCAGCGCCATTCGGTCCCAGCAGCGCAAAGAAATCACCATCCCGCACTTCCAGACTAATACCTTTCAGCGCTTCAAAACCGCCTTCATAGGTTTTTCGCAGATCCTGAATTTTTAATGCCGGAGTATTTGCTGTCATGCCTTTTGGGCTCAAACCATTTAAGCTGGAACTAAATGCTGGAAAGCCAACAATGATAACCCATCATGCGGCCGGGAGGTTCCTCCACAACAGGCTTTCCGGGGCATGGGGTAATGAATGACGGGTGGCTGGTGTAGCTCTCCAGGGGAGCCATCTCGGAGAGAAAAATAATGGAGTGTAAGGGATATTGGAGCGGGAAACCGGGTTCGAACCGGCGACCTCAACCTTGGCAAGGTTGCGCTCTACCAACTGAGCTATTCCCGCTTTATCTCGACTGTATGTCGGACTGCACAAATCCTACTACATATGGCGTCCCGTAGGGGAGTCGAACCCCTGTTACCGCCGTGAAAGGGCGGTGTCCTAGGCCTCTAGACGAACGGGACGTTTCGCTCTCACGGTGCTTATCCCGTGAGAGGCGCGCATTCTATGAATCCAGCTTAAAACTGTCAAGCAAGAAACCCCGCTCAACCCATTTTAAACGGCGGGCCCTGTACTGAAGTGTGGTTCCCCAACCGACGCCACTCAGGGGATATCATTTACATCTCCCGGCGGACCCTCGTGGTGAGGATGCACTTCATGGGGTGCCTGTATCGGTTCGTCATTAATGGGTACGGTTCGCGACAGAAACTCAATTACCGAGGTGGCAAAAACGTCATTGCGATCACCAGCCACCATATGACCAGCGTCGGTCACATTCACATACTCGCTATGGGTGCATAGCTGTAAAAAGCTTTGGGCGCCCTCTTCGCTGAGAACATCCGACAACCCTCCTCGAACAAGCAAGGTGGGCAATTCCAGGTTACGTGAACAGGCTTCGAGGCGGGCCTGCCGCTTGTGGATGTCACGGCGCATGGCTCTAAATTGGGGGTCCCAGTGCCAGCGGTATTTTCCTTCTGGTGTCAGGCGGACATTTTTCGCCAGGCCATCGAGGTTTTTAGGTGGCTTTCGATGCGGTTGATAACTGCCAATAGCTTCGGCCACCTCCTCCAGGGAACTGAAGCCTTCGGGCTTCTGGCTCATGAAAGCCTGAATTTTGTCGACGCCTTCCGGCTCCACTCGCGGCGCAATATCCACCAGCACAAGGGCTGTGGCGTCCACATGATCCTCTCCGGTGGCAACCAGGCTGGTGCCCCCGCCCATGGACGCGCCAACCAATACCGGTCGCTTGTCGCCCAGGGCCTGGATTACGCACTTAAGGTCTTCCACCATGACATCCATTCCATAGACGCCATCGGGCGCCCAATCGGAGTCACCGTGGCCCCGTGCGTCAAAGGCCACCGCGTGATAGCCGGCGGCGCCGAGGGTTTCACCGGCGCCTTTCCAGGCATGACGGGTCTGGCCACCACCGTGCTGAAGCAGCACCAGAGGGCCATTGGGATCGCCCCAGGAATCCGCGGCGATACTGACACCGCCGTGGGCTTCCAGGCGATGCATGGGTTCCGGGGTGCCCGGCAATCGGGTTCCTGCACTCATAGTTCTATACCTCAATCTAAATTAAAAGTCGGTGTCATTCCCGATCATTGCGGGAATTTTGATTCAATGTCCGTCTGGCTGGTGTTGTGGCGCTGCCGCAATCAAGGCCCTGGGATCATAGGCCTTGCCACCTCGATAAGTGGTCTCCAGGGTTCGCAATTCGGTGACATCTTTCAACGGATCACCATTTAAGACCAAGAAATCCGCGTAACGCCCGGGCGCGATTATGCCGACATCCTGGTCGGCGCGTAGATATTTTGCGGCCATCGATGTCACCGCTCGAATAGCGTCCATATTGCCGATGGCCTCGGCCAGCAGCTCGATTTCTCGCAACAGGGCAAAACCCGGCGGTGGGTAGGCCAGTGCGCCACAGTCAGTGCCACCAACCACCCTGCCTCCGGCCTCGTGGAGCTGGCGGGTGACTTCCTGGTGTTTTTCCAGGGCCAGGCTGCCGGCGCCGGTTTCATAAAAGCCAGGGTGGATGTCCCAGTCGGGTCGATCACCGAGGCGTTTTTTCATATGGCTCTGGCGCTCCAGGGCCATGGGGGGAATCAGTTTCCTGTCTGGGTCTTTAAGCGCGCCTTCGACGCCGGCCTTGGCGGTCCAGAGCAAATCCAGCGTGGTGCCCATGTGCACCTGTTTGTCGACCATGGCGGCCACCCATTTACGCATGCGCTCACCCTGGAGATCGGCCTGTTCCCAGCCCTCCATGGTTTTGGCCCAGAAAGCCGGATTCATCATGGACGCGTCGTTACCAAAACGCATATTGAGCGCGCAAATATCGTTATAGGGGGAAATCCAGACGTGTTCCAGCCCGTCGATACCGGCTTCAATAGCATCCATGGATGAGCAGTAACCTAAATGGCCGGTAACGGGTACCCGCTTGTCCACATACTTGATAACGCTGCGCACGATCTCGGGCGTCATGGTGAAGTAGCATTTGATGCCATCGACACCAGCGGCCAGCAGCTCGCCAATTTTGCCCGGGACCGCCTCAACGCTGGGCACCCTATCGAGCATGATGGTAAAACCGGGGCTTTCGAAACTGGCGCCTGGGCCATCCAGCAAGGGCCCACAGACAAACAGCCTCGGCCCGAGTTTCTTGCCGCTGTTCAAATCCTCGCGATTTTGCAAAACCAGATCGAGACGCCCACCCACATCCCGCGCCGTGGTGACACCGGCTGCCAAAAACAGGGGAAAGCATTCGCTGTCCATCATGACGGTATGAATATGGGTATCAATCAGGCCCGGCACGACGGTTTTCCCACTCAGATCGACAACCGTGACATCCTTGCCAGCACTGATATCTCCCTGTTTAACGTCGTCAATACGCTCTCCCTGCACCAGTATGGATACGCCGTTGACAGGCTGATCCGTCAGGCCGTCAATCAGCCGGGCGTTGGTAAACACGGTTGCCGCGGATTTAATAGCGCTCATACCTAGTGCCCCTTTAAAAGTTTTACCGGGTCTGTTTTATGGTTGACCCCATGGTTTATTAAAGTTGTTTGCCACGATATTACTGTGTCGTTGTCTGATCAACAAACGATAAAACAGGGAAAAACCAGGTTTGTCGTAATTAAAACTGGACTTCCCTTTGACAAGATTTACAGCGGTAGACTAGATTCACACCTCACTTTTCAAAAACCATAAGAGCTGAAAATGGCTACGGCTGATCTGTACGAAGAGCTGGAACAATTGGTGCGTGGGGAAATTGTCAAAATGCCGAGGGATGAATTTCGTGCCCGATGCGACGAGGAAGACAAGTATATTTACCTGAACATCGCCCGGAAAATCGCCGACAGAAATCGCTTTACGCTAGTTGTCCACGAAGACGAACTGGAGTTTATCTGTCCACCGCCTCGCAAGTATTGACTCAGTCAGATGGCCGCTGGCACCAATCGGATGCGCCTGCCCTTCCTTATTTGCCTCGGGCACGCTAGATTACCAAACCACTATTCCACAGTCCTGGGACGATACCAGGCACCACTTTCAGGAGCACTTCATGACCATCGGCAATTACCCGGATATCAACGTAACATTGGACGATTACGTCGCCACTGTCACCATCCAGCGACCACCCCATAACTTCTTTGACTACAACCTGATCTGCGCCATTGCCGATGCCTTTGAGGATCTCGACAAAAACCCGGACTGCCGCGCCATCGTACTGACAGCCGAGGGTAAATCCTTTTGCGCTGGCG
>DLXZ01000133.1:9047-9268 GCA_003448675.1 Porticoccaceae bacterium
GGTAAATCCTTTTGCGCTGGCGCAAATTTTGGCGGTGATGACGCCATTGATAAAAAAGAGGATAACGACCCGGAGGATAACGCCTTCAAAAAACGCTCGGGCCGTCTTTACAGTGAAGCAGTGCGCCTTTTCCGGGCCAAAAAACCCGTGGTTTGCGCCGTTCAGGGCGCGGCAATTGGCGGCGGCCTCGGGTTGGCCCTGGTGGGGGATTTCCGCGTCGC
>DLXZ01000133.1:9571-9810 GCA_003448675.1 Porticoccaceae bacterium
TGCCCCGAAGCCCGCTTTAGCGCCAACTTCTCGCGGCTGGGTTTTCACCCCGGCTTCGGCCTGACGCATACCCTGCCCGCCCTGATTGGTCAGCAGAAAGCTCATCTTATGTTCTATACCGGCCGGCGCATCAAGGCTGAACAGGCCGCGGAATGGGGATTGGTGGATATGCTGGTATCCCGGGAGGAGCTTTTGCCCAGCGCCAAACGACTGGCTCGGGAAATTGCCGGCTCCGCGCC
>DLXZ01000133.1:10016-13822 GCA_003448675.1 Porticoccaceae bacterium
GGCAGTCGATTCGAGAAACCGTGCGGCAAGGGTTGGGCGATCGCGTGCAGGCAGCGACGGATCGCGAGCTGCAGGAGCAGGAATGGTTGCTTAAAACCGATGACGCGAAGGAAGGCATCAAAGCCACCGCCGAGCGTCGAGAACCCAGCTTTGCGGCCAAATAGCCCCTGCGTATTAACAGTTAAATTAACAAAAATAACAGATAGTTACTGTTAAATTATAAAGTAACTTATATGGGTGTTTCTCATGGCTTTTCCAATCAAACGAATCCCAAGGGCCGGTCAAAAATACCGTGACTCTCATTCACTCAAACCACGCGGGAGCCGTTTGGCTACCGCCTTCATCCTGGCGCTGGCAGGTTGCGGTGACTCTGGCGAGCATGAACAAAAAGGCACGCTCGAAGCGGAGGGCACTCAGGATCCCTACCTGGTGCAGTATCTGGTAGGTGGTTCCGACTTCCTCAGCATCCATGGTTCGACATTTGACCGGGATGATAATTTCTATGCCGGTAGCGTCATGGGCCAGAGCATCCATAAAATCGATACCTCCACCGGGGAATCCAGCGTTTTTGTCGGCCCGCCCGAAGGTGTTGCCGATGATCTTGAATTTGGCCCCGATGGCACCCTGGTGTGGACTTCCATTCTCAATGGCAAGGTGTTCGGGCGCCGTCCCAATGGGGAAATTTTTCTGGTAGCCGACAACCTCCCTGGCGCCAATGCCATCGCCTTTCATCCAAGTGGCCGGCTGTTTGTTACCCAGGTCCTGTGGGGTGATGCCCTATGGGAACTGGACCTGACCGGTAAAAAAGGACCCCGTAAAGTGATCGAAAACATGGGCCATCTCAATGGCTTCGATTTTGATCGTGATGGCTATCTCTATGGCCCCCTTCTGTTTAAAGGCAAGGTTGTCCGAATTGATGTAGATAGCGGCGAGCTCACAACCCTGGCCACTGGTTTCAAAATCCCGGTCGCCGTGAATCTCGACAATGAGGATAACCTCTATGTGGCTGATACCACCCTGGGGCGGCTGGTGCGCATCGATATAAAAACCGGTGACAAAACCCTGGTGGCAACAGTCGACCCGGGTATCGACAACCTGTCTTTGAATTCCAGGGATGAATTGTTCATTACCAATATGAACGATAACGCGGTATACAAGATCAATACCCGCACCGGCGCCAGTCGCAATATCGTTCGTAGCGAGCTGTCCGTACCGGGTGGGCTGGATATTCACACCGATGAACTGGGTATCGAAAGGGTGTATCTCGCGGACCTGTTCACCTACAGCACGGTGGATGGCGCCAGTGGCCATGTGACGGATGTTAAGCGGGCCTTGCGTGACAAATTTGAAATGCCCATGTCGATCAATCTTCAAGGCGACAGGCTTGCGATTACCAGCTGGTTTACCAATGCAGTGGAAATTTATGACCGGGAAAGCCACGAAGTTCTCGCCACCTACCATGATTTTAATTTTCCGGTGGATGCGGTGTTAATCAATGAAGGCGAAGTGCTGGTGGCCGAGCAAGGTAGCGGTTCACTGTTACTGGTGTCCGGTGATCACGGGGAGGATCGGGAAGTGGTGCTGGATGAGATGCCTGGCCTGGCCGCGCTTCGCCCCGGCTCTCGTGACGACAAGGTTTACGTCAGCGATGTTATTGAAGGCCAGTTGCTTGAAGTTGATGTGGACAATGGCAAGACCCGTGTTATCGCCGAAGGGCTGGATAAACCCGAAGGTTTTGATGTCGCTGCGGATGGCAGCATTGTTCTGGCTGAAGTCGGCAAGCAACGCTTGGTACGCATAGACCCAGACAGCGGCGACATCAGCGAAATCGTTAAAAATTTGGCCATCGGTCTGCCGCCGGTGGATAACACGCCAGCGGCTTATATTCAGACCGGGGTTGGGGTTTCCGCAGCGGGCAATATCTATGTCACTTCCGATTTAAATACGGCCCTGTACAAAATTACGCCTCAATAAGACACTGCGCCCCATAAGACGTGCTTTTGGCACGATAAATACCCTAACGATCACTTAATAATAAAGAGAGGCCAGGTCGCAGTGGCAGTTAGCACAGCGGTTTAGCCTTTAGCGACAGGGGATCAAACAATGCGTGAATACAAACAGTTTTATATTGATGGCCAATGGGTGGATCCGGTCACACCCAAACCATGCGATGTTATAAACCCCGCCACCGAGGAAGTATGCGCCCATATTTCCCTGGGCTCCCAGGCTGACGTCGACCAGGCCGTGGCCGCGGCAAAAGCAGCCTTCCCCGCTTTCAGTAAAACCCGTCGACAGGAACGGATCGAATTGCTGGAATCCTGCGTGGCAGTCTATAAAAAATACTATGACGATATCGCTGCGGCCATTACCGAGGAAATGGGTGCGCCGAAAGGTTTTGCCCATGGCGCCCAGGCCGGCTGCGGTCTGGGCCATTTACAGGAAGCCGCGCGGGTACTTAAAACCTTCGAGTTCGAGGAGGACATGGGCAAACACCGGGTATTCAAGGAGCCCATCGGTGTCTGTGCATTGATCACTCCCTGGAACTGGCCCGTGAACCAGATCGGCTGCAAGGTGGCCCCGGCCCTGGCCGTGGGCTGTACCATGGTACTTAAGCCCAGCGAAGTGGCGCCGCTGTCAGCCTATATCTGGAGCCAAATCATGGATGAGGCCGGTGTTCCGGCAGGCGTGTACAACATGGTCAACGGTGATGGTGAAGGGGTTGGCAACGCCCTCTCCTTCCACCCGGATGTTGATATGGTGTCCTTTACCGGCTCCACCCGCGCCGGCTCTCTGGTCGCGCAAAACGCGGCACCCACTGTTAAACGTGTTACCCAGGAACTGGGAGGCAAATCGCCCAATATCATTCTGGATGACGCGGATCTGGAAAATGCCGTTACTGGCGGTGTCAGGCAGATGTACTCCAACGGTGGCCAGAGCTGTAACGCGCCTTCCCGAATGCTGGTTCCGGCCCATAAACTGGCTGAGGCAGAGACCATTGCGGCGAAATTCAGTGCCTCGGTGAAAGTGGGTGATCCTAACGCCGACGATACCACCTTGGGCCCCATGGTCTCGGAGGCTCAATTCAACAAGATTCAGGGGCTGATTAAAAAAGGCATCGAAGAAGGCGCAAAACTGGTCTGCGGCGGACCGGACAGACCGGAGGGGCTGGATAAAGGTTATTTTGTCCGGCCAACGGTGTTTTCAGATGCTAATAACGATATGAGTATCGCCAGGGAAGAAATCTTTGGCCCGGTACTGACCATGATTCCCTATGAAACAGAAGAGCAGGCCATCGAAATCGCCAACGATACGCCCTATGGACTGGCAGGCTATATTCAAAGTGGCGATATTGAACACGCACGCCGGGTGGCCGCGCAAATCCGCGCGGGAAATATCCACATCAACGGTGCATCGGGCGGGTTTGAAGTGCCCTTTGGGGGTTACAAGCAGTCTGGTAATGGCCGCGAATGGGGACATCACGGCTTTACCGACTATCTGGAGATCAAGGCGGTGGAAGGCTATGGCGAATAGCATTCAGCTTTGCCGTCACCATGGGGCGGGAAGGCCCTGCGCTTCACCCTATCCCTTATAGGACTTACAGGGACCCCAGATACGCGTCCGGGATCTGCTCCCAGGCTGCGCGTTCCAGCTCCAGAGGCGCATTTTCCGTGCGGCAGTTTTCCCCCAGGATGCGAGTGGCCCTGTTGCCGCTCTCGTAAGCTGCCCAGCCCGGATTCCCGTCGCGGGCAAAGGCCGTCCAGGCATCCATGGTCGCTGGCGCCAATTCCGCGGCCCCGGGGCCGCCA
>DLXZ01000133.1:14051-16196 GCA_003448675.1 Porticoccaceae bacterium
ATATACCCGTTCATTGTGAGGTTGTTGTGCTTCGAGCAGTCGTAGAGCGGGAATACGGAAGATGCGATCGGTCTGAATGGCCATAAACACTTCGGGCGGGGTCGGCTCTACACCGCGTTGGCTCAGGCCTTCTCGATAGGCGTCCACCAGGCCGGGAATATGCTCCTCGCCAATCAGATAACCAAGACGCTTGTGCATATTCTCGTCACTTAACCCAGTGATGGACGGCACCAGAGCGCCAAACAGGCGCCATTCATCAGCCGTACTCCCGGCCATGATAGCGATGTCCGCGGCGTAGCCCGTGCGAACGGTGTCTATGGGCAGAGCGGGCAATACGGAACCGTCGATAACCGGGCGAAACGGCAGGCTACCCAGTTTTGACAGCGGGTAGCCCTCAACTTTGCCAGCTTCGATATGTCGTTGCGCCCTCAGCAGGACTTCGACACTGGCCTTGGCCAGCCCCTCCGCATCCAGTCCTGTGTCTTTAATAATAGCCTCGCCAACCAAGGGCGCGCTGTCCATGCTCGCGGCGGTGTGGCAGGCGCCGGACTGGGGAATAGCCTTGTGAAATAAACCCTGGGCTTCGGGCAGTGCCAGCAGGCCGCCGGTGCTCATGCCACCAGCGGATTCACCAAAGATGGTGACGTTATCGGGATCGCCTCCAAACAGATCAATGTTGTCCCGCACCCATTCGAGAGCCTTGGCCTGATCCAGCAGACCTTCGTTACCCATGGCGGGAATTCTGCCGCCAGTGGCTTCTCGAAGATTGGCAAAGCCAAAAATACCAAGCCGATAGTTGATGGTGACCACCACCACATCGCCATGACGGGCCAGAGTTCGCCCCTCATACACACCCTGGGCGCCGGAGCCGATGGTAAAACCACCGCCGTGTATCCATACCATGACCGGCCGCCGGGCGCTGTCCATGCCGGGCGTCCAGACGTTGAGACTCAGGCAGCTCTCGCTCTGCTCGCCAATTTCTGCGCCCATAATGGCGTCCATCTGGGATTTGTTCTGCGGCGCCCATTTGCCGAATTCGCCACAATCCAGCGTACCGCTCCAGGGCCAGGGGTCCTGGGGTGGCTGCCAGCGCTGCTCACCCACCGGCGGTAGTGCGTAGGGAATGCCCTTGAAAACATGGATGCCGTCCTTTTCGCTGCCCTTAATCCGGCCGTACATGATGTCGACTTCGGTCATGGTTTTTCCTTTTATCGTTGTCTGTTGGAATGTTTTACATTGTTCCGGGTGCCATTTTGGGGCACACCCTGACTCCGGGCGGGCTGGATCTAGTAGCGCAGTTTGAGTTCTTGGACAAAGCGTCGGATACGCCTGGCGTTGGCGCCCAGATCACTGATGCCAACCCGCGATACCGAGCGCAGATCGATCAACACCCCGTCATTTAGTGCCCGCACCCTGATGACAACGTCGTCGGTAAAGCCCATCAGGGGCGTTGTATCAGCAGCCTCAAGCAGGCCGGCGTCAATATCCTCACCCAGCACCTTCCACCCAAGCCCTTCGACTGTCCCACGCACCAGCGCAAGGCCCTGCTCTTTGGTGCCCGGCAGGTACACGGTTTTCAGGTCGGGGTAGGCTTTGGCCTGCTGTTTTGCCAGCTCCTCGCCACCGTAATCCAGTGAATTGTCGCCCTTTCGGCGCTGAGCTTGAGCAAACTGGAATCGAGGCGGATCGTGAACGTCAGTACTGATGTCATGGATGGGCGGCGCCTTAAAACCGTCAATACCCACGGTGATCAGCACCAACGCCACCGGCACGGTAGTCAGAAAGCCTATATTCAGCTGCGTCCGATAGGCTTGTTTGCGGGCCAGGCGGCGGAACACCGAGCCCATGGTGAACAAAGCCAGTAGAGCACACAAAAGCAGCCCCAAACCGAAAATGTAAAACGCCAGTGGAAACGGCAGCCACCCCAGGCGTTGTAGCACCGCGCCTAGAATCACTAGTGCCAAAGCCGCGCCCGCGCTGATTTTCAACACCTTTTCTACTCCTTCCGACGTCATCTCACCGCTGAGTGAGCAGCGGTGTTCACGGTACGCCTTTATTCTTTTTCCTGAAAATTCAGCGACAGTGAATTAACACAGTAACGCAAGCCAGTAGGCTGGGGGCCGTCGGGGAACACATGGCCCAGGT
>DLXZ01000133.1:16370-19300 GCA_003448675.1 Porticoccaceae bacterium
CCCCGGCTATGGTCGGTTTCTTCGGCGATGCGCTGATCCTCCGCGGCGGCATAAAAACTTGGCCAGCCGCTGCCTGAGTCATATTTGCTGCCAGATTCAAATAATTTGGTCTGACAACAGGCGCAGAGATAGTCGCCCTCGCGTTTCTCTGCATTGTACTCGCCGGTGAACGGAGGCTCGGTGCCCTTGTTTCGACAGATATCGTATTGCTGGGGACTCAACTTGTCACGCCAGTAGTCATCATTTTTGATTTCAGGATTGTCAGTGCTTTTATCGTTCATCATTTCTCCAAATTTGCAACTGAGTGAGACATGTTAGATTCGGGGGATGCGGTACAATGGCGGCTTTTAACTGGCGTGTAATCGCAATCGTCGAGCAGGCTATTTTTTATGCGACAAATAGAAAAGTCCAGCAAATTAGACAATGTTTGTTATGACATCCGTGGCCCGGTACTCGACCAGGCCAATCGCCTGGAGGAGGAAGGGCACCGCATTCTAAAGCTGAATATCGGTAATCCCGCCCCTTTTGGCTTCGAAGCGCCGGACGAAATCATCCAGGACGTCATCCTTAATCTGGTGGAAGCCCAGGGTTACAGTCATGCCAAAGGCGTATTCAGCGCCCGCAAAGCCATCATGCAGCGCTGCCAGATTCAGGGTATCGCCAATGTCGAAATTGAGGACATCTTTCTGGGCAACGGCGTCAGTGAGCTGATCGTGATGTCCATGCAGGCCCTGCTCAACCCCGGCGACGAAATTCTGGTGCCCTCCCCCGATTATCCGCTGTGGACGGCGGCAGTGACCCTGGCTGGCGGCAAGGCCGTACATTACCGCTGTGACGAAAGCGCCGACTGGGAGCCCGATCTGGATGACGTCAGGACTAAAATCACTAAAAACACCCGCGGCATTGTGGTCATCAACCCCAACAATCCCACTGGGGCTGTCTATAGCAAAAGTACGCTGGAACAAATTGTTGAGCTGGCGCGGGTCAACGAGTTAATCGTTTTCGCCGATGAAATCTACGACCGCATTGTCTTCGACGATACCGTGCATCATCCCATGGGCGCGCTTTCCGATGATATTCTCACCGTGACCTTTAATGGTTTGTCTAAAAATTATCGTCTAGCTGGCTTCCGCTCCGGCTGGCTCGTGGTCAGCGGGGCCAAGCATCATGCTCGCAGCTATATCCAGGGCATTGAAATGCTGGCGTCCATGCGCCTGTGCGCCAATGTACCGGCCATGTACGCCATCCAAACCGCCCTCGGCGGTTATCAAAGTATTGAGGATCTGGTGAAGCCCGGGGGGCGCTTTTATGAACAGCGGCACTATGGCTGGGAGCGTCTAACGGCTATTCCGGGGGTTAGCTGCGTCAAACCTAAGGGGGCTTTGTACCTGTTTCCCCGCCTTGATCCCGAAATTTATCCTATCAAGGACGATGAACAACTCGTTCTTGACCTGCTAATGCAGGAGAAAATTCTTATTGTCCAGGGTACCGCCTTTAACTGGGAGGATAGTCAACATTTTCGCCTTGTTTTTCTACCGCGCGAAGATGACCTCGACTACGCGCTTGCGCGCCTGGAGCATTTTCTGGAAGGAATAAGGGATCATTAAACGTCGCTGGAGGCGTTCACAACCTTGATGTGAACACTTGCTCATTCCAGACTGTCAGTGTGTTTTTGGCCTTCAGGCAGCAATAATTGGCATGGTAAAGTGTATTTTCAAGATTGCAGGAGTTGGAGAGCCATGGCTAAGGATTCTTCCGGTGCTGAAAAAACCTCAAACGAGAAAACCGAAGATATCGATTTTCACGGTGCCGCGATTCTCAATGAAGACGGCTCGGAAACCCCCATCACCGAAGAGATGGTTCGGGATGCCTGCCGGGAGCTCAGCCCTGACACTGGCGCGGACAGTAAAAAGCCCTGAACGCCTCATCACCGATCGACGCTGAATCCCAACGTAACCAATTCCTCACCAAGCCCTTGCTCAAGCTCACCCTGTATGCGGAAGTGATTAAACTCCTGGCGTAGCTGATAAGCAGTGCGCACGGCGTCGAAAGCCTTTCCTGCTGGCATGTCGCGATCGGAAAAGGCCGAACGCAGGTCGGCAAAATCACGGCGCGGATCGTAGGCAGACAAAACCACTGTTTCCAGACTGCTTCTATCCGAGACGGTTATGGGGGTTTTTTCCAACGTATCCGGTACGTTCCCATTGACCCGGGGGGACCTCACCCCGAGCCATTGCTCAAAGGCGTCCAACACCATCCTGGTGCCTCTCAGTTTGCCGTCAACGCTGTGCCCTGCTATGTGAGGCGTACCGAGAAGCACCTTGTCCAGTAATTCCCGCCCAATAGCGGGTTCGTGTTCCCAGACATCCAATATCAACTGAGGGCAGGCACCCTCCGATAACTTCCTTTCCAGAGCCTGACTATCGATTACCGCCCCGCGGCCCGCATTAATCAGTATCGCGCCTGTCTTGATTTCGCTTAGCTCCCGCTCACCAATCATATGAAAAGTAGGAAAGGCGCCTTGGAGAGTCAAAGGCGTGTGCAGGCAAATAATATCCGCACTTAACGCCTCATTGAAGCTCACTAACTCCGGAACCTGTTCGACTGTCAGAAAGGGGTCGTAGACCCGACAGTCAAGCCCGAGTGCTTTTAGCGAGGCCAGCAGGCGGCCGCCAACCTGGCCACAGCCCACGACGCTTACCGACTTGTCGCGCCAGCCTCTTACGGTGGCACAAAGGGCCGCGATAACATACTGCACCACGGCTGACGCATTGCAGCCCGGTGCGTGGGCAAAGTGAATATTGTTGCTTGCAAGATAGTCCAAATCCACGTGGTCCGTACCAATGGTGGCTGAGCCGACGAACCTGATCGGAGTGTTTGCGAGCAATTCTCGATCTATCGAGGTCACTGAACGCACCAGTAGAGCGTCA
>DLXZ01000133.1:19542-24528 GCA_003448675.1 Porticoccaceae bacterium
GAACGCACCAGTAGAGCGTCAGCATCACGCAGGTGTGCAGCCTTAATCTCGCGACCGGGATAGACCTTGACCTCGCCATAGAGGGAAAAACAGCTTTCCGCGCCAACGATTTCAGAATCCGCTATTATTTTCATTTAAAACAATGCATTACAGATTATTTTTTAAGCATATTGTTGCTATTTTGTACTGTTTACACTATGCCATATTGACGAAAATTCATAGCTGGCGGGATCAAATGGATGGGAATACTTGCCAACACCCGAAAGCGCTTCGGCAAAATAATACGCTCTTGCGGGTAAACCCTTATCCAGATAGGCGAGTACCTGGGCGTGTACTGCCTGGCTAAATGCCAGTAAAGACTGCTGAGACCCATTGCTGAGGTTATCCGCACTGATATGAAACTGGACCCCCACAGCATTTGAAAAAATCCATTCCAGCGCCTGGGGCTTGATTTCGACCTGCTCAAAGGCCCGTTGTTGTTGGGCGGAGCGCCCGTCAGGCACGTACCAATAACCGAAATCAATCTGTTGGCGGCGAGCGTCTCCCGCTATACACCAGTGAGCCGTTTCGTGGAGGGCGCTGGCAATGTAGTCCTCCCGGTAACGAATTTCCGCGTAACTGTCAGGCTGCTTGGCGGGTAGGTAAAGCGGTTCGCGGTGTCCGCCCGATAATCGCACCCTGAAAGAATGAAAAAAACAGTCATGAAAGATCGTCTCGATATCCTTGCATTCTACAGCCCCGGTGGTCTTGTCAATACTGCGAACCATAGCCGCCCTTAGTGATGAAGTTGGCCCTATTGTAAAATAGCTGCTAAAAAAACAACCACAAGGTCTTGTGCAATTGTATATCTGCGGGTACCTTATATTGCGTAGTCGAAGGCAAGGGTTGAGCGGTTCCCCGAGACCCTGACCTCGCTTGTCATGTCCAGTTTCCCCATTGACGGAGGATGCGATATGTCTGCTTCAAAAAGCTCTGGATCGGTAACGGATAATGTTATCGATCTGTTCACCCGGCAACCACTGTCTTCCCTTGATTCGCAACGTTTTATCCGCCTCGCCCCGGAGCTGGATGGCCTTGAGATGCTCTACACCAATGAGGCGCACCCGGATAAAACTTTCAGTATCAAAATTCTCTGCTGGGGCTTGCGGGAAAGTGGCGAAGTGGTTGGCATGATTCCCTGGTTGGACCGTTTGACCCCCTGCCCCAACATCAAGGATCCACTCAATGGTCATTGGGAAGCTTACTTCGATCCCGGCACCGAGGAGGTGTTTTATGAAGCGCCGATTCACAAAACCCTGGAGCTGGAAACCGCTGTCGACTACTACTGCTACGACTGCGAATACGATACCGATGTGGTTCAGGAAATTCCCGACGCCATTGGCACCCATGCGGTTTTCTCTGATGATAACTTCAAAACCCTGGCGCTGAAATCCGTGGTCAGCTGGCGCCTGTTGAATAACGGCCGCATTGAGGGCTTGGTGATCGATGAGGAGAAAATTGTCGAAACGCCCGTACTACCAGGAGATAAGGCTCTTTATGCAGCGGAAACCCACCCCGAATTCCACTATTACTTTCAGCACCATATTGCCAACAAAATAAAATCCGGTGACCCGGAAGCCCTGGCGGCACTGGCGACTTTGGAAGACCGCTGAGTCCTCGTTGGAGTTAGCTAACTTCGCCGAATAAAGAAAAGATAGCGGCTGGCCTCATCCTTGTGGATCAACTGATGACCGAGAAATCGGCAGAATTTAGGGACATCCCGCAAGGTCGAAGGGTCCGTGGCGACAAGCTTGATTATCTGGCCACTACTTGCTTCACGCACGGCGCTATGGAGCAACATGACCGGCTCCGGGCAGACCAGGCCCGAGGCATCGACCAGGAGATCATGTTCAGGGGTCACCTCCTTGTTCTGGTGGGGTGGCGTAATCATCTGTACATACCGATTGAATGGCTGCTCATTCCTCCAGCCCGCTCCCGGCCTTAAATTGCTCTCTACTGATCAGATTGCAACTTTCAGTCTCTTCATCCCAGGTAATCAGCACCTTGCCCTTTTTGATCTGGGCGCTCACCTGATCAATTTTGCGAGCCAAAGGAACTTCCTGTTCACCATAGTCCGTGCCTTCCTGCAACACATAGGCTTCAATCAAAGCGATCAGCACGTCTGGCGCCAAACGCTCCGGGGGGATCACGATCACGGTTTGGAACCCAGTGGTTTACGAAAGCGTAATGTCATACGGTCACTTTCACCAATGGCGAGATACTGTTGCCGCTGGCTTTTGTCACCACGCAGGGTCGGCGGGAGCGTCCACACGCCTTTGGGGTGGTCGGTTGTATCCGCCGGGTTGGCGTTGATTTCACTACTGGCGTCGAGAACAAAACCAGCTTGTTCAGCCAGCTCAATCACATAGGCTTCGGTCATGTAACCGCTTTTTTTCATGGTTTTCCAGTCCGTGCCGGGCCTGGCCCGGTGTTCGACCACACCCAGAATGCCACCCGGTTTCAGTGCTCGGTAAAAGAGCGCAAAGGCTTTTGCTTCATCTCCACCACCCATCCAGTTATGCACATTGCGGAAGGTCAGTATTCGGTCGGCAGTGCTATCGGGCACGGTAAGGCGGTTGGTATGGGCACTAAATTCCGCTAGCCTCACATCACCGTAAATATCGGGATAGGCCTTGAGTTTTTCTTCAAAAAATTGTCGCGATTCTCGAAAGTACTTGAGCTCGGAATCTGCTGCAAAATGCGCCGCATACAATTGGCCTTCGCTAATGTGCTGGGCCAGAATTTCCGTGTACCAGCCAGAACCAGGCCAAATTTCGACCACCGTCATGGACGGTTGCACATCGAAAAATGCCAGAGTTTCGGAGGGGTGTCGATACTTGTCGCGCAAGACAAAGGCAGGTGTTCGCTCCGGGCCATTGAGAATATCCGCTGACACGAAGTTTTCATCGCCTGCCAAGCTTGCCTGACAAAAACCGCCGACAACCCACAGGATAGTAGCGGCCAGTGTGGACAGGCCGCTAAAGTGGTTCTTTGTTTTCATACGCTTCTCCCTGATGCTGTTGCTTTGATGCATACCGACCAATGTTTAGTTCCCGGCCAGTAGCTTCTCGACACTTTCAATCTTGTCGTTGAGCAACTGATGTTTGTCGGTGCGCGTACCGATCTTCAGAGTCGAGCTGATTCTTGCCCGTCCGGCCTTGTGCACAGCCTCGTGACAGGCTTTTACCGCATCCATGACCTGATCCCACTCACCTTCTATGTTGGTACCGAAAGCATGTAGATAGTGATTCAGGCCGCGCTGCTCGAAGATACGCTGGCAGATAGCGATATCACCAGCCAGGGAACCCGCGACGCCCAGCGGTATTAAGCAAAGGTCTACTTGAACATGCATATTTAGTCTCCAATTACCTCACTTGAAGTTGTTCTGACACCAACAGGTCACCAAGGCGCTTGACTTCACCGAGTAATAGGTCAAAGTCCGCCATTTGGCTGCGGTGGTTGGCGATAGCTACCCGCAGACAGTACCGACCCTTGAGAGTCGTTCCCGAGGGCACGGCGGTGCCCTCTTCCTGCAAGCGAAGCAGGATTTCGCCATTAAGCGCCGCCAGCGATGCTTCCTCTAGACCTGGAGCTATATAGCGAAAACAGACGATATCGAGGGATACCGGCGCCATCAGCTCCAGGCTTTCATCCCGATTTATGGCATCGGCAAGATACTGGGCCTGCTCCAGATTACGGGCCATCATGCGTTCATAGCGGTCCAGGCCGTGCTCCTTGAAGGACATCCATACCTTGAGCGCACGGAAGCTGCGGGATAATTCAATGCCATAATCACTGAACCAGTCCTCTCCAGCGGCCAGGCCCCGTGAGCCACGCACCAGATATTCCGGGTTGACGCTAAAAGTGCTCCTGTGCAGATCACTGTCCTTGACCAGGGCGCAACCTACCTCAAAAGGCATGTGCATCCACTTGTGCAGATCCAGCGCCACTGAGTCTGCGCGGTTTAATGGCGCCAGATTATCCTTCAATGCATCCACACCTGCCGCCACCCCGCCGATAGCGCCATCCACGTGAAACCAGAGGTTTTCGCGGGCGCAAAAATCAGCGATTTCAGCGAGCGGATCAATAGCTCCGGTATTTACCGTGCCGGCGGTAGCGATTACACATATCGGACGATGCCCCGCTTCCTGATCCTGCCTCACTATAGAGCGCAGAGCCGTCATATCCATCTGGTAAATATCATTAATCGGCACCTTGCGTAAATTGTCACTGCCCAGGCCGAGTAACTCAACCGCCTTCTGATGGCAACTGTGCACTTCGCTGGACGCATAAATCATCAGCTTTTGGTTAGCCCCGGACAAACCCCGCCGACGAACATCAAAGTCTGCCTTACTGTTGCGAGCAACGGCCAGACCGATCAGATTGGCCATGGAAGCGCCGCCCACGAGCAGCCCACTGGCGCGCTCTGGATAATTAACCAGCGCTTTCATCCAGCTGATCACCTGACCTTCGACCTGCACGGCAACATGACTGCCGGCGCCGACATTAGAGTTCATAGTCGAGGACAGAAAGTCCGCCAGGGCGCCAAAAAACGTACCATTACCCATATACCAGGCCCAGAAACGGGGGTGAATATTACCCTTCGGGTAAGGGAATATCGTTTGCTGGAATTGCTCATAAACCAGGGCAGGATCGCTCGGCTGCCTTGGTAATGCCTCGGTGAGTTGATTGCTCACATCCTTGGGCACTGGCTGCCACGCTGGTCGATCCGCCACATCCCGTAGGTAGTCGATGGCATCGTCGATAACCCGGTGGCCGAGGGCACGCATGGACTCCCAGTCCTCCGGGTCTAGCGTTTCCTGCTTATCGTCTCCTGGATCACGCATCGGATCGTAATGTACCCTCAAGTAGTAAACACCGGAAATGCTCATTAAATCATGAATTTTAGTTCCTGGTGCTGTTCCAACAAACCGGATTAGCGCGTAT
>DLXZ01000133.1:24661-24885 GCA_003448675.1 Porticoccaceae bacterium
ACAAACCGGATTAGCGCGTATTCTCGTGACCCGCTCTGGCAGGATCAAAGGGAGATAAACATGGCGAAATACGAAAACATTCTGGCAACGGTAGGCAATACCCCGGTTGTGCGCATCAACAAACTGGCTCCCGAGGGGGTGAACCTCTACGCCAAACTGGAAGCCTTTAATCCCCTCAGTTCGGTCAAGGATCGCCTGGCACTCGGCATTATCGAAGCGGCGGA
>DLXZ01000133.1:25161-32544 GCA_003448675.1 Porticoccaceae bacterium
ACCAGCGGTAATACCGGTATCGGTCTGGCCATGGTCTGTGCCCAAAAAGGCTATCCTCTGGTCGTTACCATGGCGGACTCCTTTAGCGTTGAGCGCCGTAAACTGATGCGCTTTCTGGGTGCCAAGGTCGTGCTGACGCCGGCAGCGCAAAAAGGTACCGGCATGGTGGCCAAAGCCAGGGAGCTGGCCGAGGCCCATGGCTGGTTTTTGTGTCGGCAGTTTGAAAATGAAGCTAACGCGGATATGCATTCCAACACCACCGCGCCGGAAATTCTCGCCGATTTTACCGACGAAAAACTTGATTATTGGGTGACTGGCGCTGGTACTGGCGGCACGCTGAAAGGGGTGGCGAGAGTGCTGAAAAAAGAACGTCCTGAGATCAAAATCATTGCCTGCGAGCCGGAAATTGCCGCGATTATGAGCAGCGGCGAGAAACAGGAAAGAAATCCGGACGGTTCCCCCGCCGCCACTCACCCCAACTTCAACCCCCATCCCATGCAGGGCTGGACACCAGATTTCATTCCCAAGTTGGCCGAGGATGCTCTGCAAGCACACCACGTCGATCAATTACTGACCATCAAAAATGAGGATGCCCTTAAAAACTCCCGTGAGCTGGCTCGCCGGGAAGGTATCTTTACGGGTATTACCGGTGGCGCCACGTTTACTGGGGCTCTGCAGGTTGCCGAAATTGCACCCGCCGGCAGCACTATTTTGTGCATGTTACCGGACACCGGTGAGCGCTATCTAAGCACGCCGTTGTTTGGCGATATTGAAGCGGACATGTCCGAGAAGGAAGTAGAGATTTCCCGCTCCACACCGGGCTATGGTTATGACTGAGGTCGAGAAAAATAAAGGACAGCAAGAGCGTTCAAACGAAAAAAGCGCCGTTATTTTCTAACGGCGCTTTTTTCGTCCCCGAGGGCCGAACAGAAGCTGGGCTCAGTATTAACTGGCCATTAAAAAGCCCTTGTAGCCTTCGGTCACCACTTCTTCACACTCTTCCCGGTAAGTCTTGGTGCCACCCAGGTAGGGCATGAAGGTTCGCGGTTTGCCTTCGACATTGGTGCCCAGGTACCAGGAGTTACAGGAAGGCGCCGCCATCATGGAACCCTTGGCCGCATCGGCAACATGCTCGACCCAGGCGTCTTCCGCCGCCTTATCCGCTTCAATGGTCTTGATATTGTTCTCACGCAGGTAGGCAATACAGGCATCGACCCATTCCACGTGTTGCTCGATGGAATGCAGCACGTTACTGACCACCGAAGGGCTGCCCGGGCCAGTGGTGGTAAACAGGTTGGGGAAGCCAGCGCTTTGCAGCCCCATGTACATGCGTGGACCATCCTTCCACTTGTCGGCCAGCAGCTCGCCGTTACGACCGCGGATATTAAGCCGCATGATGGTGCCGGTCATGGCGTCAAAACCAGTGGCAAAAACCAGTACGTCGAATTCATAGTCCTTGTCGGTAGTCTTAATGCCTTTGTCAGTTACTTCAACTACCGGGGTTTCGCGCAGATCGACGATAGAGACATTGTCTTGATTGAAAGCCTCGTAGTACGCGGTATCGATGACCGGACGCTTGCAGTGCATGGGGTAGTTTTTGGGTGAAAGCGCATCGGCTTTCTGGGGATCATTGAGTATCTCTCCAAGGGTTTCCCGATACAGATCGCAGGCGATGGCGTTGGCTTCCGGGTTATAGAAGGGATCCACGTACTGGTTCAGCACTTCCAGACCAAATTGCTTGATTTCTTCCTTGCGCTGCTCCGGGGTCAGATCGAGGATCTTTTTACTGGGACGGGGCTTGGCCGGGGCATTGGGATCCTTGGGTTTTTTTGGACCCCGGTAGTTACAGATACCCATTTCGTTGTTGCGCTGCTGTTCCCGAATGTAGGCATAGTCCTTTTTAGCCTGGGCTAGGAAGTCTGGATTCATCGGCGCATTTCGCGCGGGGAAGGTATAGATGGGGCTACGCTGAAAACACGTCAGCTCACTGGCCTCCTTGGCGATCTCCGGAATACTTTGTACACCGGAAGAGCCGCAACCCACTACCGCAACCCGCTTGTCTTTCAGGTCAACACCCTCCTTGGGCCATTTGGCGGTGTGATAAACGTCACCTTTGAAGGCATCGCGGTTTTTGAAGTCCGGATAATTGGGTTCATTCAAGCAACCGGTACAGAGGATGCAATAGGTGGCGGTGTAAACATCGCCCTGATCAGTTTTCACAGTCCAGTTAGCGTCTTCCTCGTTGTAAAGGCAGTCGGTAACCTTGGTGTTGAACTTGATGTCCTTACGCAGATCAAATTTGTCTGCCGTGTGGTTCAGATAGCGCTCGATCTCGGGCTGACCAGCCATGACTTCGCTCCAGTCCCACTCCTGCTGCAGGTCGTCATCAAAGGAGTACGAGTATTCAATTATCGGCAGATCGGCCCGGCAGCCGGGATAACGGTTCCAGTACCAGGCGCCACCGACGCCGCTACCGGCTTCGATAGCCTGAATATTCAGACCCTGGTCGTTAAGACGTTTAATCATATACAGACCTGCCATGCCGGTGCCAACAATGACAGCGTCCAGAACGGTTGCGTTGGTATTGGACATATCGCTTCCTCTCTTATCTTCGCGTATTAAGTCGTTAACTTCTTTTGATTTAACAGCAGGCGTCCCGGCCAGGTGCCTTTAGGTGAGATGATGATCCGGCGGGAACAATGCTTTGTGGAATAAATCAGTACTGATATTAAACAGCTAACCGGGAAAAGTCACTGCTCGAATTGGCTTTGCTGATATGGGCTGTGCCTCTTGCGCCAGTCTGCCCTACCTGGCGCAAGGCAAGTTAGTTAGAAGACGCATCGGGAGGACTATGGCCAAAAGCTAGACAATCAAATCATTAATCAAGGATTGTCTGGTGGACGCCTCTGGAACAAAGCCCTCGATCAGGTAGTTGGGATGCTCAACACCGACTTCAAACTTTTTACCTGATTTCAATGCCTGAATCATGGTCTTATCGAGCTCGAACCGCAGAAAGTGAACCGCCGCGGTCTTAGTCTCGTTCTCCCGGTCGAGATCCTCATCGGCAATGGCGTAAACGCGACTATAGTCTTCAACCTGAACCCAGACCTTATCCTCGATGCCAATCAGCCCAGTGAGCTTTTCGGCCCGCTCGTCCGGATCCTCGTACTCAATCATAAAGGTGGCCTTCCAGTTATGGCCATCACCGATCAGCGGATTATAAGCATCCAGTTCCTCCTGGATGCCCGCCGCCTCGAAGACTTTCTCAATACGCAGCATTTCCTGAATCTGGTAGCGTATGGTGGTTTTGTCTTCGAAATAAAGGCGTGCGTGTTCGCCAAGGGGAATCTGACGGTTTTTCTTGTGGGCAATGACCCCCTGGCGATAGGCGGGCCGCTTTTCGGCATATTCTTCCAGAGACCACAAATCATCGCGGGTTAACTTCATCACAATCACTCCTAAATTCCGTAGGCCCTGCGCAGCAGGCTCATGGGGTGTTCGGGTTTTTCGCCAGTTTCGGCAAGATTGGCGATATGAGCGCCCGCCATGGGGCAATCACTGGCCAGGTGCTCGGATTTGAGTTGATCCACCTTGCGCACCACCGGCCTGGCGATTTTAACGGCCTTGTCGTAGGTTTCCTGCTTCACCGCATAGGTGCCATCGTGGCCGGAGCAACGCTCTTGGGGATGAACCGTAGTCTCGGGAACCAGGGCCAGGACATCCCGTGTTTTCATGCCGATGTTCTGTACCCGCAAGTGGCAGGCCACGTGGTAGCTGATATTGTCCAGGCCATTTTTAAAGTCGGTGTTAAATTCTCCCTCCTTGTGGCGCAGATACAGATATTCGAAGGGGTCATAGAAAGCCTGCTGAACTTTAATGACATCCGCATCATCCGGATACAGCAACGGCAGTTCCTGTTTGTACATCAGGGTGCATGATGGCACCGGAGCAATCAGGTCAAAACCCTGGTCCACCAGTTTGGCCAGTATCGGAATATTGGCTTCTTTGGCCCGGTTAACCGAATCCAGGTCACCCAGTTCCAGCTTGGGCATACCACAGCACTGCTCCTTGGGTACCAGCTCAATATGAATGCCGTTGTGCTGGAATACCCGATAAAAGTCCTCGCCCAGGTTGGGACTGTTGTAGTTGCCATAACAGGTGGCGTACATGGCCACTTTACCGGTGGTTTTTCCCACTGGCCTCGGCGTAATTTGCTTACCCAGGGGTTTGACTCGCTTGCGCAGGGTTTTGGCATGATATTCAGGCACCGGCGCATCTTCATGAACGCCAAACGTCGACTGAAATGCCTTACGGAAGGTTTTGTTGCGATTAAAGGCATTGACCGTCACATCGATCAGGGGAATGGTGGCCAGCTTGCCCACTTTGTCGGTGCTGGTGAGTACCTTGTCCCGTAGCGAGGCCCCCTCTTCCCGAAACTTCACCGCCTTGGCCCGCAGCATCAAATGAGGAAAATCGACATTCCATTCATGGGGGGGTACATAGGGACATTTGCTCATGTAACACATGTCACAGAGATAGCACTGGTCGACCACCTTGTTGTAATCGGCTTTATCGATGCCATCCACTTCCATGGTGTCCGACTCATCAACCAGGTCGAACAGGGTTGGGAAGGCATCACACAGGCTCACACAGCGGCGACAACCGTGGCAGATGTCATAGACCCTCTCCAGCTCGGCATTGAGCTGGTCCTTGTCCCAGAATGATTCTTCCCGCCAGGCCACGGGATGTCGCGTGGGCGCCTCCAGGCTGCCTTCGCGGATAATTCCATCATTGGGCATATCGGCTTCCTCGTTACTGAATAGTTACTACTTAATAAGTGCTAACAATCCGCTATTACAAAAATAAAGGGGCTTCGAGAACACCTTCCGCGAAGCCCCTGAGTCAGGTCATTAAAGACCTCAATCTTCGCAATAGTTAGGCGTCCAGGTTATCCAAGGCTTTCTGGAAACGATTGGCGTGACTACGCTCAGCCTTGGCCAGGGTTTCCATCCAGTCGGCAATCTCGTCGAAACCTTCGTCACGAGCGGTTTTAGCCATGCCGGGGTACATGTCAGTGTACTCGTGGGTTTCACCGGCAACAGAGGCTTTCAGATTGTCGGAAGTGCTGCCGATAGGCAGGCCGGTTGCGGGATCGCCGGTTTCTTCCAGATATTCCAGGTGACCGTGTGCGTGACCGGTTTCACCTTCGGCGGTTGAGCGGAACACAGTGGCGACATCGTTATAACCTTCAACGTCGGCCTTGGCGGCGAAATACAGATAACGACGGTTAGCCTGGGACTCACCCGCGAACGCATCTTTCAGATTCTGTTCAGTTTTAGTGCCCTTTAAAGACATGAATACTCTCCTTTAAGTGTTTGTCTGGATCCAGCTCTCATTTGAGCTTGCGCCACGATAACCAACTCCGTACTATCGGTAAAGTGAATTTTTTAAGACGAAGCGATCGGTTTTTTCGATGACTAGTGACCCGACCCTGAAACAACTGCGTTATCTGTGTGCGGTGGCGGAAAAACGTCATTTCGGCCAAGCTGCGAAAAGCTGTTTTGTCACCCAGTCCACCCTAAGCGCGGGCATTCAGGAACTGGAACTGTCTCTGGGATTGCCTCTGGTGGAGCGCGGCCACAAGAATGTGCTGCTTACGCCCGCCGGGGAAAAGGCCGTCAAGCGCGCTCTGGACATCCTGACCGAAGTTCAGGCCATGAAGGAGGAAGCCGCAGGCGCTACGGAGCCTTTATCCAGCAGTATTCGACTCGGGGCCATTCCCACTATTGCCCCTTTTTTATTGCCCGACGCCCTGGCTCGCCTGCGCAAGGATTATCCGCGTCTGAAATTACTGATACGGGAAGACCTGTCCGCCAACCTGGTCAGCCTGCTGGCTCAGGGGGATCTCGATATCTTATTGCTGGCGCTGCCCTACCCGGTCGAAGGCGCGGAAGTTCATCACCTCTTCGATGATCCTTTTGTCGTGGCTTACCCAAGAGGAACGGCGTTTTCGGGGCGCAGGAAGCTCAGACCTCAAGATCTTGAAGGTCAGGAATTTATTTTGCTGGAGCAAGGACATTGCTTGAGGAACCACATACTCGAAGCCTGTCAACTGACCGACAGCCAGATTTCCCTGGGCTTCGAAGCTACCAGTCTTCAAACCATCGTACCTATGGTGGCCAACGGCATAGGTATTACCTTGCTTCCAAAAATGGCTCTGGATGCAGGCATCACCAAAAATTCTCCCGGGGTTTCCACCCTGGAGTTCACCGGCAAAAAAGTTAAACGGGAAGTAGGCCTGGTTTGGCGCAAGGAAAGTCCTCGCGTGAAGGATTATCAGTTGTTAGCCGAGTATCTTGTCAATCCGCCAGACGAAAGGAAACGCCAGAGATAAATACATGTCTCCGGCGCGCCGGTTCCCGACTTCCTGTGTTCACGCTCAAGGCGTTTCACAGGCGTGTTCGGGAGCTTACATTCCCGTGCCCCTGATCAAAACAAGGGCGAGGATTTTAGAGAGGCGTTACGTTATCCGCCTGAGGTCCTTTCTGGCCCTGGGTAACTTCAAACTGTACCCGTTGGCCTTCGTTCAGCGTGCGGTAGCCGTCGCCGACGATCGAACGGAAATGAACAAACACGTCTTCGCCCTGGTCCCAGGTAATAAAGCCAAAGCCTTTTTTGACGTTAAACCATTTGACCACGCCGCGTTCACGACCGTCTTCAACGTCTTCTTCAACCACAGTACCACTGGAGCGGTAGCGACGACGACGGGACGGAACCAGCTGCGCTGACAGGAAGCTACCGATCAGGCCGAACAGAGCCAGTACCAGCAGAAAAACGCTCATGCCCTCGGCTGAGAACAGATTGGCTGAAGTGAGAGGCTCCCCACCAACTGACAGGCTGATCAGCGGGCTGACCATCAGAGAACCAACAATCAGGGGGGTCAGAACAGCGAAAATAACAGCAACTACGATTTTACGAATCATTAACTTACTCATGTGACATCTCTTACAACTCGTTATTATTCNNAACGGAAATGAACAAACACGTCGGGGCCGTTTTCCTGCTCGATAAAACCATAGCCTTTATCGGCATTGAACCACTTAACTGTTCCTGTTGTAGTAGACATATTTAAAACCTGAATAACATTAAACTTCACCTGTCATGACACCTTAGGTCACGGCAGATATCCAAGCCTGTGATTGCGGAACTGACTTATGACGAACGGGAAAGGCACTTTATAGATGTCTTTATGGCGGCCATAGGGCAAGCCGTACTCGCGGGCTCGCATGGCATTCTATAGCAACGGAAATAATTGTAAACACGATAAATAAAGCGTTTTGTGTCAGTTTGGTGACCAATTTGTGGCCCACGGCACTCCATGGC
>DLXZ01000065.1:0-5335 GCA_003448675.1 Porticoccaceae bacterium
CTGACCCTGGCGACGCTTCGTAGGGGTTCTCGGGCGCCAGACGGTAATCCAGCGCCAGCACCCGGCAGTTGGCCGCCCGCGACAGCGCGGCAGTGAGGCCGCGATGGGTAGCGATGGAACCGATGACATAACCACCACCATGGAGGTAGAGCAGCACTCGGTTGGATTCAATATCAG
Organism: Porticoccaceae bacterium; assembly: GCA_003448675.1. Lineage (GTDB taxonomy): Bacteria > Pseudomonadota > Gammaproteobacteria > Pseudomonadales > Porticoccaceae > HB2-32-21. Next base: position 178 of record DLXZ01000065.1, read on the forward strand.
GCGCATCAAGCCATTCAGCCGGAATGCCATCCACATCCACGCTGGTGACGGTGACGTCCTCAGGTGGTGTTGCGAAGTTCTTGGTGGCCTGGACAAAATTGTTACGCATTTTATCTACGTTGTTCTTCATCTTTTCGTAATCGGAGGGGCCGGGATAATTCTTCCAGAGCAGGTCAATGAGTTTTTTATTTTCGGGGCTGGCCATGGTTTGGTTCCTTGATTGAGTATTCAGATTTGATGCGTGCTTTGTGAGCGTCTGCTTAGCCCAGCCTGGCAGCCAGGAAAGCGCCGATTTTTTCCACGGCTTGTTGCCCTTCATCCAGCATGGGAGCAAAGGCGTGCCAGACATGGAACAGGTCCGGCTCATCCAGTAATTCCACTTCAACACCCTCCTGACGGGCCTTGTTGGCGACGGTGATCGCGTCATCGTAGAGAATCTCCCGCCCACCAACGTGGATGCACAGTGGCGGCAGGCCATTCATGCTGGCGAACACCGGCGAGGCCAGAACGTTTTTGGGGTCCTCGCCATTAAGATATTTAGCGCCCAGGGAGAAGAGTCCTTCCGGTTTGACCATGGGGTCGACGTCCACCCGTGTTTTTACCGCCTCGGCTTCACCGGTCATGTCGGTCCAGGGGGAGATCAATACGCCCGCCGCGGGCAGGGGATCGCCCTCACTGCGCAGGTTAACCAGTGTTGCCAGGGTGAGGCCGCCACCGGCGGAGTCGCCACCGATGGCGATGTTTTCCGGCTTGTAGCCTTGTGACAATAGCCAGCGGTAGGCCTTGGTGGCGTCTTCCAGGGCGGCGGGGAAGGGATTTTCCGGCGCCAGGCGGTAGTCGATGCCCAGGGTTTTTGCGCCGGAGTGACGGGAAATATTCTGCATCAAGTAGCGATGGCTTTTGATCGAGCCAATGGCATAACCGCCACCGTGGAGATAGAGCACCACCTTGTCGTCGGCGGCGCCAGGTGCGATCAGGAATTCGCCCGGTACACCATCGACATCGACCGGCTCCATTACTACATCCTCGGGCACCTTGAAGCGCGCGCCGCCTTCATCGAGGTTTTTCCTTTCATCCTCCAGGCTCATGGAGCCAAGCGGCGGTTGCTTGTCAAAAATGGCGAGAAGTTTATCCAGTTGTTGCTGGGACATGATGTCCTCCCTAATTAGTTAGCAGTTCAAAAATTAAGATGATGGGTTTGGTCATTGTATGGTCAGTCCGGTTGCTAGGTGGTAAAGGCCTTGCGCAATACCGCCGCGGCCTCGCGTAGGAACTGCTTGCCCTCGTCAAGGGCGCCAGCCATGGAAACAAAACCGTGGATCTGGCCCTCGTAGCAGACATAGTCCACCGGCACACCGGCTTCCCGCAAACGGTCGGCGTAGGCCTTGCCTTCATCGCGCAGGGGGTCGAAACCGGCGGTCATGATATAGGCCGGTGGTAAGTTGCTAAGGTTTTTTGCCAGCAGCGGCGAGGCCATGGGGTCATCCCATTGTCCTTGTTGTTTCAGGTAGTGGCCGAAAAACCAGTCCATGGCCTGGCCGGTCAGGAAATAACCATCGTTAAAATCCTTATAGGACTGGGTGGTGGCGCCCATGCGGGTAGCCGGGTAAATCAACAGTTGCAGGACCAGATCCGGCCCGTTTTTGTCCCGGGCCATCTGCGCGACCACGGCGGACAGGTTGCCACCGGCGCTGTCGCCGGCCAGCGCTATTTTGCTGGCGTCACCACCGATATCCCGGGCATTGGCGGCCACCCATTCCAGCACCGCGTAACAGTCCTGGGGGGCGGCGGGGAAAGAGTGCTCCGGGGCCAGGCGGTAGTCGGGAACCACGACAATGCAGTTGGCCTCGCTGGCGTAAAAACAGGTCTCGCCGATATGGGTCTCGGGACTGCCGATGACCCAGCCGCCGCCGTGGTAGTAAATCAATATGGGCAAAGGCTCGGGCTCGGCTTCGGCCCCTTTAGGGATAATGATTTTGCTGCGAATTTCGCCATTGGGGCCGGGAATGCGGACCTCACTGATTTTCTCCACTTCCGGTGCCGGCAGGCCCAGCAGTGACGTGGTGGTGGCAAAGATTTCTCGGCCTTCCTCGGGACTGCCTTCGCCGAGGCCCGGGCCATCGCTTTCTTCGATGCGTTTGAGAATTTCAGCTGCTTGGGGGTCGAGTGACATGGATTCCTCCAGAGTTTTCATTTGATTAAGCAGGAAGCTGGTTTATTGTTATCGCAGTTTGGTATTTTTGTCAGCCCCGGATTCTATATACTTTTGCTGGACAAAGGGGTTTTGGCCCGGGCATTTGTTAAACAAGGTTCGAGGCTGTGCTAAAACTACTTTTTTTGAGTTGCTGTTAACACAATGCTAACTGGAGGTGACACATGAGCTCATCCAAATCGGCTGTAATTTCTCCCGAGCAGGCGCTGCCGGGGCGGGCCGCGACCATGCGGGTGCCGCCTGCCCATCATGTAAACGGTCATCCATTGCAGGGGCCGTTTCCCGAATACCTGGAGCAGGCGGTGTTCGGCATGGGCTGTTTTTGGGGCGCGGAGCGATTGTTCTGGAAGCAGGAAGGTGTTTACTCCACGGCGGTAGGCTATGCTGGTGGTGTGACCCCGAACCCCTCCTATGAGGAAGTGTGCAGTGGTTTGACCGGGCACACCGAGGTGGTAATGGTGGTTTTTGATCCGTCGGTGATCAACTATGGGGATCTGCTGAAGTTGTTTTGGGAGTCCCATGATCCGACCCAGGGTATGCGCCAGGGTATGGATATGGGTAGCCAGTATCGCTCGGCTATTTATTGCCATGGTGAAGCACAACTACAACAGGCGATCGAGAGTCGGGACGCCTATCAGACTTCTCTCCAGGCCAATAACTACCCGGAGATCACCACCGAGATCCGCGAAGCGCCAACTTTCTACTATGCCGAGCACTATCATCAGCAGTATCTTTCCAAGGTGCCTGACGGTTACTGCGGGCTGTCGGGAACCGGCGTTTCCTGTGCGCTTTGAATTGCTCCACTAACGGTGAGTCTTGCCAGTCAAACTATCTAACACCTTGATAGCGGCGCGATGGTAAGCCGTGGCTTTTGTTTCTGACGTGGTAATAGCACCGGTAACGGTTGTTGTCGATGAATACAAGCGTTGGCAGGGATAGCCTGGGTGCCGCAAGCATGGGCGCGGGTATGGAAGGTAGCGCACTGTTATTAACTGCGCTGGGTGCGATTTTTCTGCTCGGCCTGGCGACCGACCTTCTGGGTAAGCGCACCTTTTTGCCCCGAGTCACCCTGTTACTGATTTTTGGTGCGCTCATTGGACCCGGTGCTCTCAACCTGATCCCACTGGCCATAACCAGCCGTTTTGAGCTGATCACGGAAATCACCTTGTTGATGATCGGTTTTCTGCTGGGTGGCAAACTGACCTTTACTTCAATAAGGGTAATGGGCTCTGCGCTACTGTGGGTTTCCCTGCTGGCGGCGCTGGGCGCTGCCCTGGCGGTGTTTCTTGGCATGGTCACCGTGGGCCTGCCCCTTGGGATGGCGGTACTTCTCGGTTGTATTGCCGCGGCGACCGCTCCGGCGGCCACGGTCGACGTGGTAGTGGAATCCAAAAGTAACAGCCGCTTTGCCAAATTGCTGGTTTCCGTAGTCGCCATTGACGATGCCTGGGCGCTGATCATCTTTAGCCTTGGCCTCACCTTTGTTGCCGTGGTTAACGGTGCTAGCGAAGTTTCACCACTGCTCGGCGCATTGAGAGAGATTGGCGGTTCTTTTTTGCTGGGTTTTACCGTTGGTTTGCCGGGAGCCTACCTGACGGGGCGGGTTCGCGACGGTCAGCCCATGCTTGCCGAGGCCCTGGGCCTGGTGTTTGTCTGCGGTGGTCTGGCGATCTGGCTGGACCTGTCTTTTTTGCTGGCATCCATGGTCATGGGTATGACGGTTGCCAACCTGGCACGGCACCATGAATACCCCTTTCACGCCATTGAAGGGGTTGAATGGCCATTTATGGTGATCTTTTTCATTCTCGCCGGAGCCACTTTGGAGTTTGACGCGGTCTGGCAGATCGGTGTCGTCGGTCTGATTTATGTGGCTTGTCGCGTAAGCGGTAAAATGATGGGTGCTTATCTGGGCGGTTTTATAAGTCGTTCGGACAATGATACTAAGCATTGGATGGGGCTGGCTCTATTGCCTCAAGCTGGCGCCGCCATGGGGATGGCGCTGGTTGCGGCCAACCAGTTTCCCGAGTACCGAAATCTGCTATTGACCGTGGTTGTCAGCACCACGGTGCTATTTGAATTAGTGGGACCAAGCTTCACTCGCCTGGCACTGCGGCATTGCGATTCAACTTGCGTTAAGTGATTGGTATAAATAAACCCTAAAAATGTTTCAGTAAATCTTCGCCCTGAAACACCCCGCCATGGCCAGGATAGACTGCGGTAGGACTTAGCTCTTTCAGTTGTCTAATGGTTTGTCTCATCTGTATCGGATTGGAAAAAATTGAAGGTGCCATGAGCAAGCCTTTTTTGGTGCTACCCAGTAGGGTGTCGCCACTGATCAGGGAGTGGCTGGGTTCGTGTATGTAACAGCAGCTATCCCAGGAGTGTCCCGGGGTGTGTATCACGCGCCAGTCTGGAAAGCCGGGCAGGGTGGTGTTGTTCTTGAGACGGTGGTCGGGTTTGCTATCGAATTCATGACAGTCAACACGGGTGTCGGGCTGGTAGCTGGGTAGTTGCTTGGCTTTGGCATCCCGCCTGGGGTTAGCGTACATGGTCCAGGCCCGGGGGCGCAGGCCTTCACGAAAGGAAGTGAGCAGGCGAAAAAATATACCCGCAGGGTCATTAAGAAACTTGAGTCTGATTGACTGGGTGGCGTAGGGGATGGCCAGTTGGGCGCGACAGGCCGCAGCCAGTTTTGCGATGCCGCCGCTGTGGTCTGGGTCGCCGTGGGTGCACAGCACCAGTTGAACTTCTATCGGATCTCTGTTGAGTACGTCACGTATATAGCCAAGGACGTACTTCTCCCCCCGCCAGGCAACATCGACCACGGCCATGCCGTGAGCTTCTTCGATGATATAGCTGTTGACGTGCCGGCCCTTGACCTGATGTATTCGCATACGTCGACTAAATGAAAATGGTTATCAATCGGGCTGCCATTGTAATTCCCCT
>DLXZ01000065.1:5456-5646 GCA_003448675.1 Porticoccaceae bacterium
GCTGCCATTGTAATTCCCCTATGGCATGGCGCAAGGATCTTTCGCCAGCGGACCAGAATGGTTCGCCTGCGGTTTGCGGTGGGGAGGGCTATAGGGAATTTTGGCTTCTGGCGCCCGCCAGGTCCGCCATTAGCTCCAGCGCTTGTTCCGGGGGCGTGCTGATGGTCAGGCCGGTGGCGCCACTATCGGC
>DLXZ01000065.1:5974-6112 GCA_003448675.1 Porticoccaceae bacterium
GGGGGGCGATCAGCGATTGCTCGTCACAGTATTCATCGGGTAAGGTTTCCGTTGCCTCATCGGCAATTGTGAATTCGGCTTTGCCACCCCACCGCGCCGGAGTGGCAAGGAGCGGGCCATGCATATGATGTTGCGGGT
>DLXZ01000239.1:0-1909 GCA_003448675.1 Porticoccaceae bacterium
CCTGCAGGCGGGTGTTCATCTCCAGAAAATAGGTCTCGCCGGTGTCATCGTCGAGAAGAAATTCCACCGTGCCCAGGGAATCGTAGCCAATGGACCGGGCCAGTTTGACGGCGTCGTCATAGAGACCTTGTCGCTGGGCCTCGCTCAAAAAAGCCGCCGGGGCTTCCTCAATGATTTTCTGATGGTTGCGCTGGATCGAGCATTCCCGCTCAAATAAATGCACCACCTTGCCCTGTTTGTCTGCCGCCACCTGCACTTCGATGTGGCGGGGTGCGGTAATCAGTTTTTCCAGCAGCACTGAATCGTCGGCAAAGCCAGCCTGAGCCTCCTGGCGCGCCTGGGGCAGCTCGGCAATGAATTGTTCGCGGTTGTCGATGCGGCGCATGCCGCGACCACCGCCACCGGCGCTGGCCTTGATCATCAGCGGGAAGCCGATGTTTTCGGCCGCGGCCACCAGCGCGGCCTCGCTTTGGTCCGCCTCGTGATAACCGGGAATGGTGGCGACCCCGGCTTGTTCGGCAAGATTCTTGGATTCGATCTTCGAACCCATCAAACGGATGGCTTCGCGATGCGGCCCGACAAATATAATGCCGGCGTCCTCGCAGGCGCTGATCAGGGCTTCGTTTTCCGATAAAAAGCCGTAGCCGGGGTGAATGGCATCGGCGCCGCAGCGTCTGGCGGCGGCGATAATGGAATCGGCCTTGAGGTAGGACTGCGCGCTCTCGGCGGGGCCGATCAACACGGCGCTGTCGGCCAGGGCTACGTGGGGGGCGTAGCGGTCGGCTCCGGAATAGACCGCGATGGCGCGAATGCCCAGGCGCTGGCAGGTGCGGATGATGCGGGCGGCGATTTCCCCGCGGTTGGCTACCAGTAAGGTTTTAATTTGCATGGGACCCCCTTACATGCGGTAGACCGGGGAACGCCCGGTGGCCGGTTCGTTTGCCGCCGCCAGGGCCAAGCACAGGCCCAACACGTCGCGGGTATCCGCCGGCTCGATAATGCCGTCATCCCAGAGCCGGGCGGTGGCATAGTAAGGGTCGCTCTGCTCGCCGTACTGGGCGCGCACATCGTCCTCGATTTTCTGTAATTCTTCCTGACTGGCCTCGCCGCCCTTGATGCTGGCGCGGCGCAGTTCGAGCATGACATTGCTGGCGATGTCGGCACTCATGGTGGCGCAACTGGCCGAGGGCCAGGCGAACATGAAGTTGGGCCAGAAGCCGCGCCCGGCCATGCCGTAGTTACCGGCACCGTAGGAGCCGCCAACGATGACCGAGAACTTGGGCACCCTCGATGTGGCCTGGGCGTAAACCATTTTGGCGCTGTTTTTGGCGATGCCGCCGCGCTCGGCCTCGGTGCCCACCATGTAGCCGGTGATGTTGTGTAGGAATAACAGTGGTGTGTTGCGCTGATTGCACAGCTCAATAAAGTGCGCGCCCTTCAGGGAGGATTCGGAAAACAGCGCGCCGTTGTTACCGAGAATGCCTACCGGGTAGCCGTGGATGCGGGTGGTGCCGCAGACCAGGGTATCGCCGTAAAGCGGCTTGAATTCGTGGAACTCGCTGCCATCCACCAGGCGGGCGATGATCTCCCGCACATCGTAGGGAATTTTCGGATTAGCGCTGATAACGCCGGTGATCTCCTCGGGGCTGTACAGCGGCGGCGCCACCGGCCGGGTATCGGCATAACAGTGCCGGGGCCAGTTCAACTGGCTGATAATCTCGCGAATACGGGCCAGCGCTTCGGGCTCGTCCTCGGCCAGATAGTCGCTGACGCCGGAAACCCTGCTGTGCATTTCCGCGCCACCCAGGGTTTCGCCGTCCACCTCTTCGTTGATAGCCACCTTAACGATGGAGGGCCCGCCCAGATGTATGCGCGCGTTGGCCTTGACCATAATGGTCTCGTCGGACAG
>DLXZ01000239.1:2203-3720 GCA_003448675.1 Porticoccaceae bacterium
GGCAGGCCCTGGGCCGACATATTGCACTGGCGATAAAAGGTGTTGCCGAAGTGTTCTTTATCGGGGAATACCCGGTCCTGCTCGGGCAGATAAGCGCCACCACAGTCGACCAGATAAATGCAGGGCAAGCGATTCTGCTCGGCGATCTCCTGGGCGCGCACATGCTTCTTCACCGTCTCGTGAAAAAATGAGCCGCCCTTGACCGTGGCGTCGTTGGCGATAATGACGCACTGCACACCACAGATAGTGCCGATGCCGGTAACAATGCCAGCGGAAGGCACTTCGTTGTTATACAGGCCATAGGCCGCCAGGGGGGAAAGCTCCAGAAAGGGCGTATTCGGGTCGATCAGGCGGTCGATGCGCTCCCGTGGCAGCATTTTGTTGCGCGCCAAATGCCGTTCGATGTGCTTTTCACGGATGCCAGTGGCGGCCTCTTTAAGCCGCTCGCGCAGGGGTTTAAGAAGGGTTTCGTAGTGGGCGCTGTTTTCCTTAAACGCCTCGGAGCGAACGTTGACGCTGGACTGGATTCGACTCATGAGAGCTCTCTTTGCTGGCGCACGGGCCCGGTGCGCCCGAGGGCCGGAGGCGGTGCAAAACGGTTGCCGAATCTAGCAAAATCGGCTCGTGTGTTCAATTGGTGAAAGGGTCACGAGGGAGGGCTTAGACTGCCAGCACAGTCGGTTGAATCAGAGTGAACAGGTGCTTGGCCGCACGGTGGACATTGGCGGGTGCACACCCTTGTATGCCTGATCGGCAATACGGGAAGCGTGTTGTAAGCAGGTTGATTGGTTAATGGTTAGCTTCAGTGCCAGTACGCGGTATAGTATCCGGGAAAGGAGGCAATGAAATATGGACAAACACGGAGACAAGCCTAAAAAATCAGTCGGTATCAAAATGTTGGGTGCGGTATGTTCGCTGGCGTTGATTATTTCAATTGGGTTTATAGTGATCGCTGGCTTCAATACTGTCGCGGCCCTGGTGCTAATGACAGCCGTGGGTGGCCTGGCCGGCCCCGGTGTGGTGGCCGGTGAAGGTATTGTTGAATGCCTCAGTGGCATACTGGACATGTTTATCGAAGGCGTCACGAGCATTGTTACGATGATTGTCGATGCTATTAGCTCAATCTTTGGCTGAATTGGTTATCAAGTTCCCACACTTACGCTTTTCCCATAAACCCAGGGGCTTTAGACAGTTAACGGCCCAGGCTTTATGCCACCCAACGGCCACAGCAGCCGCTTGCGCGGTACACTGCATTAGCTTTGTCAGGCAAGAATTGTTCTCGGCAGAGGTGCTTACATTGATGCCATAGGTTTCAGGTAAAGTACGAAAACAAAATGACGATAAGGTACAGGTGGCTTGGCTTTATGAAGAGCCAAACTTTGAAGAACCGAAAGTTCTAAATACATGGTGTTTGCTAGGTGCTGATCAAGTGGTTATAGATAAAGTTAACGAATTTCTCCGTCTGGAATCGGCAGCCGGCATTCTGCTGCTGTCGGCGGCGATTTTGGCGATGTTGG
>DLXZ01000239.1:3921-4551 GCA_003448675.1 Porticoccaceae bacterium
TTTGGCGATGTTGGCGGTAAATTCACCAGCACACGGCTTATACGATGCGTTGTTAGCGACGATTGTGGAAATCCGAGTCGGTGAGTTTCAACTGGAAAAGCCGCTGCTGTTGTGGATAAACGATGGGCTGATGTCGGTATTCTTCTTTCTGGTCGGATTGGAGATCAAGCGGGAATTTCTTGCCGGTGAATTGTCCGACCCCGCGCGCGTGGTGTTGCCCATGATCGCAGCGTTGGGCGGCATGGCGGTGCCGGCGGCGATTTACGCGTTTATCAACGCCGGCGACCCCGTGGCGATCAAGGGCTGGGCGATACCCTCGGCAACGGATATTGCTTTTGCGCTCGGTGTGCTGGCGCTGCTGGGTAGTCGAATTCCCCAGTCGCTCAAGTTGTTTCTGATGACCCTGGCGATTATCGATGATCTCGGCGCCATTATTATCATCGCAATTTTTTACACCGATAATCTGTCGTTGTCGTCCCTGGCGGTAGGGGCTTGTGCTATCGCTGGCCTGTTCGTTTTGAATCGCCGGGGTGTTCTCAATCTGGTTTCTTATTTGCTGGTCGGCTTGGTGCTTTGGGTGGCGGTATTAAAATCTGGTGTCCATGCGACTCTTGCCGGTGTTGTCACCGC
>DLXZ01000239.1:4802-9561 GCA_003448675.1 Porticoccaceae bacterium
TTCTTTATCCCGTTCAGAAAGGGGGAGGGGGAGTCGGAAACACAACTGGAAAAGCTTGAACATGAGCTTCATCCGGCGGTTTCCTATTGCATTTTGCCTTTATTCGCATTCGCCAACTCAGGGATTTCATTCGACAATATTTCGCTGGAAGCTATCACTCATCCTGTATCGCTGGGCATTGCCGCGGGTTTGTTTTTTGGCAACCAAATGGGCGTTTTTTGTTTTTCCTGGCTGGCGATCAAGATGGGTGTCGCCAGAATGCCCCAGGGGATCGGATGGTTGCAACTGTATGGCGTTGCGCTGCTTTGTGGGGTCGGATTTACCATGAGCCTGTTTGTCGGCTCGCTGGCCTTTGCGCAGGGAGGCAACAATATCGGTGTTGATGACCGCCTGGGGATTTTGCTGGGTTCTCTTGCCTCCGGAATAACCGGCTATCTGGTTTTACGGCTTTCTACCGGCGATTCATCCGCAAGCGCCTCAAATACGGCTTAGACATACCCTCGCCAGGCGTTTGCCACGGCGAGGGCCAGTGAGTATCAAGCCGCGTCGATCACTCCTTGTTCCTGAAGCGCTTTGATTTGCGCGTCGCTATAACCCAGGGATGCCTTTAATACTTCGGCGTTGTCCTGGCCGCGGGTGGAGGTCCACAGCTCAGGTAACTCCGCGTTTTCCGAAAACTTGATCGGAAAGCCGGGAATGGTTATGTCTTCGTCGATGCCGGCATCGGGAAGCGTACGGACCATCTCGCGGGCGATAAAGTGGGGGTGCTTGATGGTGTCGGCTACCGATAGCACCGGCGCGCAGGGTACGCGCTGTTCACCCAGGGCGTCGAGTATGTCCTGGTCATTATCGAAGGTGGCCATCCAGGCTTCCACCAGACTCACCAGTTCATCGGAATGCTCGGCTCTGGCGCGGATTTCCGAAAAGCGCGGATCTTTGATCAGGTCTTCCCGGCCCATGGCTCTTGGCAGGCCGGGCCACTGCAGGTCACCGGCCAAAATCACAATCCAGCCCTCGGCACTTTTAAACACGCCGTAGGGCGCCAGCCCCTTGTTATGGGTACCGCAGCGGATGGGATTAAATTCCTTTTTGGCGTTGGCGCAGAATTGTACGTTGGCTTCGTGCATATGGTAGAGCGCGTCGACCATGGAGATGTCGATGTGCTGGCCGCGCCCGGTGCGGTCGCGGTGGAACAGGGCGTAGCCCAGGGAGGCGAAGCCGTGGACGCCGGCATTGACGTCGGCAATGGCCATGTTAACGAACTGGGGTGGTCGGTCCGGCTCGCCGGTCATGTGCATCAGGCCGGAAAAAGCCTGGGCGATCAGGTCAAAGCCGACTTTGTCCGATAGCGGTCCGGTGCGCCCGAAAGCGGAGATGGAAAGCATGATCAAACCGGGGTGAACCTGGCTTAGGGCCTCGTAGTCGAGACCGCGTTTTTTCATCACGCCGGGACCGTAGTTTTCGACCACGATGTCGACGGTTTTCACCAGTTCGTGCAGCAGTTCCGTGGTTTCCGGTTTCGAGAAGTCCACACAGAGGCTTTTTTTGCCGCGATTGTGTTGGATGTAGTAGACGCTGCGCCGGTTTTTGAATACCGGAATCTGCCGGGACGGGTCGCCGCCCGGTGTTTGTTCCACTTTGATGATGTCGGCACCCAACTCCGCCATCATGCGGGTGACGGTGGGGCCGGCGACATATTGGGTGAAATCCAGTACCCGCACGCCTTCGAGCATGCGCGGTGTTTCACCGCTTTGATTGTGTTTGCTTTGACTCATGATGAGCTCCCATAAATTGGCTATGTATCAATAGCCTAGCACGCGTTGAGGGGCTTTGGTGCTAGGTATTTGCGGCGACTTTAATCACTGCGTTTCTGCGTCAAGGTGGCATAAAGGTTCAGGAGGCGGGAATACTGTGGGTGTTACTATCCCGGGTAATATTTGATCTTTTGGGGAGAATAATGAGCGAAAGCACCAGCTTGAAGGGTATTGTCGTGCTCGATCTGGGCCAGATCTACAACGGCCCCTACGCCACTTTTTTGATGGCCATGGCCGGGGCGCGCGTGATCAAGGTGGAATCCCTGCGGGGGGAGGCCTTGCGCGGTTCCGCGGAATCCGGCTCGGCGGCCTATCCGTTTTTGATGTTGAATCAGAACAAGGAGTCCATTTCCCTCGATCTCAAGTCAGAGCGGGGCAAGGCACTGTTTCTGGAGCTGGTGAAAAAGGCCGATGTGGTGCTGGAAAACTTTGCGCCGGACACCATGGCCGGATTGGGCTTGTCGGCGGACGAACTGCTGGCGATCAACCCTCGATTGATTTATGCCTCCGGTTCGGGCTATGGCCGCAGTGGCGCCCACCGGGATTATCTGGCCATGGACATTACGGTTCAGGCCATGTCCGGCATCATGAGCGTGACCGGTTATGCGGACTCGCCACCGCTACGATCGGGCGCGGCGCTGTGCGACTTCTTTGGTGGTGTTCACCTCTACAGTGCGGTCGTTACCAAATTATTTGAGCGGGAGAAAACCGGCGAGGGCGCGGTCATCGATGTGGCCATGCAGGACGCCGTTTTACCCACCCTGGCTTCAGTGGTGGGTGCCTACTATTACCACGGTAGACAAGTGCAGCCACGCACGGATAACCGCCACGCGGCCCTGACCCTGGCGCCCTATAACGTCTATGAAGCCAGCGATGGTTATGTGTCGATTATTTGTGTGCGTGATGGTCACTGGCGGAGCCTGCTGCGAGCTATTGATCGACAGGATCTGCTGGACGACGAGGGCCTGAAAACCAGGGAGGGTCGTGCCCAGCAAATGCAGGTCGTGGATGACATTGTTTCTCAGTGGACCCGCGCGCATTCGCGCCATGAAGCGCTGAATGTCTTGCAGGGTGAAGGCGTGCCCTGTGCGGTGGTCCGGGACATTGAGGAAATCCTCCAGGATCAACATTTGCACGAGCGGGGCATGTTGTTTGATGTCGAGCATCCTCGACTGGGCGAGATGGCGTTGATGAATTCGCCACTCAATGTGGCCATGGGTGAGCATACGGAGCCAAGGCTGCCACCAGGATTGGGTGAGCACAACCAGGATGTGTATGGGGAATTGCTGGGGTTGTCGCCAGGTGACATCCGGCGGCTGGTTGAGCAGAAGGTGATTGGCGATTCCGGAAGTTGAGCTGCCAGGATATGAAGGCCCGTCTTAGAGCGCGGTCGCCGCAAGTCGTTATAGAATAGCCGCTTGGGTTTTTGATTCGAAAGCGGACAGTTATATGAATCCTTCGATTGACACTCACCACTGGCCCAGCTCCACGCATCTGGGGCCAAAAATGGGGACTGAAAGCGTTCGGCGCGAAGGCTTTATAGGGCTGGCGTTGCTGATGACGGGCCTGTTCCTGCTCTCCTTTGCGGCGGGAGCGCACAATATTTCCGATTCCAATGCCCAGTTTGTCCAGGGGCTGAGTGGCTCCGCGCCCGGGCCATTTCTGTATCTGGGCGCCAAGCATATGGTCACGGGGTACGACCACCTGCTGTATCTGGTCGGGGTGGTGTTTTTCCTGCGTCATTTCAGGGACGTGCTGGTCTATGTGACGCTTTTTACCCTGGGCCACAGCATTACCCTGATGGCCGGCGTGTTGGTCAATCTTAGTGTCAATGCGTACCTGATCGATGCCATTATCGGCCTCTCCGTTGTTTACAAGGCCTTTGAAAACATCAACGGATTTAAACAAATTTTCGGTTTGCAGCTGAGCGCGCGGCTGGCGGTGTTTGTCTTCGGCTTGTTCCATGGGCTGGGCCTGGCGACCAAGGTGCAGGACCTGTCCCTGTCACCGGACAGTCTGGTCACGAACATGCTGAACTTTAATATCGGTGTGGAAATCGGTCAGGCGCTGGCGCTGGTTTGTATCGTTGCTGTGCTGAGCTTGTGGCGGCATCGCGCCAGCTTTGGTCGCTATGCCTTTATTGCCAATACGGTGTTAATGAGCCTCGGGTTTATGCTTGCCGGCTATCAGTTTGCCGGCTACCTGTGGGCTTGATGGTTGGAGGAGTAACACCAATATGAAAGAAACGACGGCTAATTCGACGCGATATGGTCAGGAACAGCTCCATGGCAAGGCGCGTATCGTCCTGGCGACAGTGGTGGCCCTGGTGGTGGCCAGCCTGATGCTAGTACTGTTTATTCTGCCGGCTGAATACAATCGTGACCCCACGGGGATAGGGGAGGCGTTGGGCATTAAGGGTCTGTCCGGAGCAGGGCCGTCGGTTTTGACACTCAATGGGCAGAATACTTCACTGTATCAGGAGGAAGTGAGTTTTGAATTATTGCCCTTCGAGTTTGTTGAGTACAAATACCGCCTTAGTGAAGGCGCCGCGCTGGTCTATGTCTGGGATGTGGAGCATGAAGTGTCTTTTGAATTTCACGGCGAACCAGACGACGGGCCAGCGGGTTATGCGGAGACCTTCAGCATCGGCAAGGGGGTGGGCAATAAAGCAGCCTTTACCGCGCCTTTTAGTGGTATTCATGGCTGGTACTGGGCTAATCGCGGTGCCGAGCCCGTGACGGTGACCTTAAAGACAGCGGGGTTTTATACCGCCACGCATGCTTTTCGGGATGGCTATGTTGATGAAGTGGTTTTGGAGGAAGTTGTCGAGCCAGATGAAAAGCCTGAATGAGATGTCATAACCTGGATGTCAAAAATGCCTCCGCGGTGGGTTGGCTGAAATTAAGGAAAGAATTGCATTAAAAAAGCCCCTGATCAGGGGCTTT
>DLXZ01000239.1:9801-15184 GCA_003448675.1 Porticoccaceae bacterium
CTGATCAGGGGCTTTTTTAATGTTTGGCACACCAATCCCGTGGGCCGAAAAGATAGCTCTCTTATTCTACTCGCAGGGGAGTAGTCGTGGGTGCCGGTAAGCCCTGTACATAAACCGAATGACAGGAGACACACACTCGGTAGAGATGGCCGCCGTCGTCGAACAGCTGCTCCGCGTCCTGGGCTGCGGCCGCGGCTTTGGCGCGCAGGCCAGCATCGATAAGCGCCAGCGACAGCTCTCGCCAGTCGCCTTCGTCCCTTGCGTACCCTGGCATAAGTAGCAAGTTGCCAGTCTCCGCGACCACGGTAGCGCTTTGCTCGACCGCAAGCCAGCCTTCGTCCGTAGTCGGGCGGAGGTCCCTTGTGCCTTCGGCGGTAATGATTTGACCAGCGGAATCCCAAATCTTATCGGCCGCCGGTTCAAGCACAAAGTGCATAAGATGCAGGGCATCGCCGGTGGGTTTAAAAGGAATGCCGGTGCCTTCTGCTGACTCCTGTTGACCGCAAGCGGTCAACAGGAAAGCGAAGACGAAGAGGGTAGGTATTAGTCGGTTCAATTGTTAAATCGCCTTATTACTTTGAACCTTAGTGCTCAGTGGGGTCCGCACCATCTTGCGGAGCACCGGTGCCAGAGGAACCCATAAATAGTTTTTCGCCGTTGGCGAGGGTAATGTTACGGCCATTGGCGCGGTTGGAGCGATCCTTAGCCTGGTAGCCATCGATCATGACCTCGGTGCCGATGCGGATTGAACGCTTGTGGATTCCGCGTCGCAGCAAGGTGTTGGGGGTGCCGCCTTCAATCCACCATTCCGTTTCGCTGCCGTCCTCATTGGTGACATCAATGATGAACCAGGCGTGGGGGTTTACCCATTCAATGCGGGAAACTTTACCTTCCAGGGTAAGTGGCCGGTTGGCGTCGAACTCGGCGCCAAAGGCGTGGTGAGCGTTGATTTGTGCTGGAATGGTGATCGCGGCGAGTAGCAGGCCGGTGATTGCAGTGATTTGTTTAATAGACATAAGTGTAATCTCTTGTTTGATTGCTGTTGATCATGACTGGCCCTTCCTTGGAATATCTGGACGGGCCAGCGGTTCATACCCGGTAAAATTTAGTCGAGTGGGACTTTACGGAACTTGCCGTACATCAATTCTTCCACAAATTCGACACATTTGAAGTCGAGCAGGCGCGTGTTATCGAGGCGACGATAAAGCGGCATGCTGATTTTCCAGGGCTTGGTGAAGGTTTCGGGGTCGGTGATGGTCGCCTCGTAGTGGAGATGATTGGGACCCATAGGTGTGTAGCGCTCGACCACGGTCATCAGGTCGCTGTGGTGATTGCCGGAACGGTCAAACCAGGTTTTGTTGTTTTGCGCAGTGACGGTAACTACCAGGGTGTCGCCTTCCCAGGTGCCGACTGACTGCCCCATCCAGCTATCAACCGGTGCGGGGCCTGGATCTTCGAAGTAAATGTCCCGGACAGCGCCTGCATATTGATAGGCAAATAACAATGAATTATCACCCTGCAGAATCTGGAAAGGCTGAGGCATATAAGTGGCGCGGGGAACGCCCGGGAGATAACATTTAATCTCGGGATCGCGATCCAGCCAGTTTTTTTGGTTTTCTTTCTTGGTCGCCAAGGCCTCTGGCTTGTATGGGATTTTTCCGCCCTCGACCACGCCCATTCCGGGTGGTACGGCACCAACCGCGCCTAACGCCAGGGTCTCTTTCGCGGGAATCGGGCCAGCCGGGCCATCTCGCAAAGCCAGCGAGGGGCGGGCCATGTGCATTTCGATGTCATAGTTGGCTTCGTTAAGCGCCTGCCAGATACCGTTAAGGTCCGGGCGTATGCCATCGCTCGCTCGCGGGGCTTTATATTTGTCAGCCGCAATGGCCATCGGTGCGAGCCCCGCAAGGGCTAGGACCAGGGTTATTTTTCGTAACGAGTTTAAATTTAGCTTCATTGTTGGCTTCCCCCGTGATTTAGAGATGCGCAAGCATAGCTTAAGAGAGACGGGGAATGGAAGGCTTGATACATGCGATTGCCGTGCCGCGCTTGATTCTCCCAGGTGCCGAAATCTCTAGTCTCAGTGTGCCTCTCGGGGATATTTCTTTGTTGCAGATCAAGGCGCATGCTCGTGTCGATGTGGCGTTTACGGTATCATCCGTGCCGACTAAATTTTGATAATAGTAAAGCTGGGGGAGCTTGGTACAGTGATCAATGAACTGGTGTTTCGCTTTGCGTCATGGCTCGATACATTTGAGTCGAGTACAAATTTGCATGAGTCGCTATATATGTATGGCTGGGTTGAATCCACCCACGTACTGACTCTAAGCCTTTTTCTCGGCATGTTGCTGGTGATAGATCTGCGGTTATTGGGTTGGGGGTTTACCAATATTCCCGCATCAACACTGCTAGAGAAACTCGACAAGCCGATGATGATTGGCTTTGTGATAATGGTTATAACCGGCGTGCTTCTTTATTACGCAATCCCTGTCCGCTCCTCCCAGAGTATCTTCTTCCGGGTGAAGTTGATTCTGCTCATTGCCGCCGGCATCAACGCTTTCCTCATCCGTCAAATGACCCATGGCAAGGATTTGGCCTGGGACGGTGACCCTCGGCCGCCATCGCGGATTCGTGTGGGTGCTGGCCTGTCACTGACCTTATGGGCCTTGATTGTCGCGGCGGGCCGGATGATGGCCTACGACTGGTGGGACTGCCACAAGGACATGCCTAATTTCATGTACTGGGCTGCCGGCTGTGTCAATGAACTGGCTGCCATGGAGCAGTAAGTAGTGGGCATGTAAGCACCTAGGTTTGGTGGCAAAAGCGATTAATCGAATCCTGTAGCAACTTTTAGGGGGCTCCAATCGGAGAAAACGAATGGATTTATTATTTTTATTTGAGTGGCTAGATACATCGATGCTGGCGAGTTTTTCCAAATCCTATGCCGGCTTGTTTGCAGTGGTGCAGGCAATCCACATCCTTAGCATGGTAATGCTGGTGGGAATGATTTTTCTCGGCGACATGCGAATGCTGAATGTGTTGTTGAAAGACGTGCCGTCGGATGTGGTGGTGGAAAGTACTGGCAAGTGGATCAAAATAGCATTGGTCTGCATTATTCTTTCCGGCATTTACGAATCTTCCGCCATCGCAATGAAACTGTATTTCAATACCTTCTATTGGGCCAAAATGGCGGGTCTGGCCATGGGGCTTATATATATGTATATATTCCGCAACCCGCTTTACCGGGCCCAGGCTCTGGCTGTTGCAGGGGGACAAGAGGCGGAAGCAGTAAACCCCGCAGTGGTGAAACTGGTCGCGGTAACCAGCCTGGTTATCTGGGTGACGGTCGCAGCCAGTGGTCGCTGGATTGGTTTTTCCTGAGGTGGGCTGAAAGCGCTACTGGTAGCGTTATAGCGAGAAGGTATAGAGAGAACGAAAGGTAATTGGGGTAAGTATGAACACTAAAACTTTGAGCAATGTAGCAGCGGGTCTATCGGTTGCTATTTTATGTGGCTGGGGTGTTTTCTGGGCGCTACAGGTAAAAAGCGCCTGGGAACTAATCCAGCTGGCAAACGCGCCCATGTAAATCGCTGTGTTTGAGGTGGCGCGCGGCGTTTCGATTGTCGCGCCGATCCGACCAAGACGCTAGGGTTGGTCGTGGCGGCGCGATAGCACGTTACCGGCTCGATAGGTAGGTAACCTGACCGAGTGTATTAAGCGTATAAAAACACCCGCATGCGCGGGTTTTTTTGTGCCCGAAAGTAAAAGCTAACAATTGTGTGGTCCTCGTGGTTAGCGTTTAACTGGATATGAGCGCGCGAGTTGCTGTTGAGCGTGGCTTTGAAAGGGCTGGCGAAGGGCTGGCGAAGGGCTGGGCAATAGTTGGCGGGAGCCTTGGTTGAGTTAAAGTCACACGTACTCCATTTAATGCGACGACAAATTGCAGTCATAAAAAAAACCCCGGTTATATACCGGGGTTTTTCATAGCGGCAATCGGTGAATTACTTCTTGGCCATTGCCTCTTTTTCCGCCTGGCGTGCACCAGTTAGCATATTGCGGGCGCCGAAGTTACCTTCGTGGCAAGCGTATTCATATATCTGCGCATCCGTGGCTTTCAGCGGGATGGAGACAGTGAAGGGCTTGGTGAAGGTTTTCAGGTCAGTCAGCGTGTACTCGTAATCAAGGCTCGTTTCGCTGGTTCGGGTAATACGCTCAACCAGGTGCACGTTCGCGCCAGAGCCCACCGCGCCGTTTCGCGTTGGATCCTGTAGATCAATTGGCAGCTGGTAAGTGGAGGTCTTGTCCGTGAAATTGGTGGTTTCGATAACCAGCGTATCACCCTCCCAACGACCCACTGAATCGCCCTGCCAGCGGCGCATGTCCTCCGGCAATCGGGCAGCGTCCTTGCCCAACGGGATGATGCGCGCATCGTGAACCATTTCGGTCAACAATACGACATGATCTTCGTTCTGAATGATTCGCAGGTTGTTGTTGTAGGCGCTGGGCGTCAGGGGTGGCCCGGCGTTAAAGCCCTGTAGGCAGCGCTCGGAAAGGCCCAGCACTTCGGGACCCTCGGGGTTAAAGTCTTTCAGACCGATGGAGAAGAGATCCCGCACCGGATATTGACTGCGGGCGGCGTTGGCTTTCAGGCCGGCTCTACCGGCTTCGGTTAAATCGGGAAGACGACCATTGGGGGGATCGATAATTAGCGAGGTACGCAGGTCCTCGTTCATTTCGGTACCGTAATCCATCCAAAAAGCATTGTAAGCACCTTCCACATCAGTGGCGGCGTCGGAGTTTTCCCGGATTTGATCCACATCGACCGCTGCAATCGCTTTTTCTTTAAAGGCTTTCTGCTCTTCCACTGTGAAAGTGGCTTTATTGCCCAGCTCTCGGGGTCGCTCCAGAGGTGTCAGGTTGCGAAAATCCCAAACACCTTGAATGTCAGGTTGCCCGGCGGAATTGCGTGGGGCCTTGTAGTCCCCGCCAAATGCAGATGCGGAAACCACCAAGGCAGCACTTAGGCTAGCAGCGGGTAGCAGCTTGCGGATTGTAGACATTTCAAACTCCGTCGTATCAGTAATAAAAGAAAATTGCACGGCAGGCAAGCTACCATAAAACGTGGGTTGAATAAACTGCCCTCGTACGGTGCAAACCCTCCTAACGCTTTGATGGTAAGGGCTTACATCCTTCCGGGAGGGGCGCCGATTTTGCCTGCGGACCAGTTACAGACTGGCATATACCGCTTCAATCAAGCGCACGCCCCGAGGATCACCGAAAATATTGGTGTCCATCTGATTCATGGCGTAGCCGACGCCCAGTTTGGCGCGGGTATCGGCAAAACCAAACGAGCCGCCCCAGCCGCTGTGACCGAAAGCGTCGG
>DLXZ01000239.1:15398-15690 GCA_003448675.1 Porticoccaceae bacterium
CCAAACGAGCCGCCCCAGCCACTGTGACCGAAAGCGTCGGGGTTGGGGCCATATAACTCGGCCTTGTTGAGAATAAAGCCCCGACTCCAACGCATGCGCACGCCGATGACCAGGTCCTTGCGGAAGCACTCTTCGCGGGTCATTTCGGTGATGCCTTCCGGGCTGATGATCCGTGCGCCTTCCAGCGCGCCGCCGTTGGCCAGCGCGCCGTAGACTTTTGCGATACCCCGGCCATTGCCCTGGCCATTTGCGCCGGGCACTTCGGCCGCGCGCGGGTGACCGGTCGCAAAAA
>DLXZ01000115.1:0-4117 GCA_003448675.1 Porticoccaceae bacterium
GCCCTGGTGGGCCGATAACGATGTGGATGCCCTGGTGTATATCGAAAACCAGTGCTTTGACAGCGATCGTCTCTCGCGGCGCAGTTTTCGCCACTTTTTAAAGCAGGGCAAAGGCGCGCTATTGGTTTACGACAACGGAGATCAGCCCGTGGCCTATGTGCTGGTTCATATGCATGCCGGCACGGTCCTGGCACGGCTGTATTCCTTTGCGGTATTACCGGAGGCCCAGGGCCGGGGGTTTGCTCATCCCCTGCTGGAAGCCGCGGAGGAAAGTGCCCGCGAGCAGGGCTGCCTCGCTGTGCGACTGGAAATTAGACGCGACAATGAAAGAGCCAAAAGGCTCTACCTCAAAGCCGGCTACCGCGAATTCGGTCAGCTCACAGACTATTATGAGGACCACGAAGACGCGGTGCGCATGGAGAAGTCGCTGGCCCGGCCCACGGATCGCGAAGTGGCGAGTGTGCCCTATTACGAGCAAACTCTGGAATTTACCTGCGGTCCGGCGTCGTTGATGATGGCGATGAAACACTTGCGCCCGGAGCTGGTGCTTGATCGCAAGCTGGAATTGCAACTGTGGCGGGAAGCGACCACAATTTTTATGACCTCAGGACTGGGCGGCTGCGCGCCCGACGGCTTGGCACTGGCGGCCTACCACCGTGGCTTTGATGTGGAGTTGATCCTGAAAGACGAGCAGGCGCTGTTCGTCGACTCGGTGCGATCGGTGGAAAAAAAAGAAGTCATTGCGCTGGTCCATGAGGATTTTAAAGCCCAAATAGCCGCCGCCAACATCAAGGTCCACTACGGCGCTGTGCGCGTCGAAGAACTGCAAGCCGCCGTTCACGATGGCGGGGTGCCGGTGGTACTGATCAGTTCCTACCGCCTCTATGGCGACAAAACACCCCACTGGGTGGTGGTCACCGACGTGCGCGATGGCATTGTCTACCTCCACGACCCTTACGTTGATTACGAGGAAAACCGCATTGCCATGGACTGCATGAATATTCCGATTCTGAGTGAAGAATTCGAGGGTATGGCCCGTTATGGCCGCAGCGGCCACCGCGCCGTGGTCATTGTCAAAAAACGCAGAGTACAAGCATGAACCGTCACATCGTCGTGGTCGACCAGCCTTCGGAGTGGTCTGACTACCTACCGGAACACATGTTGCTCAGTGCCCGGGACTATATTGCGGGCAAATCCATTGCCACTCATCAGACGTTTAAAGTCATTAACCTCTGTCGCAGCTACCGCTATCTGGGTCTGGGTTACTACGTATCGCTGCTGGCCGAGGCGCGGCGCCATCGGGTGATTCCCTCGGTGCGCACCATGCTCGACCTGTCGCGCAAGACTATTTACCAGCTGGTCACGGAGGAGCTCGACGAAGACCTGGCGAAGCACCTAAAACGCCGGGATGAAGATCAGATCGAATTCACGATGTACTTCGGATACGCGCAGCAACAGGATTTACAGCCCTTGGCCAATACGCTGTTCGAGCGCTTTCCTGCTCCGGTTCTGCGGATCAAATTGCGACGCGGCGATAAGTGGCAAATCCATAAAATCGATACCGGTGGCAGTAATGGGGGCTCCGGTATCGAACGGGCGCCGTTGACCGAGGCTCTGAACAGTTATCTCGGCAAGCGCTGGCGCAACCCGAAAACGCCGGCGGTGTCTCGCTACGATCTCGCCATCCTGCACAACCCCGAGGATGCACTGTCGCCATCTAACCCCAAGGCGCTGCGCGCTTTCGTGAAGGCTGGCAAAAAACTTGGCGTCGATGTCGATCTGATTACCCGCCGCGATTACCCCCATATTGCGGAGTGGGACGCGCTATTTATCCGCGAGACCACCAGTGTCAACCATCACACCTTTCGGTTCGCCAAACGGGCCGAGTCCGAGGGCATGGTAGTGATCGATGACCCAACGTCGATTTTGCGTTGCACCAACAAAGTTTACCTTGCCGAACTGCTTCGCACCCACCGTATCAATGCACCCACAACCGTGGTGATCCAGCGCAACCGGCCACTGGAAGACGCCGAAAAGCTGGGCTATCCCGTGGTGCTAAAAATCCCCGACGGGGCCTTTTCTCTAGGCGTTTACAAAGCAAAAAACCCAAGCGAACTCAAGGAAATCGCGGCCCGATTATTCAAGCAGTCGGACCTGATTCTGGCCCAGGAATTTCTGCCCAGTGAGTTCGACTGGCGGGTCGGCATTATCGGTGGCAAACCGTTGTTCGCCTGTCAGTATTTCATGTCCCGCGGCCACTGGCAGATTTATAAGCACCAGGCCGACGGCAAATACCTCGAAGGCAAATCAACCACCCTCGCCGTCGAGGACACGCCCAACGAAGTTATCCAAACGGCATTGAAGGCGTCCCGGCTGATTGGCGATGGTTTTTACGGTGTCGATCTCAAGCAGACCGATAAAGGCGTATTTGTCATTGAGGTCAACGACAATCCGAATATTGACGTCGGTGTCGAGGACTTGGTCTTAAAAGACCGGCTGTACGAAACGATTATTGGTGAGTTTGTCACCCGCCTGGACCAGCAGATGGAAAAATCTGGGCTGGGGTGACGGGCAGTTAACCTTCGATCACGAAAGCCGCCCCTGGCATCGGGCCAGGGGCCGGCGAGTTTATATTAACCGCAGCGCGATCTGGCCTTAGAAGAAATAAACCAGAATATCTGCCGCGATCAGGATAATAATCACCCACTCCAAAAAGGCGGAGTGTTTGTGATGTTGCTCCTGGGCCATCATGTCGAGCAGGTCGTGAATGGTCTCGAGCTTTTTATTGATGATGTCGATGCGTGGCCGCAGATCCAAATATTTGACCAGGCCCTGATAGTAGTTTTCCAGCTCTGGGTAGTCCCAGAAAAACTCAGGGGTATCGAGCAAATTAAAGTTCAGGGTGATATCGCTGCTGGTCGCGAACAATTTACCCCGCAATTTCGCCAGGCCCTTTCGCGTCAACGGCACTTTACCGGTCTTCGAAAGTTGTTCGACGATGTGAGCGTTGTCCTGAATCACCTGCTGAGCCTGGTTTTCGAAAAAACCCAGCTTCACGGATTGCGCGAAGGCATGACTCAAGGCCAGACGGGTTAGCGGCTCGTCATTGGGCAGGGTCAGAAATTCGTGTTGAATGTTAAAGGCTGCACCGGGGTCAATTCGGTAGCTGTAGTCTTCGAACAGGGGCTGAGTACTGGCCTCTTCGATCTGACCAGTGAGTTCGTGGCACAGGCGCTGACGATCCGCTTCGGCGAGATTCCAGCCCACCACCGCGCCGTAGTCGAAAACCCAGGCTTCGCCCGCGGAAAATGTCATCCCGTAAGCATCGCGATAGCGCACCGCGCCCATTTTCCCGATCAGCAGATCTTCACAGACCGCAGGCTCCAGGCGCTTGCCCAGAAGGGTAATGACGATGCGTTGTAATTGGGTTTCAGATACGCTGCTGGACATCCTGTGCTCCTGCACGATTGACTGGTGAAATCAGCGGTTCGGGGCACCCGACGCTGTAAATTAGCGCGCTATATACGCTTACTTATTGCCTGCGGCAAGAGCCAGCCGGCGAATAAAGAAAAATTTCTTCAGCTTCAAATAATGAGTATGTGGCTCCGCCCATTTATCCTTGGCGGGCGATAATTCCCAACAGTTTGTAAGTCAACAGGGCCGCGGAAAACTCGTAGGCGTGAAAGTTGGCAATCGGCGCAAATTCCATCACGTCAAAGCCGATGATACGCCGCTGCCGCGCGACGGATGCGAACAGTGACAGGGTTTGATACCAGCCCAACCCCCCGGGTACCGGAGTGCCGGTGGAGGGAAATACCGAGGGATCGAGGCCATCGACATCGACCGTAAAAAAGACCTGCTCTGGAAAATCGTCGGGCAACGTAAAATCGGTAATGCCATCGGGTACCAATTCTTCGGCATCGAGGTAGTAGACGCCGCATTGTTCGCGGGTACGCTGTTCCTCTTCGCAAAAGGCGCGCACGCCGAGTTGGAACAGGGGAATATCGCAATCGACGATGCGCTTCATTACCGAGGCATGGCTGTAGGGATTGCCCTCGTAGGCTTCGCGCAGATCCGCGTGGGCATCGATCTGCACCACACCGAAGTTGTCCATGCC
>DLXZ01000115.1:4366-11025 GCA_003448675.1 Porticoccaceae bacterium
GGATGGGTATGGATGCCTTCGACGCTGGGATTACCGTGACCATCCCAGGTTTCCAGTTGCCAGGAAGCCTGCAAAATTGCCGCTGGCCCTTGCGCCGTGCCGCCGCCGTAAGAGACGGAGGCTTCCCAGGGTACCGGCAGAATATGGAAGCGGGCGTCTTCCGGCGCCGGGTGGCGAAACTCGGAACCTAGAAAAACCGGGTACCCGGGCGCCGCCAGTTGATCATAATCCATCAGGACAACCTCATTTTGAAATCATCGTAGCCGAATTCCCGCACCACGTTTATCGCATCGGTTGTGGAATTCCAGATGGCGATGGCCGGCAGGCGCACACCGTTGAATGTCGTGGTTTTGACCATGGTGTAGTGGGCCATGTCGTCAAAAATCAGCCGCTGCCCCACCTCCAGTGGTTGCTCAAAGCAATAATCGCCCATCACGTCGCCAGCCAGGCAGCTCATGCCGCCGAGGCGATAGCAGTGGTTGCCCTCTGTTTGGCCGCGCTGTACGGTAGTGGCGCCAAAGACTTGCGCCTGGTAGGGCATTTCCAGAGTGTCCGGCATATGACAGGTGGCGGAGCTGTCGAGAATGGCGAGCTTGCCGCCAGCGCTTTGGCCATAGTCGAGCACATCGAGCACTTCACTGACCAGCACGCCGCTGCGAATAGCGATGGCCTCGCCCGGTTCCAGATAGACCTGTACCTTATATTTTTGCTGAAAGCAGCGAATAGCGGCGATCAGCCCGTCCACATCGTAATCCGGGTGGCTGATCAGATGGCCGCCGCCGAAATTGACCCATTCCAGTTGCGGTAAAAATCCACCGAATTTTTCCTCCACTGCCGCGAGGGTGCGTTCCAGCGCGTCGAAGCCCTGCTCGCACAGGGTGTGAAAATGCAGCCCGGAAATGCCGACAAGGCTCTGCCCCTCAAATGCGGCCCGGGGAATGCCCAGCCGCGAGCCCGGCGCGCAGGGGTCGTAAATCGGCGTCGTGCCTTCAGAATGCTGAGGATTGATACGCAGGCCAAACTTCAGTTGCGGGCGCTCTGCCACCGCAGTCTGTATTAAGGGCTGAAAACGCTGCCACTGGGCAAAGGAGTTAAACACCACGTGGTCGGAAATTTTGAGAATTTCCCCCAGGTCGGCTTCGTTATAGGCTGCGCTATAGGTGTGTATCTGCCCTGCCCCATCAGCACCGCGAAAATATTCCGCACCCAAACGCGCCTCGTGCAAACCGCTGGCGCAAGTGCCGCTTAAATAGCGCATCACCAGCGGCGCCAGGCTGAACATGGAAAATGCTTTCAACGCCAGCAACACCTTGGCGCCGGATTCTTGCTGAACTCGTTGCAGTATTTTCAGATTATTTTCGACGGCCACCTCGTCCACCACGAAGCAGGGGGAGGGTACGCGGCGGGCATCGAAATGCTGAAAACGCTTGCAATGAATCATCGACAAACAGGCTTTTAGACCAGGTCAAATCCGGGTTCTTCAATCACCTGCCACGGCAGGCCGTATTGATTCAAACCCTCCATAAAGGGATCGGGATTGAGCTGCTCGATATTCCAGACGCCGGCTTGCATCCAAACATCCTCCACCATCAACTTGGCGCCGATCATCGCCGGCACGCCGGTGGTGTAGGAGATGGCCTGGGACTGCACTTCACGGTAGCAGTCCTGATGATCTTTCACCTGATAGATATAAACCGTGCGAGGCTTGCCGTCTTTCACGCCCTGCACCACACAGCCGATGCAGGTTTTGCCTTTGGTGCGCGGCCCGAGGGTGGAGGGGTCCGGCAGCAGGGCTTTCAAAAACTGAATCGGCACGATTTGCTGGCCCTGAAACTCCACCGGTTCGATACCGGTCATGCCGACGTTGCCAAGCACTTCGAGGTGCTTGAGGTAACTGTCGCCAAAGCTCATCCAGAACTGGGCTTTTTTCAGGCTGGGGTAGTGCTTGGTCAGCGACTCCAGCTCTTCGTGGTACATGCGGTAGATATTGTAGGTGCCGACGCCGTCCGGGCAGGTAAAGGACTGCTTCAGCGACATCGCCGGGGTGGTGACGAACTGGCCGTTTTCCCAGTGACGGCACTCGGCGGTCACTTCGCGGATGTTGATTTCCGGATTGAAATTGGTGGCAAAGGCATAGCCATGATTACCGCCGTTAACGTCGATAATATCGAGCTGAGTGATCTCGTCGAAATAGTGTTTCGCTGCATAGGAGGTAAAGACGTTGGTCGCACCGGGATCAAACCCGGAGCCCAGCAGGGCCATCAGCCCGGCCTGTTTGAATTTATCCTGATAGGCCCACTGCCAGTGGTACTCAAATTTGGCGGTATCCAGGGGCTCGTAGTTGGCGGTGTCCAGATAGTGCACGCCGGTCTCCAGGCAGGCATCCATTATGGTCAGGTCCTGGTAGGGCAGCGCCACATTGATCACCAGTTTGGGTTTGACGCGGTTGATCAGCGCCACCAGCTCGGGCACCTGGTCGGCATCCACCTGGGCGGTTTCGATCTGTCGCCCCTGGCTTTGCTGGATTTGTTCGGCGATGGCCTTGCACTTGGCTTCAGTGCGGCTGGCCAACACGATTTCGCTAAAGGTGTTCGGTAGTTGCGCGCATTTGTGGGCGACTACCTGGCCGACGCCGCCGGCGCCGATGATCAAAACTTTCGCCACGTTTTTTCTCCAGAAAAATTAATGATCTTCTTTTTCGTAATAGGTATAGCCGCTGAGGCTGGCATTAAAAGTCCGAATGATTTTCTGACGCTCGCGGGCGGTGATGCGCCCTTCTTTGACAGCATTTTCAGCGATATTACGGTAGCGCAGCTGCAGGGCGGAAGGCTGGTATTCCACATAACTGAGCACATCGGCGATGGTGTCTCCGTGGATCTCTTTTACAAAGTCATAACTGCCATCGCGATTTAAACGCACGCTGACTACGTTGGTGTCGCCAAATAAATTATGCAAATCACCCAGGGTTTCCTGATAGGCGCCCACCAGAAATACTCCCAGGTAATACTCCTCACCCTCGCGTAGTGAATGCAGGGGTAGGGTCTGGCGCGAGCCCTCCCAGACATCGATAAAGCGGTCGATCTTACCATCGCAGTCGCAGGTAATATCGGCGATTACCGCATGGCGATCGGGCTCTTCATCCAGGCGGTGGATAGGCATGATGGGGAACAACTGGTCGATGGCCCAGATATCGGGCAGCGACTGAAACAGGCTGAAATTGCCGTAATAAATATCGGCAAGCGAGAGTTTTAGATTTTCCAG
The DNA here is from genome assembly GCA_003448675.1 of Porticoccaceae bacterium. Classification (GTDB taxonomy): domain Bacteria; phylum Pseudomonadota; class Gammaproteobacteria; order Pseudomonadales; family Porticoccaceae; genus HB2-32-21. Next base: position 7,628 of record DLXZ01000115.1, read on the forward strand.
CTCGGGGGGAACGTGCTCAAGCTCATCCAGTTTCTGGCTAATGCGCTGGAGAATATCGAGGAACAGGTTTTCCGCGCTGGCGCGGCTGCGCAGCTCCACCTGCCCACGACGGAACAATTCACGTATTTCGTGGCGATAATAATGGGCGTCGTTAAAGCATTCCTGAAGATTTTGGGGTTCCAGGTAATCGAGGATTTCGCGCATTTTCAGCAACTGAGGATGTTCCTTCCCAACCACCGGTTCGAGCTCTATGGGTTCAAAATGATTAACATCGAGAATATTGAATAGCAGCACCGAGGAGTACGCGACGGTGGCACGACCGGACTCAGTAACTATCACCGGATGGGCAATATTGTGTTCATCCAGGGTGGTTTTAATGGTTTCAACGATGTCGGCGCAGTATTCATCCAAATTGTAGTTGCGGCTTTGATCTTCGTTGCTCATGGCGCCGGTGTAATCCACGGCCAGGCCGCCGCCGAGGTCGATATGAGACAGAGCCGCGCCCTCGCGACTCAGGTCAATATAAAAACGGCAAGCTTCGACAATGCCATTGCGAATATCACGAATATTGGGAATCTGGGAGCCAAGGTGGCAGTGCAGTAACTGCAGGCAGCCCAGCATATCGTGCTGCTTAAGCTGTTCAACAACATCAATCAGCTGGGTGGTGGTGAGGCCGAACACGCCTCGATCGCCGCTGGTGCCATTCCAGTGGCCACTGACCTGGGTGGTCATTTTCACACGCACGCCGATGGATGGGTCAACGCCAAGGGCCCGGCTCCGTTCGATAATAATTGCCAGCTCTGCCGGTGTTTCCAGAACAAAAAAGCATTTGAAACCCAACTTACTGGCATAGAGACCCAGGTCAACAAACTCAGCGTCTTTGTAGCCATTGCAGATAATCAGGCTGTCACGGTCTTCGAGGCTCGCCAGCGCCGCGATCATTTCGGGCTTGCTGCCCACCTCAAAACCGTGGTGATAGCGGGCGCCAAATGTGGCAATCTCTTCCACCACCTGGGCCTGCTGATTGACCTTAATGGGGTAAACCCCGCGATAGCAGTTGTTATAGCCGCTATCGGCAATGGCGTTCTTGAATGCCAGATTCAAGCGCTGAATCTGGGCATCGAGAATATTTTCAATGCGCAGCAGTACCGGCATGGCCAACTCACGCTCGCTCATGCCCTCGACGATATCGAGCAGTGGCACTTCCACATTGCGGGTTTTGGCCGTGAGCCGGCCTTCAGCGTTAACGCCAAAGTAATCATTGCCCCAACGCTGGACACCGTAAAGCTCAGTGGAATTTGCCACCGTCCACGGCTTCGTTTGCCGTGAGCTTATCTCTGGCCTATCTTCGGCCGGCATCACAACAGGGGCATTGGTATTCTCAGTCAACGCGGTCTCCCAATAACAGGTCATCACCAACCCGGCGTGCACGTATCTGCTGGGCCAGCGATGTGACGGGGGCGCGATTTTGCCTGAAAAATGGCAGACCGAAAACTATTTTTTAAGCAGTTTTTGCCTTCTTCGAACAGGTATTTTTAAGATGCTTCAGGCATCACAATCAGGACTCCCACAGGCGTGTAAAAATCGTGCTAATTAAAGCAGGGGCTACCCTTCGGAGACTCACTCATCACCGGCGCGGACACGTACCGTGCAAAGCACCGGTCAAGTATGTGCGCCCGTTTCAGCCCTCCCAACCAGGCATCGACATAAGTCTTGAGATAGATATCCTGGGGCATCAAAAAGGCTTTTTCTACCTGGGTAAGCAGCTCACCGGGCATGGTGGCACACAACTCTGGATGCAAGGCAGTCTGCACCCGCACCTCAATGGCATCGGTGATCATCACGTCGGCGCGTCCGGTCAGCAATTCCTGAAACACGGTGGTATTGTCGGTATGAACGATAAACTGCGCTTTTTGAATGTGCTGACGGGCAAATTTTTCGTTGGTGCCACCGGGATTAACGATCACACGCACACCTGCTTGATCAATGGCTTCAAGACTGGCAAGGCTAGCGACATTGTCGCAGCGGCCGATTGGCGTTTTACCGCCTTTTGAGTAGCTATCGGAAAACATGGCTCTGCGCTGGCGTTGCAGAGTGCGGGAAATACCACTCATACCGATATCAAAACGATCCGCCGCCAGGTCGTCCATTAAAGTGGGCCAGGAGGTGGACACCAGTTGTAATGCAACTCCCAGAGAGCGAGCCAGATCCGCGGCCAGCTCGATATCAACACCGGTGTACTCACCGGTTTCAGGGTGATAAAAACTGAAGGGCTTGTAATCGCCAGTGGTGCCGACCCGAAGCACGCCCCGGTGCAGTATTTCCTCCAGCCGATTCCGGGGAGGATTGTCGGCCTGTTTTATCCCGAGCAAGGCCAGGAACAACGCCCGCTTTTGTGTCCGGGTGACAAAAGGCTGCGTTATCCGCTTATCCATAAGCACAAGATTGTTATCGAAGTATGAGGCGTCTTGCAGAGCAGGTAGCGCAGCGGCAAGTTGCCTGGTAATGGCCTCACCCAGTTCACTTAACTCCTTCCGGGTATCGGCAATATCGCGAACAGTATCCGGCTGCGGTTCACCCTGACTTTGCCACTGTTCTATCCAGCCACGCTGAACCGCTTTGGCCAGGGTCATTTGCTGACCAAAGAACATCGCCACCGATTCCGGATCCAGACCGTAGGCGGCGGCGTGACTTCTTACCTGGGCCAGCACCACCTCCTCGCGCGCGCGGTTCTCGACAGGCGTACCAGCGGTATATTTATAAGCCGCGACTTGTTTCATCAGGGCGAGACGGCGATCCAGTAACTGAAAAAGCGCTTCCGGATTCGCAGTCACATGGGCCCAGCTAGCGGAACAGAGTAACAGGGCTAAGGGGATGGTGAATGTCCGGAGGTAACAGGCAGGGCGTTTGGTTTCCCCAGCTCGCTCAAACATTGACACACGTAAAGTCTGTAAAAGAATGTGCAGTTTACCCCGTCTGCAAGCCGGATGGTCATTGACGGATAGCACCCGGGGGCGGCCTACAGATAGCCCCCGGTCACAGGTAAGAATTGGGGTTTACGACAGAGCTGTTTAGTACCCGGCGCCAACAGTATTAGAGGCAGACGTTTGACCAGAACCAGTTTTCACAGTCGTCGTACTGATCCTGATTCGCCACCGGCTCTGGCACGGTGTAGGCGCTTTACCATCAAGCGCGCTAACAGACGTTGAATTACTCGGGCTGGCGGCTTCAAAGACAATATTATCCGGATCAAGTAGGGCCGAAATGGTAAACGAGTCACGTAGGCCGGTAACTGCTTGCCATCAAGCCCGGGATACAGGGGCAACCCGGCTCACCCAGTGGTGGCAGGCTCTTCAGAAGGGTTAGTTGCCGTGCTGATCGGGTAGATCGGGTAGATC
>DLXZ01000115.1:11245-14063 GCA_003448675.1 Porticoccaceae bacterium
CGGGTAGATCGGGTAGATCGGGGCAACGCTGGGGACAAGGAGGTCAGTTAAAACCGTGGCGGCGATATCCGCGATGTCGTTTCCCAACGGGCCTTCTATCTCCGGGCATCCGGCGTCCCTGCTTAGCCGATAACATTCCCAGCCCCACAATCCAATCAATTTCACAGGGACAGCCACCAACGCGTAGTTGCCCTCGCTCAGCACCTCCACCGCCATACCGGCATCGAAAGGGAGATAGGTTTCGGTATCGCTGCCACCCGCTGGCACCAGCGTTACCTCATTATTGCCGACGGTGAAGCTGTGGTGGACCCGGGGACAAAACCACTGTCCCGAACGATAACTTGCAGATTAACCCAGCCTACGGTGACACTATTAACCTCTGCCGAACTGGCCGGTGGCTCCGGCTCCGTGCCCGGACGCCCCGGATCTTTTTTATTTTGCCCCTGGCAGGGACCAGACGCTGCATGTATCTGGCTTTGCTCAACAGTAATAAATAATCAAACACCCAGTCATTTTAAAAAGTTCGTCTTAACCATTATCATTCTTCCCATCATAATAGCCCCTGATAACTACCCTTGCCTGTTTATCGTGAGCAAACCGATCAACATAGGCACACCAAGAGGACCGCACCATTAATGGTGCCGTGGACAGGCTTAGCGGTGTAATGATTTCAATAAACGGTTAGCCAGCCAGTGGCTCAAAACTGATACAGTCCGCGATGTAATAACAGCAATATTGTTTAAGTATGCTCGGAGATAGCGGCTTTGTTGGGGCTTGTCTTGATCCGCATAAAATTACGCGCTTGCCAAACCTGGGGGACAGGACAAGGCCGGATGGAATCGCCAGCGTAATGACGATCAATTATCTTACTTATCAGGACCAGTTACCCGACCGGTGACCCTTATATGACACCGTCGAAGAACACGCCACGCAAGGTTGACAGTTTTTCCGCAGCACTCAATGCTGCTTCACTGGGCAGCTGCATCTGAACTTCACCCGTGTTTTTATCAATCAATTTAACAACTTGCCGGTGAGTAGCTTCATCCGTGGAAAACTCCACGGACAAATTTTTATCTTTTACCGCACGATTTAACAGCTCCACGGCGTCTTCTACCTGCTTGTCACTGGCAGGGCTGCCTACTAACGCAGATTCCACCTGCACCTTCGTCGGCTGGTTTACCGGCGCAGAAGCTGAATTAGCGGGCTTTGACCCACTTGCCGCCGGGGGCCTGTTACTGAAACTTACACCGTCAACCATAGCGTCATTTATATGAGTGAATCATCTACATGCGTTAGTCATCGCCATTGGAGCAGGGCAGCCTACCTAAACTTGTTACTCAATAAGCCCACCATCAACCAGGCAAATAAGTAGTTTTGCAATACATTATCGACAAGATTGAGCAAAACTTGAATGGATACTTCAGTCCTGCTGCCCCTCGTCACCTCCCAACCTCGAGTCCTCGGGTTTCAGTACCGGGAGATCGAACCATTCCAGCGTGCGAGCGCGGGAAAAGCTTCACGCTAAAAATAATTTATCCAATAAAATCATTATGTTAACGTTGAAAAACGAAAGCCGTGGCCGTCACTGGCGGTCAGCCATAAGGCGGGAAGCTTGCTAGAAAACTGGTTCGACAGGCTGTTAAACCAGACAACAAGCCAGAGCCTGACAATTATTCAAAAATGAATAAAGGATCACAAAACCGCGGGATCACCCCGTAACCCGCCTATTCCAATTTACCAATTAGCGAGGTTGCGGCTAGAAGTCCGACGCCACGGAGGGGCATCGAACTCCCTACAGGACTAGATGGCCTTAAACTGGTAGTTGCTCATACGAAACAAGCAGCTCGTTAACCACATCTCCAGATAGGTAGAAGGCCGAATGAAGGGGCTATCACCGTGGCGGTCGATGTAGTAGCTGTTGGAGGTGCCGCAGTTCCCGAACTGGAAAATGGTGTTGCCAACACGTTTTTGAACTTTGGCGAAGTTTCTGTCGTTGGCTTCCTGGGTCACTTCAATGTAGTTGGCATTGCGCCTTTCCGCGGCTTTCAGGCAGCGTACCAGATGCCGGGTCTGAGTCTCGATCATGCCGAAATAGGACGCCGAGCAAACGCTGTAGGGCCCCATGATCATAAAGAAGTTAGGGTAACCGGGCACTGTCGCGCCTTCAAAGGCCTGATAGCGGTTTTCCTCCCAGTAGTCGCTGATCTCCACCCCGTTACGGCCGTAGACCCGAAAAGTAGGGACACTGCCTTTCTGGAATACCTGAAAGCCGGTGCCATAAATCAGCGTGTCAATTTCCCGCTCCTTGCCATCGCTGGTAACAATGCCAGTTTCGGTGATGCGCTCAATGGCGTCGGTCACCAGTTCGACATTATCCTGATTGAAGACCGGATAAAATTTATTGGTAAAACTGGGGCGTTTGCAGCCGAAATCGTAATTCGGAATCAGTTTTTCCTGAATTTCGGGGTCATTCACTTGATTGCGTACATGTTTGATGGCGTATTTTTCGCACCACTTAATCATCCACGATAGCTGCTTGTTAAACACCAGACCATTGACCATGATGGTATCGGTAAGTATCTGCATGACGGTGCGCGCAGCCCGCTGTAACCCGGGAACATACTTAAAACCATTTTGCAGCCATTTGGGTACCGGCAGATCTTTTTTGGGTAGCAACCAGATGGGTGTGCGCTGATAGACATCCAGGCTTTGCAGCTTGGGTACTATTTCTGGAATCACCTGAATCGCTGTCGCGCCAGTGCCAATAAAACCCACCCGCTCGCCAGTGAGGTCATGACTGTGATCCCAGCGCCCGGTG
>DLXZ01000196.1 GCA_003448675.1 Porticoccaceae bacterium
GCAGTACCCGCGAGGCATGGGCGTAGAGTACCGGGTCGGTCTTAACCTTGTGATAGGGCGGCAGTCGAATCGCGGTGCGGGCGCGATCCACCTTTTCCCGGTGGGGCACGAAATGCAGCACCTGCTCGCCGCTGGGTTCATCCACCTCCACCCGGCATTTGCCGCCGCTGGCCGCAGCCAGCTCCTCATCGCTGTCGTAGGGGTTGGCGATGGGGTCGATGCGACCGGGGCGGTCGATGCGGGTGGAATCAATGACCGTCCAGCCCACCGGCAGATCGTCGCGCAAGACCGCGGTGCCGCGAATGTCCGTGACACCGGCCAGCGACTGGCCCCGAGCCAGGCGATGGGCAACTTCCACGACCGCCCGCTCGGCGTTGCCGTAAAGCAGGATATCCGCCTGGGAATCCACCAACACCGAGCGGCGCACCTCGTCGGACCAGTAATCGTAGTGGGCGATGCGGCGCAGGCTGGCCTCGATACTGCCGAGCACGATGGGTACGTCCTTCCAGGCCTCGCGACAGCGCTGGCTGTAGACAATCACCGCCCGGTCCGGTCGCCGACCGCCCTCGTCGTCCGGCGAATAGGCATCGTCGCTGCGCATGCGCTTGTCCGCGGTGTAGCGGTTAATCATCGAGTCCATATTGCCGGCAGCGACGCCAAAAAACAGATTCGGCCGCCCAAGGGCCATGAAGGCATCCTTCGAGCGCCAATCCGGCTGATCGATAATGCCGACCCGAAAGCCCTGAGCCTCCAGCAAGCGGCCGATAATCGCCATGCCAAAGCTCGGATGATCCACATAAGCATCGCCCGTGATAATAATCACATCGCAACTGTCCCAGCCCAGGGCATCCATCTCCTCCCGGCTGGTGGGCAAAAAAGGTGCCGTGCCGAAACATTCGGCCCAGTATTTGGGATAAGAAAAAAGTGGCGGGACCGTTGGCATATTATCGGGAGAAGACGAATAGAAGCGGTATTTTACCGGTTTGCTTCACCCGGGGGCCAGCCGGCCCAATGCCGCCGATGGTTTCGGCTCTACATAAAGAGCAAAAGCGAACGAAAGGTCCCCTAAAAAGCCAGTCGCTAACGCCATTCAGAATGCATATTTGAACTGAACCCTCGCCGTCCAGGACAAGTTGTCCTCCTCAGGATGAAAATCCCCTGACTCAAACACCTCGGCGCGGGCCATCATCGATAACTTCTTGGTCAGCTTGTGACGCAAAACCACAATTCCCAGGTGGCCCCGCCCGTTGCCGCCGCCCAGGCCTTTCTCGGGTGCGGTAATCGGGCCAGCGCTCACTTCCACACTGGTGTTAGCCGTCGGATAAGCCTTAAACCCCAATCGCGACCAGTTCATATTGGTCCAGTCGCCGATACGGGGAACAAATTGCCACACCATAAAATAGGAATACTGGGGCCAGCGCGCCCACAGACCGTGCCAGTTTTCTTCGGTTTCCGTATTGGGATCATCCCCGGACAGGTAGTAATTACTGACATACAACTCCGGCTTCCAGGGCCGATCACCCAGGCGGTAGGTGAGGAAAAAATCACTCAACCATCCCCGCACGTCACCGCCCCGAGCCCGGCGCCCCTGTTGGTGGGCCAGCTCCCAGTAGGTTGACCATGCAGACGTCAACTTCTGTTCCCAGATAAAACCCGCCGTGTGCAGGTACAGATCCTCCCGACCAAAACGCGGTTGCTCGTGCTTGTACATGTAGTACAGACTTTTTGGCAGATAGGGATGGGATTTGTTGTGAAGGTAGGCGACAAAACCCTGTTCGGCGCTTTCCAGAAAACCTTTGTCTTTCTTTTTGTTGTTTATGAGAAACTCATCTTCCCTGGGCGAGTAAATTCCAATCAGGTCAAGCTCCACCCGCTCAAATTTCAGCCGACCGCGAACGGCATTGAAGCCGTAGGAACGCTCCGCGTCCAGGGGGCTGCTTTCCAGAATTTGCAAACCTCGCCCATAACCCAGCAGGGGGAAGCGGCCCACTTTCAGATCCAGCCTGCCGCCCAGTAAATTGGTGAATTCCGCCGACAGCTCATGAAAGGCAAACTCATCGAGAAAGCGATAATTATTGGCTTTTTTATTTTTAGCGTAATTGCGGAACTCGTTTTTCACCCAGGCTTTGATGCGAACGTTTTCGGCCACCTGCCAGATAGCCCACAGGGAGGTCACCACATCACTGTAGGTGGTCTCCGGTAGTTTAATGCCTCCATCCACGGGCAACTCGTCCAGCGTTACCAACTTGAGCTGGATGTCGCCAGCGAGATTAAGCTTTTCTCCCTGGTAGATATCGGCATTGGCATTGAAGACCGGCATGCAGAGAATTAAACATACAATTTTTTTGTAACGGCTACCCGTAACGAACCACCTGTGCATAAAACCTGACAACACGACTTTCCTTATTATTGATTATTGGGACACGGGCCCTATTCTTTGCAAGCCCGTGCTATAACAAAAAACCCGAACCTACTTCGGCCCCCGACCTAGGGATCTAAAAAACAACCATACCCCCGATAGCATGGTCACCAGGCCCAACAAGGCAAAGCCGCGCAGCAACCAGGTATTAAAATTATCTCGGCCGCGATAATCCATAATGTGCAGACTCCAGAGAAAATCGTAAACCCGCCACTGGCTGGTGCGCACGGCGTTGATTTGCCCGCTATTGGCGCCGATCCAGAGCACCGCGCTATCCGGCGCTTCCAGCTCCACCCGCCAGGCCGGTAGCTCACCGCCCCGATACTCGCTGCCGACTGGAAGCTGGGTTACCAGCGCCGCCGAGCGCACGTCGGCGCGGCTGTTGTTACGGGCGATCAGACGAGCTTCGTTTTCATGGAGAGCGGGTAGCCTGTCACCGGTTTTGGCATTAAAGGCCAGCCATTGCTTGTTCACCGTCATCAGATAAATCGGCGTATGCATTCGCTGCTTGATTTGCACCTCATCAATACTGACGTTATCCAGCTCCGGGTAACGGCGCACCAACTGATTCGGTGGAATCAGTTTAACGTGCTTGAGCCGAAAGGCGGCGCCCTGCTCAACGATACCGGCGCCACGAATACCGTCGATGGGCATGATGGCGAAAAACAAACCGGTGCCTGTCCAGATCAATAGCTGCACGGCGGCAACGATACCCAACCAGCGGTGGGCTTTGCGGATTACTCGTTGTTTCAAGTCTGCGTCCGTGGGGTTGAGGCTTCTGGGCAAAACGGGCGACAGCATAAACCATCGCCCCCGCCGATAGCACACCCCGTGAACACTCAAGTCCGATTAACGCCCCACCACCGCGAAACATTCAACTAATAAATACCGAAAATAGATATTATTGATTTAATTTATCTTTGTGCCTTCGCTATGATGCGCGCCTTAATGACCACTAGTATGACCGCCAGGGCCAGGAGCCACCCGCGCCCCGACCAACACAGGAGTAATCGCCATGTCATATTCATCCGAGATCGATACGCTCACCAGCCTGATCAGCGAGCAAGGCAGCAGCTGGGATTCCATCAGCCCCGAGTACGCGGCCCGCATGCGCTTGCAAAACCGCTTCAAAACCGGTCTGGACATCGCCAAATATACTGCCGCCATCATGCGCAAGGACATGGCTGAATATGACGCCGACACCAGCAAGTACACCCAATCCCTGGGCTGCTGGCATGGCTTTATCGGTCAGCAAAAGCTGATCGCCATCAAAAAGCACTTCGGCGATACCAACAAGCGCTACCTCTACCTGTCCGGCTGGATGATCGCCGCCCTGCGCAGCGAATTCGGTCCCCTGCCCGACCAGTCCATGCACGAAAAAACCTCAGTGCCCGGTTTGATCGAAGAACTCTACACCTTCCTGCGCCAGGCTGACGCCCGGGAGCTGGGCGGTCTGTTCCGCGCACTGGATGACGCCCGTGACGCCGGCGACGCCGCCAAGCAGGCCGAAATCCAGGATCAAATCGACAACTTCCAGACCCATGTGGTGCCGATCATTGCCGACATCGACGCTGGTTTTGGTAACGCCGAAGCCACCTATCTGCTGGCCAAGAAAATGATCGAAGCCGGCGCCTGCGCCATCCAAATCGAAAACCAGGTGTCCGACGAAAAGCAGTGCGGCCACCAGGACGGCAAAGTCACCGTGCCCCACGAGGACTTCCTGGCCAAGATTCGCGCCGTGCGCTACGCCTTCCTTGAACTGGGCGTTGACGACGGTG
>DLXZ01000055.1:0-15464 GCA_003448675.1 Porticoccaceae bacterium
ACAATGGGACAGCGGGACTTGCCCACGACTCGGTAATACCACTCCCAGGCCTCCGGGTTGATGGGCTCGCCCACCGTGCCCAAAACTTTGAGTGATTCCCGAGACGTCGACTCCACATACTCATCGCCGGCACCCATCAGCGCCCTTAATGCGGTCGGCGCGGTATAGAACTGGTTGACCTGATGCTTGTCGACCACCTGCCAAAAACGGGAGGCATCCGGGTAAGTGGGAACGCCTTCAAACATTAGAGTGACAGCACCGTTGCACAATGGGCCGTACACAATGTAAGTGTGGCCAGTCACCCAGCCTACATCTGCGGTACACCAGTAGATATCGCCATCGTGATAATCAAAGACGTACTTGTGCGTCATCGCCGCCTGCAACAGATAACCGCCCGTGCTGTGCAGGATTCCCTTGGGCTTACCGGTGGAACCGGAGGTATAAAGGATAAAAAGCGGGTCTTCCGCATCCATGGACTCCGGCTCGCAATCACTACCCACTTGGCTGGTGATTTCGTGATACCAAACGTCGCGCCCCTCCTGCCACGCAATATCGCTGCCAGTTCGCTTTACCACCAGGCAGGTATGAACATTGGGACACTGAGCCAGAGCCTTATCGGCATTACTCTTGAGCGGCACGGTGCGTCCACCACGGAGTCCTTCATCTGCGGTGATCAACGTCTGGCAATCGGCATTTAAAATCCTGTCCTTGAGAGCATCCGGCGAAAAGCCGCCAAAAACCACGGAGTGCACGGCGCCAATACGGGCGCAGGCGAGCATGGCGTACGCGGCTTCCGGGACCATGGGCATGTAAATGCAGACTCTGTCACCTTTTTTGACGCCGCGACTGCGCAAGGCATTGGCGAGCCTGCACACCTGCTCATGGAGCTCCCTATAGGTGATTTTTTTATCAACCGTCGGCTCGTCGCCTTCCCAAATAATGGCCGTTTGATCGCCCCGCGTTTCCAGGTGACGGTCAATACAATTAACTGTGACATTCAGTCGACCGCCAGCAAACCAGTGAGCCTCGCCCTGATTGAAGTCATAACGACACACTTCGCTCCAGGGTTTTTCCCAGGTCAGGAAGGATTCGGCCTGTTCGGCCCAGAATTGATCGGGTTCCTCCACCGAACGCCGATACATGGCCTCATAGGTTTGCTTATCGATATGAGCATTTTTTGCCCACGCCTCGGGTACAGGGTGAACGGCAAATTCAGACATAAAAAAACTCTCCTCGGGGCCAGATTTTTGCTGGGCTTATTCTGTCATAAGCCCGAGGACAGGACCATCCCGAAAACGACGCGCAGGTGGTTTCTAGTTTGGATTTACAGTGAAAACAAAGCTACGAGCGCGCAAACGAAATGCCCGCCAGAGCGGCGAGCGACGGCATCAAGTAAGGTGGGAAGTAAAAGCGGTGCCATACGGGCAGTCTAAGCTGCTCAGGAAACCGCCTGTACGGGAATGGTGTTAGCGGTGCGCTCTACGCTGTTATCGGCATTTAAATACACCAGCTTCGGCTTGTGGGCATCCGCCTCGGCTTCGTCGAACTGGCCGTAGGTAGCGATAATAATCCGGTCACCCACCTGCACTTTACGAGCGGCGGCACCGTTCATGGAGATAATCCCCGAGCCAGCTTCAGCCTGAATAATGTAGGTTGTAAAGCGCTCGCCGTTATTGACGTTGTATATGTCAATCTGCTCAAACTCTCGCATACCGGCAAGTTTAAGCAAGTTACTATCAATGGCGCAGGAACCGTCATACCACAATTCCGCCTGTGTCACCGACGCCATATGCAATTTGGCTTTTAACATGTTGGTCAACATGATTGCTATTCCCCCACTACTGCCGACAGCTCCAAACTCAAGCTGACATTATCGATCAACCGGGCGCCAGAGGTATACATTGCCCCCAATATGACAACCTCCGTATCGTCGTGCGCTGCCGGCTCCAGGCTCTTGGCGTTGCGAATACTAACATAATCCACGCGAAATCCACCCCTTTCCAGCTTTTCCGAGGCAACCGATTCAAGCTCCGCGAACCCCCTCGCTCCATCAGCGATTTGGTCCCGACACCAACAGAGCGTTTCATAGAGTGATTTAACCCGAGGCCGCTCTGCTTCAGTCAAGTAACTGTTCCGTGAACTGAGGGCCAGGCCATCGTGATCCCGAGCAATGGGGGCGCCGACAATGTCCACGGGGATGCATAAATCTTCTACCATACGGCGAATCACCGCCAGCTGCTGAAAATCCTTGATCCCGAAAATAGCCGTGTCTGGTTGAACGATATTGAGGAGTTTGGATACCACCGTCGTGACACCCTCAAAATGCCCTGGACGACTGGCTCCACAGAGTATATCGGTCATCGTCGGCACTACGACGCGGGTCTGGTCCGCCATGCCATTGGGGTAAATTTCATTTTCATCGGGATAAAATAAATAGTCACAGCCCGCCCCTTCCAGTTTGCGCGCATCATCGTCAAAGGTACGAGGATACTTCTCCCAATCTTCATTGAGACCAAACTGGAGAGGGTTGACAAAAATGCTGGCGACAACCACTTCACAGGTTTCGCCCGCCTGGCGCACCAGCTGTAAGTGCCCCTCGTGAAGGTTGCCCATGGTGGGCACAAAACCAACCGTTTTACCCTGCTGACGCGCCTCATTGAGCACCTCTCGCAGACCCGCAATGGTATGAAATATTTTCATGTTTTGCATAACAGGTGTATCCATCGATTAACCCCAATCAATTAATCGGCCCCGGCGAAGTAGTCCTGGGCGAGATTTTCAAAGCGGGTATACTGGCCGAGAAATGCCAGACGCGCCGTACCTATGGGCCCATTCCTTTGTTTGCCTATGATGATTTCCGCCACACCCTTATCCTGGGTATCTTCGTTATATACTTCATCGCGGTAGATAAAAATCACCACATCGGCGTCCTGCTCAATCGCACCGGACTCCCGAAGATCAGAGTTTACCGGCCGTTTATTGGGACGCTGCTCGACGTTACGGCTGAGCTGGGACAGAGCCAGAATCGGGCAATCAAACTCCCGAGCGATGATTTTGAGCTCCCGGGAAATCTGGGAAATCTCCTGCACCCGTCCGTCCGCCGGCGTACTGGAACTCATCAACTGCAAATAATCGACCATCACCATGGCCGGCGAGCCGTGCTCACGGGCCAACTGGCGAATACGATTGCGCAATTCAAGCGGGCTGATGCCGGGCGTATCATCAATAAACAGCGGCCGGTCCTTGAGTCGCGCGGCTGCGCCCGACAAGCGGGTGAAATCATCCGGATTAAGGTTGCCGCTGCGCACCCGGCTCTGATCAATCTTGCCCATGGACGATAGCAGGCGAATGACCAGTTGGTTGGCTGGCATCTCAAGACTGAACACCAACACCGGTCGATCCTGATGCAGCATCGCGTGTTCTACAGTATTCATGGCAAAGGAGGTTTTACCCATGGAGGGACGCCCGGCAATAATCACCAGATCCGCCTCCTGCCAACCGGAGGTCATGCCGTCCAGCTCGGTAAAACCCGTGCTCAGGCCGGTAATATCCGAATCACTGTTAAACAACTCATCAATTCGGTCGATCGCCTGGCGTAGCAGATCGGTCACGTGCTGAAAACCGCCCTCCCGCGGCCGGTCTTCCATTACCTCCATCAAACGGCGCTCAGCCTCGGCCAGCAATTTACCGCTGTCCCAGCCCAGGGGATTGTAGCTCTTGTCGACGATGTCGTTGGCGGCTGCGATAAGCTTGCGCACGGTGGCTCGCTCGAGGACGATCTGGGCGTAAGCGAGAATATTGGCCGCGCTGGGCGTATTGCGGGTCAATTCGACCAGGTAGGCATCACCGCCAATCTGCTCAAGTTCTTTGTTTTCTTTCAGTGTCTCGGAAAGGGTAATAACGTCCAGCGGCTTATCGGCCACGGAAAGCCCGTGCATGGTGCGAAAGATGAGTTGGTGATCGAGGCTAAAAAAGTCTTCTTCGCCAATCAGAGCGGCCACGCCATCGAAGGCATCGTTGGCGAGTATCAAACCGCCAAGCACCGCCTGTTCCGCCTCAACGGAATGAGGCGGTTGCGGAATCGGGGAGTTTGTGGAGGAGGTCTCGGCCATCACCGCTACCCTTGGTGGAGTCACCAGTGGCTGGACCAGCTACAGGGAAAATCGGTATTTAAACCAGTAACCGGCCGCAGCATTTGAATAAACCAGCTAACGGCTGGTCAAGCAGCTGCTGCCTCGGCTACAACCACCGCAATCGCCAGCTCTACATCACTGTGCAACTGGATTTGAACTTCGAATTCACCTAGCTCGCGGATCGCGCCCTCGGGCATCTTTACTTCGCTCTTAGCCAGCTCAACACCTTTGGCGGTGCAGGCCTCGGCGATGTCACGGGGACCGACCGAACCAAATAAACGACCTTCATCACCGGCAACGGCTGTAATCACCACGGGCCCCAGGCCAGCCAGCTGTTCAGCCCGGCTCTGGGCTATACCCAGTTTCTCCTCGGCGGAACGCTCAAGCTCGGCGCGCCGCGCCTCAAAGTCAGCAACGTTATCCGGTGTGGCAAACACCGCCTTCCCCTGAGGGATAAGGAAATTGCGTCCGAAACCGGCTTTAACCGACACCATATCGCCAATGTTGCCCAACTTGCCTACTTTTTCCAGAAGAATTACGTCCATCAGAATGCCTCTTTCACTCTCATCAAATAAATAAAAACCGGTTAGCTATCGGATTTGCGAGCCGCAAAACGGGCCCGCAAATCGAGCATGCTATCCAAAAATCCCAGTCCCACCAGGACCGTACTCAATGGTCCGATCAATAAAATCAGACCAAAATAAAAAATAACCAGCCAATGGCCGCCCAACTGGGCAAATGTCACCACGTGATGGACCAGCGCAATACCAGACAGCAGTAGTGGCAAGCCCAATACATTACCCCAGGTAAAGTAGTCCTGTGGCAGCAAATAGCAAGCGCTGAGCCCCGCCAGTAATGCCATGGCAACGCCCTTTTGCATTCTCAGCGCGTGAAACTCCTTTTGAAAACCACCCGGGTTATAAAGGAGAGCCTGCCACCAGCGGCCCAATAACAACGCAACTACGGCCATCAAGGCCATCGCCCAGGCAAGTAGACCCGCCAGAAACAAATCGCTGAACATCAGGCTAATGCCCTGCTCCTGCTCACCAATCTGCTTGAGCATTTCAAGCAACACACCGCGTACCGCTTCCAGCTTCGCCGCCAGAACAACTTTAACGGCCAGAGCCAACAAGATGCTAGCACCAATTATAGCCAGCAGGGTTCGCGACCAAGAGGCGCTAGCGCGTAACACCAGCGCGGAAAGCACCACCACCGGGACCGATAGCAGCGCCGCCCAGACCATCAAACCGTCAGCTTCGCTAACTTTGTCCCCGGCAACCTTTAACATGGCCACCAGGGGCAGCACCGCCCACAACGTCACGATAAAGGCATCAGCGTAGCTTTTGCGAAGCGTAACCAAGGCCACCGCTGCCGGGCTGACAAAAGGCAGCAGATTACCCAGACAAGCGACCAGCGACGCCTTTAACCGTCCCGCCATAATAAACTCGGCGAGGGCTTTCATGGCTTGAATCCAGGTTTATTTGTGGCTGTCTGTGTAGGGCAACAGGGCCAGATAACGGGCGCGCTTGATCGCGGTAGCGAGTTGACGCTGGTAACGGGCCTTAGTGCCACTGATCCTGCTGGGAACAATTTTTCCGGTCTCGGTGATGTAATCTTTCAATACATCAAGATCCTTGTAATCTATCTCGGTAACACCTTCAGCGGTGAATCGGCAGAATTTACGTCGACGATTAAAACGTGCCATGACTTATGCCTCCGTCTCATCAGTTGATTCAGCAGCTTCAGGCTTATCGCTTTCCGCTGACTCCTGCTCCGGCGCGGTGCTTTCACTCGCCTCGGCAACTTTGGTTTCTTCCTGCGCGGCGGCAGCGGCACGCTCGCTCTCGCGGCGGGCCCGGCTTTCTTTTTCAGCCTTGTCAGCCAGTTCAGCCTTATACAGGTCGGTTTCTTCTGTAATCGGGCCGTCGCGCTTAATGACCAGGTTACGCAGTACCGCATCGTTGTAGCGGAAGATGGAGGTCAGCTCGTCGAGTTCCTTATCGGTGCACTCGATATTCATCATCACATAGTGGGCTTTGTGAATCTTGTTGATGGGATAAGCCAACTGACGGCGGCCCCAGTCTTCACAGCGGTGAACCGTGCCGTTACCGTCGGTGACGATTTTGGTGTAACGCTCAATCATGCCCGGCACCTGTTCGCTCTGATCAGGGTGGACAATAAAGACAATCTCATAGTGTCGCATTGTTGCTCCTCATGGGTTAAAAGCCACCTGTCCAGGCAGTGTGGCAAGGAGAGCCCAGCAGGCGGTAGAAAACCCGACGGACAAGGGCGCGCATTCTAGGGCAAGACAGCGGTGATGGCAAACCGATTGGCGACAATTAAGTCAATGTAATTCAAGACGAATTTGCCGCCAACGGTACGAGTTAAACCAGCGCCCGACGGGGTCTTCACAACGCAGGCACATGCTCCACGACCTTATGCATACCTTCCACCGCCAGGGGCGCACCAGCATAGGCGAAGGCAGTCAGCATCAATTCCTCCAACTCGGTTCGGGTAACGCCATGACGAATCGCGGCTGGCACATGGATATCCAGCTCATCGCCCCGCCCCAATACGGTCAATACCGAAACCACCAGCAAACTGCGATCCCGACGGGATAATTGAGGACGCGCCCAAACCTCGCCAAAGGCGAAATCAATACCGTAGGCGCCCAGCGGCCCCAGCTTGCCTGCCATCGCCTCCAGCACGGCATTCGGATCCGGGGCGTCGTTGCCAGACAAGCGCCCCATGACCTCCGCACCCCGCGCCCGGCGCTCGGCATCGCTAAAGCGCTCGGAGCCGGCAAACCCCTCCGGCCCCGGCCCATGACCCAATTCCGCCAGAATACGGTTGGTCTCGGCCATGGCATCCAGCGCCTTGGGAAAGCCGGCATAGGCGGCCAGGTGGGTCATGATTTCCCGGATTTCGGTGGGCGTCAGCCCGTGATTCAAGCCACCGGGAACGTAATAGGCGAGCTGGTTGGTCTGATGCAGGGCGCCGAGCATGGTCAATACAATGAGATTGCGGTCGCGTCGACTCAGTTGCTCGCGACTCCAGATATCGCCCATGACAAAATCCAGGGCAAAGGAACCAAGCGCGCCGTAGTTGGCCTCGAACTTTTCACCAAAAGCTTCGGGGTTGTCCTTGCCCGTGAGCGTGCGGATCACATCCAGCCCCCGCTCCCGACGTACAACATGGTCGGGCCTGGCTGCGGCTGCGGCCCCGCCCACCATTTCACGTGTTGAGTCATCCTCGGCCTGGCAAGCAGCGCCAAACAAGGCTGACAAAATTATTGCTGGAATTAATTTTTTGTTTTTAATCACTTATAGCCCCTTCTTAATCATTTGCATTAGAAAAAAATCAAGTTTTTGGCAGGCGATATTTGGCCGCCTGGCTGGCCACCGCCACCAATTCATCCGCGCTATCCCATAGCAGGCACTCTTCGTTGACGATACCTTCGGTAATGAAATTAGCCCGGAACACACAGCGCAAGGGTCCGGGACGTGGACGGCGATGCAGTCGCACCGTCAGCTCCAGGGTGGGCACCCAACCCTCGGCGCCATAGATGGAAAATACCGGCGGCGGTAGCGCGTCGGAAAACATCACCAGAGAAAACAGGTCCTTTTCCGCGCCATCGGCGAAATCCAGCCAGCCTTCCCAGCGACCGCTGCCATCGGGTTCCCCTTCCAGCGCCCTGACGTTAGCCGGCGCCATGCGCTGCAACATCTGTTTGCGAAAGGGCTGGTTAGGCGGATAGGGCAGGTCCAAACAGGCCTCAAGGTCCGGCATATCCGGCACTGCCTCAAACACCCGGGTTTCACCGCGCTGGCTCGCCATATCGCCGTAGGTTCCCGTGACGATAATTTTCAGATCGTCATTCTGGTACAACTTGACGCTGCCACTGGAACTAGCACGGCCCTTTCGCAAAATATCCACTTCGCAGCGCACCGGCCCGACTTCGGTACGACTCAGAAAATGTCCGGTCACCGTCACCGGGTCGGGATGGGGCAGCGCCTGACCGAGCACCCGCGCACCCACCGCCATGGCATAGCCGCCGTTCATGGTCTGACCAATCAGCCAGTTAGCGGAAAAATGTCCTTCCCATAAACCCTCTCCCAACTGCTTCACAGCCGTGGACTGGGCGAACTCCCCTTCCGCTACCGCTTCTACATTTTTATCCAAGATACTTCGAGCCCCCTTTCAAATCTCCGGTAACACTGAGACGACGAGCACAACACGCACGTGGCCGACGGCCGCAGATTTCACCCATAATACCCAATGAACAGTATCCGGTAGAAGCATTAGCGCCAGATAACCCTTGGTAAAGCATTAACTAATAATCAGGAGCCCCACCATGAGCCCCAGCTATTCAACCCTCGACATCGATCTCACTCACCACATTGCCCACATTCAACTAAACCGCCCGAATGCCGCTAACGCCATGAACCGTGCCATGTGGCAGGAGCTGGGCGAAGCCATGACCTGGGCAAGCGAGACGCCAGAGGTGCGCGCAGTGGTGCTGAGCGGCAAGGGCAAGCACTTTTGCGCCGGCATCGACCTGGGCATGCTCGATGAATTGATTGACGACTCCATCACCTGTGAAGGCCGCAAGCGGGAAGCCCTGCGTCGGGAAATACTCTGGTTGCAAACCCAGTTGACCACCATTGCTAACTGCCGCAAGCCCGTGCTCGCCGCCGTGCATGGCGCCTGTGTCGGCGCCGGGGTGGACATGATCAGCGCCTGCGACATGCGTTATTGCACCGAAGATGCCGTCTTTTCGATCAAGGAAATTGATATCGGCATTGTCGCCGACGTCGGCACCCTGCAACGCCTGCCCAGACTTATTGGTGACGGCCTGATGCGTGAACTCACCTACACCGGCAGAAATTTTGATGGCAGGGATGCCACTGCCATGCAACTGAGCAACGCCTGCTTTGCCGATCGGGACGCCCTGCTGGAACATGTTCTAGAAGTCGCCATGGAAATCGCAGGCAAATCACCTTTAAGCATTCGCGGCTGCAAGGACGTGATGCAATATTCCCTCGAACACAGTATTGAGGACGGTCTCAACTACGTGGCCACATGGAACGCCGGGATGATGATGTCGGAAGACATCAAAATCGCACTCCGCGCCCGCAACAAAGGCGAAACCCCGGTTTTTGAAAACTGAATCCCCACTGACACCTTAATCCCACATCAGGCCACCATCCACATTCCAGGACTGGCCGGTGACATTGCGCGCCTCATCCGAGGCTAGAAACACCGCCAGGTCAGCAATGTCTTCCGGCTCGTTTGAACGCCGGAGAGGAATGCTGGCATCCAGTGCCGCGATAATCTCCTGTTCCGATTTGCCGGTGCTTTGCACCCTGCCACGCATCACCTCGTAGTACAGATCGGTGCGGGTAACACCGGGGCAGATAGCATTGACGTTGATATTGTGCCGCGCCAATGACGAAGCCCCGATGCGGGTCATGGCAATAGCCGCGCCCTTGGACCCGGCGTACGCCACATTGGAAGTTGCTGGATAACCCTTGCCGGCGATGGAGGCGATATTGACGATTTTGCCGCCGCCCTGCTCCTTCATCACGCGCGCCGCCGCCTGCATACAGAAGAATAAACCTTTGGTGTTAACGTTATGAATCCAGTCCCAGTCCTGTTCGCTCACCTCAAAAAAATCCAGACTTTTGGTCACCGCCGCATTGTTGACCAGAATATCCAGGCGGCCAAAGCAACTGCCGACCTGAGTCATCAGCGCATCGATGTCGGACAGCTGATTGAGGTCGGTTTTGACAAATTCAGCCTTGCCACCGTCCCTAACCAGCTCGCCTGCCAGCTTTTCGCCCAGTGCCTCATCTATTTCGGCAATGACAACGGCGGCTCCCTCGCGGGCGTAGTGACTGGCTACCGCTTTGCCAATCCCCCGTCCGGCTCCCGTCACGACGGCGACTTTGTTAAGCAACCTTTTCATCCCTTCACCTCCTATTGGTTTTTTATCTTGTGATTGGTCATGTAAAAAATGAACGCGCTTTTTGTTATTTCGATACGTGTGCCCACGCCACTTGCCCTTGCCAGCGCCACGGCATTATTGCTCCAATGGCGCTCCTGTTTATAACCCTAGTATCAATCAGTCACTAACTTTGAGGAAATCATTATGAGTAGAGGACACGCTATCGTCACCGGCGCTATCGGCGGCCTGGGTACGGCCATTACCAAACGCCTGATCGCAGCGGGCATCGATGTTATTGGTACCGATCGCCGGGCAGAGGACATCGACCCCTGGATCGACGCCAACCTGAGCGTCGAGGAACGCGCCAAGTTCACTTTCTATCCGCTCGATGTCACCAAGGAAGATCAGATCGCCACCATGAGCGAAAAACTGGCCGCCGAGGGCATTAATGTCGCCTACCTGATCAACAACGCCGGTATCCAGGCCAATGCCAAACCCTGGGAAATGGACTCCAAAAGCTGGAAACGGGTGATGGCGGTTAACGCCGACGGCACCTTTTATATGACCCGGGCGTTTTGCAAGGATATGGTCGACCGGGGTTTCGGCCGGGTGGTGAACTTTGCCTCCATGTACGCCTATCACCCCGGCGTTGGCCAGTCCCCCTACGCGGCAGCAAAAGCCGCCGTGACCGGCTACACCCGCTCAGTAGCATTGGATCTGGCCAGGGACGGCGTCACCATTAACGTTATCGCACCGGGCATCATCTGGCACGAGCGGCTGGAAGGCGTACTGCCGGAGTCCGAGTATCAAAAGATGATAGATCAGGTACCAGCCGGCCGCAGCGGCAAACCGGAAGAAATAGCCGGCGCCGTGGCCTTTTTCTGCTCCGAGGAATCCTCCTACGTTACCGGTCAGACCATGCACGTGAATGGCGGGCTATATTTACCTGGCTAATGCACTCAGCGGCAGCCAAACAAACATCAGGCAATTAGGGTTCGGGCATATAAAAGTCTAAACTGGCTTTTATATGCTGTTGCCGAGGCTCGCGGATACGCCCACAACCTGAACTGACCGGGATGCCGCTTTAAAAAGTCAGGCCATGCGTATCCGGTTGATCCGAAACAAAAACCAGGTGCCATACCCGCGCACTTTTCGTCTATAGTAAATACCCTGACGTATCTGTATCAGCAATTCGCTCTATGCAACGGGAGGCTTAGATGAAAAACCTGCTTAAACTGTTACCCTGCCCGGCGCGGCTCGCGTCGTTAACACTAATCGCCACCCTACTTCTGGCGGGCGCGGCAAACGCCAGTGATTACAAAGCGCCTCGCACCTCCCACGGCCATCCTAACCTACAGGGCATCTGGGACTTCCGCACCCTGACACCCCTGGAACGCCCCAAAGCTTTCGGCGACAAGGCCGTATTTACCAAGGAAGAGGCCGAGGCTTTCCGTCAGCAGGCCGTTTCAAGAAACGACGTTGACAACCAGGGGGACATCCCGGCTACCTTCGATGTGGAAGCTGCCTATAACAGCTTCTGGTGGGATTTTGGCACCGAAATCAACGAAGACCGCAGAACCTCACTGATTGTCGATCCAGCGAATGGCCGGGTGCCCGCGCTGACAGCGGAAGCCATGGCAGGCATGAAAGAAAGCCAGAAACGCATCCCGCCAGTGCGCGAGATCGGATCACTGGGCATGACCAGCTTCCGACCGGCCGGCCCGGAATACCTTGGTCTGTCAGAACGCTGCCTGCTGGGTTTTAACGCTGGCCCACCACTGATGCCCAGCGCCTACAACAATAACCTGCGCATCGTCCAGACCCCTGACCATGTCGTACTGGTTACCGAAATGGTACACACCGCCCGCATCGTGCCTTTGGACGGCAGCCCACACCTGCCTGCGGAAATGACCGAGTGGTCCGGCGACTCCCGAGGCCACTGGGAAGGCGACACCCTGGTCGTTACCACCACCAACTTTACCGACAAGATACCGGCCTTCCAGATGCCCTTCTCCATCGACAATCCCACCATGAGTGGCGCGGTCGGCACCGGCAAAACCCTTAAACTAGTGGAAAAGTTCACCCGCGTCGGTGAAGCCAGAATTGCCTACGAATACACCGTGACCGATCCACAAACCTTCACCGCGCCCTTTACCGCAGTGATCCCCCTGAAGGCCTCCGAGAATCAAATGTTCGAATACGCCTGCCACGAAGGTAACTACGCCATGGCCGGCATGCTCAAAGGCGCTCGACAAATGGAAAAAGAAGCCATGGCCGCGAAATAAGTCTTCGATATTGTGCGCCTGATTTTTTAACAGGCGTTCATAATATCCCGGCAAATAAAAAAGGGGCTGCATTGTGATCTCGCAGCCCCTTTTTAATGACCCTAGTATCAAGCGCAAGCAGGCGGACTGGCTGCACCAACCTTTGTTGCGGGTGTTAGCTTAATAAAGCGAGGCTATCGAAATGCCACCTAATCAGGTCATCAACCGGACCCAAACCTGCGCTTTCGTTTCGCGCTGGTCTGTGCCGGTTATAATGGTTTAAGCAAATGACGCATACGATCTTTTGCAGGAGGTGAGCTGATGATCTTGCAAAAACTCCTGGGCGTAGAGTTCCCGATCATTCAAGCCCCAATGGCAGGTGTACAGGGCAGCGCGTTGGCGGTGGCGGTCTCCAACGCGGGTGGGGTTGGCTCGCTCCCCTGCGCCATGCTTGGGCTGGACGCCATGCGCCAGGAACTGGCCGTGATGAAGGCACAGACCACCAAACCGTACAACGTTAATTTCTTCTGTCACGCGCAGCCCGAATTTGACGCCAGCCGCGACTCGGCTTGGCGGCAAGCGCTTTCGCCTTACTATATAGAATATGGTATCGATGCGAACGCAATTCTCCCAGGGCCTGGTCGCTCGCCCTTCAGTGCCGCAGCCGCCGACGTGCTGGAGGAATTCAAACCCGCCGTCGTAAGTTTTCATTTCGGCCTACCCACAGCCGAACTGATGGCGCGAGTACGAAGATGGGGCGCGAGAATCCTCTCATCTGCAACAACTGTCGAGGAAGCTCTCTGGCTAGAGGCACATGGCGTCGACGCCGTCATCGCACAAGGGTTCGAAGCAGGCGGGCATCGCGGTAGCTTTCTGTCGGAAGATATCAGCGCTCAGGTCGGCACGTTCGCATTGGTGCCACAGATCGTAGAAGCGGTGAAGATCCCGGTCATTGCTGCTGGCGGCATTGCGGATGCAAAGGGTATCGCGGCTGCCATGGCGCTCGGCGCAGCCGGGGTGCAAATCGGAACAGCTTATCTATTGTGCGCCGAAGCCACTACGAGTGCTGTGCATCGCGCGATCCTGAAAAGCGATGCCGCCCGCGTCACTGCGATGACCAACTTGTTCTCTGGGCGGCCAGCCCGCGGTATTGCGAATCGCCTGATGCGAGAAATCGGGCCTATGAGCGCCACTGCCCCCGCTTTTCCTCTAGCGACCGCAGCCATCGCTCCCTTGCGCGCGAAAGCTGAAAGCCTTGGCAAGGGAGACTTCTCGCCCTTGTGGGCCGGGCAAAATACGAGCGGATGCAAAGAGGTGTCAGCATCAATTCTCACCCGAGAGTTAGCAGCCCCACTCCAGAATGCACGCTGAGATTTCGTTCTAAGTGACGCGCCACTAACGGCGCACCCCAGAGCTTCGACATTAATCGCTATAGCTGTAAATGCAGTCTAAAGATTGTCGACCTATCAACCTTAATTGCGTCCAACACCGGCGACACCGCACCTCTAATAAACTGCGGTAGCCAATAAGTTATCGATGATGTACCCCAAAACACTGACAAGGGTTTAACCAACAGGGGCGATTCGTTTCCACGGAGGCAATGAGTTCCATTGAAATTAAGGGGAGACTAAAGACTGATTGGTGACCTCGGACTGTCCTCTAAAAAGGGTCGTTAAAAGCATATCGTTGCAATATGCAAGTCACACTGATTCGCAAAACAAGATCGCGTGGTGAAAGGCCGTTGAGACAAATCGTAACGTATTGTTTTTATGCCACTATTTATCTAAAAGCCTTTGGCCTGATCCTTGCTCAAGCTAAGACTTACTGATTGGTGAAACAACGCATCATGATAAGTCTATTAGAAACTACGCAATGGCTTGTAGCAGGTGGCTTCGGTTCCCAACCTACGTTAGGCAAAGTCAGCCTGAGCAATGGCACTGGGTATGAAACGATTGGCCTATACGTACCTATGTCGCAGTTTCTCGCCAACCTGATACCTCTCGTTGAGAACCCGCATCTGACAAGTCATGCCACCCTGGTTGAACTTACCTTATCCGACAACGGGGTATTACTGTCCCTGCAACAAACGGGGCTGCAGGGAAAGACCACTCTGCGGCGCCTTGAGGGAAAAACTCTCCTCATCAATCCTATTACTGATCTTAATTTTGAGCGATTCCCTGTCAATATTTACAGTGACGATGACGACGTTATAGAACGGATTAGCGCCCTACCCGGCATTAATATGCTATCCGTCAAGCCAAAAAAGGATTATCAAATTGATTCCCCCGATAACTCCCACGCCTACAACCTGATCGACTGCCGACAGCACAACACCGGTGTTTCGTGCCCGGCACCGCCAGGCATGAATAGCCTGTATTTGCATGCGTTAAACAAGGCCCTAACAGAATCCAACACCGGTCATTCCCTTTACTGGCCCTTTTTTGACACTGATCTTTATTGCGCCCTGACCCGGTTGCACAAAACTTCGCCCATGTTGATTCTTCTCGCCGAAGACAGCAAGCCAAGCCAACTCACCACACAAGTGATTCTTGAAAAGCTGGGCCACACCGTTATTTGCGCTGATGACGGTGTTGAAGCACTGCAGCTTGCTCGCCAAACACGGTTCGATCTTATTTTCCTGGACGAACGGATGCCAGGCCTTAATGGCAGCAACGTTGCTGCCACCCTGAATCAGAAGGATGAGATAAACGCTTCAACCCACAAAATATCATTAACAGGCATAACAGACCAGAAATTCCTGTCCGGTTTATTTTCTGTGGGTATCAGTGACTACCTGGAAAAACCGGTTAACAAAAAAAGGATCGAAGTAATGTTGTCTAAATTTAATCGGGCTAACCAACCTCTTAGGCTATCTGAAATAGAAAAGCAGGAAAATCAATCATGAAAACCATGTCCCGTACCGCGCTAATCATGATCGGATTCCAAAACGATTATTTTTCACCCAAGGGGATACTACACAGCGTGATTGAAAGTTCGTCGCGTATTACAGGAGTTCTTGAAAACACCATTAATCTCCTCCACAACTCTGGAGAGGATTTTGGATTGGTTATCAATACGCCCATTTATTTTACCGATGATTACCGAGAGTTGGGGGATCCG
>DLXZ01000055.1:15627-19278 GCA_003448675.1 Porticoccaceae bacterium
ACCGAGAGTTAGGGGATCCATATGGCATTCTAAAAACCATCAAGGATGTCGGCGCCTTCAAAAGAGGTTCCTATGGTGCCGAAGTGATTGATGATCTGGCTCCATTCGACCACTTTGTCAAAATCATCCCGGGAAAGCGCGGGCTGAATGCCTTTTCAAATACAGTGTTGGAAGAGACCCTCAAGGCCGCGAACATCACCGACATCGTTTTGGTAGGCACGGTAACCTCAATCTGCATTGATTCGACGGCTCGTTCTGCGGTGGAACGGGGCTTCAATGTGACCATATTAAGGGACTGTACTTCCAGCCGAACACCATTTGAACAAAATTTTTTCTGCGAGGAAGTTTTTCCTCTCTATGCCCGGGTCCATACCTCAAAAGACTTAATCAACCAGACACACGGGAAATAGGGAATCGCGATGGCTGATGCAACCCCGGAAGAATTGCAAACGCAAATACAGTATGCCTTGGTGGAAAGGCTTTCCAAAAACGAACTACGACAAACCAAGCTGCTGTCACTCCTGGATGAGTGTATTTTTGAGTGCGACCTTCAGTTCAACCTGACCTATGTCAATCCCGCCTGGGAACAGCATATAGGGCTACCCATCAACACACTGATCAATACAGATCTTCGGGATTTGTTGGCAGACCTTACAGACCTTCGGGCGTTTGAAAACTACCTTAATACGCCGGGAGGAGACAAGGCAGTTGAACTGAAACTGGCCTGCCAAGGGGGAAAAACCACCTGGTTTGAATTACGCTTCGTGGAGCTGGAGGCGCCACATCAAGGATTCATTGGCTCCCTGTTTGATATTCACGAACACAAGGAAATGGAAGCAAAGTTGCGAATGCAAGAACAACATGCACGACAACTATCCCTGGTGGCCAGCCATACCAATAATCTTGTGATCATTGCCGATCGCAGTGGCCGAATTGAATGGGTTAACAGTAGTTTCGAAAATCATTCTGGATACCATCTCAAGGACATAATAGGTAGAAAACCAGGAGATTTGCTGCAGGGTCCGGAGACTGACCCAGACACCATCCAAATCATGTCAGATGCCATCGAGCAAGGGCTGCCTTTTAAGGTAGAAATTGCCAACTATAACGCAAGGGGAGAACTTTACTGGGTTGCTATCGATGCTACACCAGTCATGGACTGTGGTGACAGCGTCAGTCGCTTTATCGCAGTAGAAACTGACATCACCCACCGCGTCATAACTGAGCAAGCTGCGGCGCAAAATACATACAACTACAGATCCGTCCTTAACAATATGCGTGAAGTCGTATTGAAGCTTGATTCCTGTGGCAACATGACATTTATCAATCAAGCTTGGGCAACCATGATTGGCTCATCCGTAGAAGCCTGCCAGGGAAACGCCTTTACCGACTATGTAAATAGCTTCTACGTGGATCTGGTTGTCAACGCGTTAGGGGCATACCACGATGGTGAACGTGAAAACACTACGCTGGACATTCAAATAAGCCGTGTTGATGGCACTCCCTTATGGGTTGAAATGACTATGACTCCGCTGCAAGGCATAGGCCCCAGCAATCTTGAATCCGTGGCTGTCACACTGGTAGACATTGACGACAGGGTTAAATCAACTCGAGCGCTTCAGAATGCCAAGCACCAGGCTGAAAAAATAGCTGACACCAAAAGCCGTTTCCTCGCCAATGTCAGTCACGAAATACGCACCCCCTTGAATGCCATTATTGGGTCAATCGACATACTCAGCGACACTGCGCTGGATAGAGAACAAAGCCACTTTGTATCGCTAGTGAAAACCAGTAGCCAAGCACTGCACTCCATTATCGATGATGTCCTCACCTTCTCCCGCTTTGAAGCAGGTAAATTACCGCTACATCCCGAGGCCTTTGATCTGGCTAGCTGTCTCGATGACGTCATCGATATCTGTTCACAACAGGCCATTAAAAAGAAACTTCATCTGATACTCGATGTCGCGCCGGAGGTACCTTTTTGCGTGAGCGGCGACAAAGCCCGGCTACGCCAGATTCTGACAAACCTGGTATCCAACGCTATAAAGTTCACCCACGAAGGTGAAGTTGTCCTATCTGTTGGATACACCCAACAGGATAAAGACAAGGGTGAGCTCCACATCGCTGTAAAGGATACAGGGATCGGCATTGGCAAATCCAAGCAGGAAAATATCTTCCAGCCCTTTGTGCAATCCGATACCTCCACGACACGACAATACGGCGGCAGTGGACTGGGACTGGCGATCTGCCAGCAGATCTGCGAGGCGGCTGGAGGAAGTATTGGTGTGGAATCCGAGCCGGGAGTTGGCAGCACTTTTACTGCGATATTTCCGGTCCAGCATCACCTGACAGAAAAGCCCCTTACCACAGGATTTAACAAGGTATGGCTGGCAGGAAGTAATACGTCTTTAAACAGGGCGGTTAGCCACCTGATCGATCGCTATGAAGTCCCAATCGACACCATCGACAACGCGATCTCCCTATCCGACGAGGACATTACCACGGCTCAGGGCCTCCTGGTCATTACCGATCCTGAACTCGACATCATGGACCATCACAAAGCCAATAACCCGCATCTGCGAAAAGTTGTGATCGATCTGTTATCACCGATGGATATCGTTAAACCGTCCATACTGTCGGGTGAAAAAAGCACCCGATTAAACGGGCCCCTTAAGATCAATTCAGTGCTGGGAGCGATCTCCAACGACATGGATTGTCGAGATGACGGAAAGGTTGAGGAGCTAGCCGGGGTTTCAACGACAGACAAAAGCACTCAGTACAGTGGCCAAACCGTGCTGGTGGTTGAAGATAATCTTAACAACCAAAACATAATCCGCCATCATCTGGAAAACCGTGGTTGCGAGGTGCTAGTTGTAGAGCACGGTGCCGCTGCCCTGACATGCCTTGAGAACAACGACATTGACCTAGTCCTGATGGACATCCAGATGCCCGTCATGGATGGCCCCACGACCACGCGTCACATCCGCAGTGCTGGTAAATCATATAGTCAAATCCCGATCATCGCGGTGACCGCCAATGCCGTTGAAGGCGACAGGGAGCGCTTTCTTAAAGCCGGCATGAACGACTATCTTTCAAAGCCGATACGACGGCAGGGGCTGTATACATTGCTCGATAAATACCTGCTCAGGGGTGTGACTCAATCGAGTAGCGAAGGCAAAATTTCCCGTCTTCGCCATGCTCACCAACAAATTGCCCGATTACGTGAGACGACTGATTGCGTCGCAATTTGCAAGTCAAATTAACCACCGCTTTCATCCCCCTTTCAACCGATCAACTTTTCCTGTCGATTTCGCAACTCCCAACAAACTATCCCATTGTTTTCATTGGGTATTATTAATATATCCTGTTCCCCAAGCCAATTGGCCCGCTTTCTGCTCCATACCTGTCAAGCCCGTGAATGTCTCGCTGAATCCTTAAAATGGGAGTAGATAACAATGAAATTGGTTAACGCTTTAATATTGGTATTTTCCAGCTTACTGCTTTGTCCGAACGGCCTGGCAAGTGTCAGCGGCCTTGACTTTGTAGAATCGGCCAGCGGCAAAAAATCGACGAAAACCCGGGAACTGGTGCAGTGGACGCATTCCCGTCTAGTGTTTAATAAAACCCTGGAAAGGGTTGCCGTTGGACAGC
>DLXZ01000055.1:19476-38079 GCA_003448675.1 Porticoccaceae bacterium
AGGGTTGCCGTTGGACAGCAGGAAACACTTCAGGTGGAGATTCTCGGCAAGCATGAAGTACTGACCCTGGCAAAAAAAGTCGGTCGTACCAGCATTATGGTTTGGTACAGCGACAACACGTCGGAATCCTTCTTGTTCAGCGTCGTTGAAGACTTCAGCGTTCTACGATCGGCCCTGTGGGATATCCACCGCCATATCCGGCTCACCTTGGCTCCCGATCGGGCTGCCCTGATTTTGCGTGGAACCGTACCCACAGTAAAGGTTCGCAATGCCGCCGAAGCAGCAGCGCGTCACTACCTGGATGCTGGCCAAAACTACGGGGCTGCTCAATCAGGGCTCCTGATTCAGGCCAACAACGCCAGTCAGCAACACAATAACAGCGATACTCTGAAATTGCCCAACAATCATGGATCGGCCGGTCGCAGTCGTATTTCCCAGGCAGCCATCATCAACCTCCTTCAGGTGGAGCAATTACCCTTGTCCATCGAAGAAAAAGTCAAAAAGGCCATTAACTCTGTTGGAGGAGAGTCCGTGACGGTCACCCGTATACAACAGGGGGATATCGCCGACGACCAGTATGACTCACTGCTACTGGCGGGCCAAGTGGAGACCCAGGTAGCATTGGTGAGGGTACTGAATCTTGCAGCGCGCCTTTTTGCCGGCGACGGCAACACCAGCTCGCCGACGAGCACCATTGCGACACTCGCCAACGAATCCGGAGGCCTGGTTGGCCGTGAAACCTACCGCACGGGACGAAACCTTGGTGACGGCAGCGGGCTGAATTTTGATAACCAGCTTTCCGGTAACAATCTGGAATCCAATATTGGCCGTGCGAAGATGCTGTCAGTTGCCGGTGGCCGGGTTCTGTCCACTATTATGGTGAGGGACCTGCCGCAGATTCGGGTATCGGTGCAAATGTACGAAGTAAATCGACGCATGCTGAAGCAGTGGCGACCAGATTTTTCCCTGATCTCCAGCGGATATGATAACAATGGCGGACTCTTCGGGCTTAACGGTGCATCCTCTCCTTCCCAGGGGGCCGGCGATGTAGAAAATGCCCTTCAGGTACTGGGCGGAGCTCTGGTCAACAACCTCCAGATCGGCGGCAGTGATATTGCCTTTGATCTGCTTTTTTCCATGCTGGAGGAAGCGGGTATTTCACGCACGCTTTCAAGGCCCAATCTGACCGTGCTGGCTGGCGAATCTGCCGTATTTCGCGCTGGAGGAGAAGTTCCTGTACCCACAGCCTTCGCCCCGGTAGGACTTACTTCTGGTGATCAGGTCGGACCCAACGCCGCGGGCGTGTTCAGCGGCACTGAATTTAAGGCGTTTGGTGTGCAGCTGGCAGTGCGGGCCATGGTCGATGAAAATGATCGCATTACCCTGGACCTTAACCCAACCATTTCATTGCCCGATACCCTGCTAACTCAAGATATCGCCAACAGCACCGGAACAGCCCTCAATACATCGGCCTTCAATGTGCGAAGCCTGAATACATCCACGCGACTTAAGGACGGTCAACCTATGATCATTGGCGGCCTGGTAAGTCGTGATATTGGCGATAACCGGGATTTTGTACCCGGCGCAAACCAGATTCCCTTGCTCGGCAAGCTGGCAGAATCTTCGACGGAAAGCGATATGGAGCGAGAGCTGATCATTATCGTAACCCCTACCCTGATAAGAGAACCGCGCCACGACATTAATATGTGGCAGTTCCCCGACCCGGCACGGTTAATGTCCGAGGCATTAACCCTCTCCAACAAAACCGAATACCTGAAAGGTGACAGCCATGATTAATGCAAAAACCACACTGCTAACCGCCTTAGTCTGTAGCCTTTTTTTTCTCCAAGGTTGCGCTACCCAGGGTTCTCGAGTAGCCAGTTCTGATTCCGCCAAACGCCTCCACGAGGTACTGAAGAATCACCGTGTAGATGCAAATCGTCCCATACAATGCCACGGTCGACAAAAAGCGGCGATAGATTGCCGCTCACTGGCCAGGGCGCTGGAAAGCCTCACTCTGGAATTTCCGCGTGCTCCAGACATCCTGGTGACAACAGCATTTGTTCAGTATCAACTTGGCCGCACACTCGATAGCCAGTTCACCCTCGACCAGGCACTTTCCCTGGCGCAACCCATGCCGGAGGCGGGGGTGCTCCGTAGTCGCATAGCGCTGATCGACGGCAACTTTACCCTGGCCAGGGACATCGTTGCCAGGCAGCTGCGTCTGGCACCTGATTATGCCCCTCTCTACGAATCCGAGGCTGCCGGCTATTTTCTCCAAGGGCGTTACGAAAAAGCCCTTGCTTCACTACACCAGGCGGAGATGCTGGGTACCCCGTCCTGGCGTATCGAATTTCACCGCGGCCTCGTTCATCAAGCCATGGGGCACCCCTTGGTTGCTTGCAGCCATTACACCAAGGTCCTGAATGAATACCCCAAACATCGCGCAACCAAAGCGCGGTTGCGCCTGCTTGGCAGTCAACACAACTGCTACCAAAATACCCTTACACAATAATTTTAAATTCTCCTGACCCCACCCTGGGAAGCGCAGCAATCGCTGCGCTTTTTTTTAAACCCTACACCATCATTTTAAATCGATCGCTGATAATCCCTGCCGTCAGTTTTCCTACCCAGAAAACGACGATAGCAATCCCGAAACTAAAATTAAACACGGCTAAAAATCACGCATTTGCGTGGCATATTGCAATGACAATTGCATTCTCAGTTTTAGGAAAAGAAAAAATACGTTAGCAATTTCCACAAACAAAAATATAAAAACACTAACCCACTGTTTTATAAATGAATTTATTTTTTTATCTTTATTCGGTAAATGTTGGCACGGGTTTCGCGATTAACGGAATAGAGGCGGCAAAAGATGATTTCATCGCTGGCTCTAGATCCACCGGGGATAACGTGCTGTTCACTTCCACGGTAATAAGGGGAAGGATAATCCATATTGGATCCAACCCATTTTTCAATCAGTTAAGAGGTAAGAAACCATGAAAACATTTAACTCTAAACAACACATTGCCAAAAGCAAACGTGGTAAAAACCAGCGAGGTTTTATCATGACAACCGAGCTGGTTCTACTAACCACTACCATGGTGATCGGCATGGTGGTCGGCCTTGTCACCATGCGTGATGCAGCCACTTCAGAAATGGAAGATGTCGCAGAAGCCATTGGCTCCCTGAATCAGAGCTATGCGTTCGACGGCATTATCAATGCTGAAAATACTGCCGAGGTCACAGGCTCTGCATTCAACGACGCAGTGGATGCTGCTGCAGGCGATGGCGCTGGATTCACTTTTGTTGCCCCACCGGCCACCGAAGGTGAAAACGTTAATATTAATGCAGGTGCTGATATCACAGATTCCGGTACCCAGCTTTAATAACCAACACCGGTCCTTCACACCAAACACCAGTGAAGGGCCGGTATTAGCCATCGAGAAAACTCAGGAGGTAAAAGATGAAAAACAAATTCAAGGGCAGCACCGCTGTCGCGATTATTCTTTTTCTTTCCTCCGGTGTAGCAACCTCCATACTTGGAGCAAGGCAATACGAACGCATTTCCACTACTCCGGCGTGGGTGCTGAATACCGCGCTGGAAAAGGGGTCGGTCATTACCACCCGCAATCTGATCCAGGCCCGTATCGACAAGGACACTGCGCAATCAAGTATTCAAGATCCCGCAAAATTGATCGGTAAGGAACTTGCGCTTTTTAAGCGGTCAGGCGATGTCGTTTATCAGGACGACATCATGACACCGGTAAAACGCTCGCTATCACACGCCATACCTGAAGGTAGAGTCTTGTACACACTGCAGTATATCCAGGGCGGAACCCCTTTATCGCAGCTTAACAGTGGTGACCGTCTGGATGTAGTAGTCCGGGGACAACGTTCAGTAAGAACTGTCGCCAGGGACGTCCAGTTGATCGGTATCATCCGACCGGAAAGGGGTGAAATCGAAGAAAAAAAGCAAGGCGTACTCGGTCTGCTGGATCCCAGGGATAAGGACGCCAAAGCCGGTGGCGGAGCGCCCTCTCTAGTAATGGCGATTCGTCCAGGCGATGTGTTTCCACTGGCAAGTATTGGCAGCAATGACAAGGTATCACTGGTCATTCACAGTGCCCATGACATCGCCAAGGGCACACGCCAGTCAGTCGATCCGGCTCGCACCTATCGGGAAGTTGAGGTCGTATCGGGACTGCAACGCAGCACGGTACGGATTGGTATGTAGTCAACAGCATAGCAGAGGCAAGAGAGATGAGTGTTTACCCCGCCACGACAACATGTCAAAAGGACGACAACCCCATCGACTTGAGCTCCAGAAGCGTCAATAAGCGGTTGCGGCGGCTTCTTCAGGACCGTTTGATTGACCTGATCGACGACGACGGCATTGACACCCTGCGCCACCCTAGCGACATCAAGGCCAGGCTCCACGATATTGTTGCCACCCTGAGTCCGCATATAGGCCAACAGCTCTCAGCGCCCGATATGGACCAAATTACCACGGATATAATCGCGGAAATTAGTGGATATGGTCCTATTACCTGCCTCTTCGAAGATAAATCCATCACTGACATTCTTATCAATGGTCCATCCGATATCTGGGCAGACAAACGAGGATCGCTCCAAAAAACCGACATTGAGTTTGATGACGAAGAACACTTGCGACGATTTATTGACCGCCTTCTCGGCGCCCAGGGGAAGCAACTGGACGCCAGCCGACCGATGGTAGATGCCAGGCTCCCCGATGGCAGCCGCATCCACACGGTTATCCCGCCACTGAGTCCAAAAGGGCCCGTGGTCTCCATTCGTCGCTTTCACCGGGATCAGATCACTGCAAACACATTAGTGGATTCCAATTTCCTTAGCAGGGAAATGTTGCGCTTTCTGGAGCTCTTGACCGTCAGCGGTGCCAACATAGTCATTGCCGGCAATTCCGGTGCGGGTAAAACCAGTCTACTCAACGTGCTGTCAGGTTATATCCCAGCACATGAGCGCATTGTCACCATCGAAGAAATCGAGGAACTGAAACTTAACCATCATCATGTGGTTCCCTTGGTATCCCGCGACGGCAACAGTGAGGACAGGGGCGCATTCAGCCTGCGCGATCTCGTCAAAACAGCCCTGAGAATGCGCGCTGACCGCATTATCATCGGCGAAGTGAGAGGTGCCGAAGTTTTGGATATGCTACAGGCGATGAACGTCGGGCACGAAGGCAGCCTCACGACGCTGCATGCCAATGCACCGAAGGAGGTCCTGAACCGGATTGAAACCCTGGCATTAATCGGTGACACCAATCTCAATCGCGACATCGTCAGGCATATGATGACATCCGCCATCCAGGTAATCGTCCAGGTTAGGCGCTTTGCTGACGGCAGCCGTCGCATAACCAGTATTTGCGACATCGACAACCGCTTTGACCCGCCGAAAGTAAACGAGTTGTTCACCTTCCTGCCATCCAGTGGCCAAGCCGGTCACGACGGTGGAGGCCGCTTTCTAAGCTCGGGTAACGACTGCTCGATAACCCACCAGCTTGCGGAAAAAGGATGCGATGTTACCGAGCTTTGTGCGCTTTTGAAGGATTCAAACCATGAACAACAGTGAATCCATTGCCCTGATCCTGTGCTTTTTCGCCATGGCTTTTTTTGCCCATCGGGTGTGGCACCTCCGTAAAGCCGGCGACGAAAGCACCAAAGACGGTGATCTTGAGAGGGAACAGTCCTCAGTCACGGTTCTTCCGCCGCGGCGCTGGCTCAGAACACTGGGCGCAGACATTTCGACGTTCTGGCTGGTGGGTTGTGTTTTGATGCTGCTATTGCTCACGTTCACACTGCTGACAATATTCCTTTCTGGTCACCTGGTGCTTGCAGGGGTGGCGTCACTGTGCCTGATCGGTTTTCTCTTCTTTATGATTGAAGATGCGGCAAGTGCCAGAATCAGAAAAATCGAAACTTCCCTTGTGGATAGCATGTACAACATTCGCGCCTGTCTCAACGCCCGCATCCCCCCTGCCAGAGCTATCCATCTGGCAGCCAGGGTCGCCAAAGGTCCCATCAAGCCAGAGCTTCACGAAATCAGTGACCGGCTTGCCCTCGGGTTCAGCGCCCCACAAGCTTTAAGCAGGTTGACGCGCCGTTACGATTGCCGGTCTGTACGCCTGTTTGCACAAGCGCTGATCGCACGGTATGAATCGGATAGTGATCTGGTTTTTATGTTCGATAACATTTCAAAACTGATGGCCGAACAGCTCCAGGAGCGGTTGATGATGGCCGGTCAACTCTCTGGCGCCAAATATACGGCCTATTTTTCGGGATTTCTGCCCTACCTGCTTATTCCCTTTCTCCTGTGGCAGGATCCGCAATGGTTCACGCTGTTACTCGAAACGACGCAGGGGCTCTATATCCTGACCGCAGCGGTGATACTGCAAATCTTCGGATTCCTTTGGTTGCGTCATATTATGCGAGGTACCGTATGAATCTTTCCTGGACGCCAGACGCCGTGCTTGTACTGTTACTACTGATCACCGGCGGGCTTGCTATTCTCTTCCATTCAAGCCGTATCAAACAAAACCCCGCCCCCCCCACACTGTCACACACGGCGTCCCGGCGGCGATTCTCCCCATACCCGGGCAAGCTGATTCGCCGGTGCGGGCTCTCTGCCGATAATTCGAAATGGCTTTACTGGGCTTTAAAATGTGCCTGTGTCGTAATTTTAATTGTCTTGCTAACAGAAATATCGGCCCCTCCCCTGCCCATCTGGAGTTTTGTCATTATCGGCCTGTCCGCATTTTTTCTGGTCGACCTGTCTTTGCTCTGGCGCCGTCACCGCCGCCGCCAACAAATCGAGCATGCCCTCAGTTTTTTTATCACCTTGATCATCACCTACCTCAGGGCGGGTTCAACGCTCAGCAACGCCTTCCGGTTGGCGGCCCAGTATGGCCTGAACAGCAAAGAACCACTGGCCCAGGAGGTAACACTGCTTGCTCACGAAATCGATGCCGGTCGCGGGCGGCAGCGGGCCTTTGGCGCACTGGCCGATCGAACAGGTGTTAGGGCATTGCAGCGACTGGCCGAGATTCTGGCTACGAGTATCAACATCGGCAACCCCATGATTGACACCTTACAATCACAGGCAGATCTCCTTGTCGCCCACCACCGGCAGCAGACCACTGCCCGCATCAACCGAAAGGTCATGGCGGCAATGCTGCCTATCCTGTTAACGTGCTTTCCCCTATTTGTTGCCTTCGTCGTTTATCCAGCCGGGAAACAGATATTGGATCTGCTAAGGTTCTTGGGGGATCTCATGTGATGGGAGGCATATGCTATGAAACTATCATCCGAAGATAGCCCGTGTGGAGAATAACAAATACCGCTATGCGAACCGTACTCGTTAAAAACAGTCCTCCAATAGACGTTAATATCCTGCACAAACAACGCGGATTTGTTCTCACCGTCGAGTTCATCCTGATTACAACCATCCTGATCATTGGTAGTTTTGTCGGTGTTATCGCTATCCGCGACGCCCTGATCAAATACAAGTTCAAGCAACTGGACAGGAGCGTGATTGTTTCCGACGCCAACAACAGGGTATTGGGCCCGATGGTCGGTTTTGACGAACACGAAGCCCCTTTGCTGTTTTTTATAGACCGGACACTATCACCCGGCAACGAAGGCAGGGAACAGGCATTCCGAGCATTGATTGGCATACGCGATGATCGATTCACCAGCCGTGAACCCATCTATTACACTCAACTCAACTGCAAGGGCGACCCCTGCATCAAACCGACCAGCAGTGAACGCTTGGATAATCGCGGCGTGGATATCGCTTCCACCGATACCGGGGCTGTGAGTTATTTCCATGCCTTGCAAGATGGACCCAACTACGCAATAGGCCAGGATCCGAGCGGTGGATTGAAAGGCTTTCTCTACAGGGAGTCCGTGGAGGCCTGCCCGGTTAATGTGATCACCGCGGTGACAGGTTCCCGCTATATTTCGCAGAAAGTGGTGTTTGGCAGCCCTTGTGAATCCCCTTTCACCTTGCCCCTTCCGACAGGTGATGCACCGCGTAATTGCCCGAGCCAAGCCAATGATGGTTCACTTCTCTGCCCGCAAGTGGGACCCGATGCCTGTGGAGTTGCAGAGCGAAACGGACAAAATAAATGCGCTTGCCCGGACGGTTACTACGACGCTGGCTCGCTGCTGGGACTCTCTACTGGTCAATGTTGCCCGGAGGGCACAACTGCCGAAGCCGGGTTAATCGGCATTACCTGCAGCGGTCCCGGACTGGTGAAGGCTGAATCCGTACCATCCGTCAGCGACCCGTCACAGAACGCTCTGGAAGGTTATCAACCTCCCTTCAATGTCAATTTACCTGCAGCTGGCTCTTCCGGAGAAGAGTGGCGTTATACCCCGCCAGAGAGTGAAAACTGATTCAGGGAAGCCCCATGACGACAGCAAAACACCTAGATAAATGTGGCAGTATCTGGTTTCCGAGCGAGGTTGTACATGAAACTGGCACAAGAAACACCTGACGAGACACGGCGACTGAACGCTCTTCACAGGCTGAATCTACTTGACTCCGCCCAGGAAGAACGCTTTGACCGAATCACCCGTTTCATTCAAGCCTATTTCAACGTCCCCATTGCGCTAGTCAGCCTTGTCGACAGCAACAGACAGTGGTTTAAGTCAAAGCAGGGGCTCGACGTATGCGAAACCGAACGCTCAATTTCCTTTTGCGGACACGCTATCCACCACGACTCCGTATTCGTCGTCGAAGATACACTGAAAGACAGCCGGTTCGCTGACAACCCTTTGGTGACCGGGAAGCCGGGCATCCGGTTCTATGCTGGATATCCACTGCATACCGAAGATGACTACCGCATTGGCACCCTGTGCATTATCGATACGGCACCAAGGCGCTTTGATATAGAACAACAGGAACGCCTCCGGGATGCGGGCCTGATGGTGGAAGCGCTGATACAACGACGCGCCTACGAGACACCCACAACCGGGGGAGGTTTGGGTCGATCGTTTTTCCGTTGGCTGATGGGCTTTACTTCACCCAAAACCAATCGGTGTTGTGCCATTGGCAGCGCATTACTCGCGTCGGGTGCAATCCTGTTTCTCGCCGCCCAGATGGCACAGGATAAAGCCAAAGCCTACCACCTGAATCAGCGCCTGTTGATACAAAAAGAATTGGAGGTAGCTGCTGCGGACCTGGAGTCGACCCTCAGCTCCTTGATTCCACAATCCTCGGCACTTGCGGCACTGGCAAGCGTTACTCCCTACCTTACCGCGGTTCAATTTTCCCGTTTTTCCCAATCACTGGCGCAGGGACATGATGCCGTTTACGGCTACGCACTGACCGTGAATAACACCCTCAAACATGCCTGGAACCGGAAAGCTGCGGATTTAACACACGGCTCACTGACGGATATCCTTAACGACCATTTACCCCACATGCCTCGCAGGCACGAAACCACTACGCTTAGTGGGCCCTATTTGACGGCATCCGGAGAGAAAATACTCATAAGCAGCCATTCGACAGCGCCGGATGGCCCCGCCGCCAATGCCGAGGACACCACCTGGATCAATGCTCATAGCATTATCGATCTGACAGCCCTTCTCTCCGCCGGCGGTAGCAGCAATATTGATTTTGACTTGCTCAGTACCCCCAAGCCCGATGCTGCGACTAACCAGCCGGAACTGTCTCACTCCGAAAGCTGGAGTACTGACCGGGGGCTGGTATTCGAATACCGTCTTTCATTGCCAAACTATTACTGGACCATGATTGCCCGCACGACAAGCCCAATCACCACCGCATGGCCCGGTGCAGCAACCCATTACACCGTATTTGCCATACTGGGCGGATTGGTTGGGCTTTTCATTTATGGCCTTGTCAGCCTGCCCGCCTACCTTCGTGATACCGCCAAACGCGCCATGCGAGCCAAAACCCGCAGTGAAAGCCTGTTCAGAAATGCCATCGAAGCCTTTCCCTATGGTTTTGTTATCTATGACGGACAAGGCAAGATTGCCACCTACAATCAAACCTTTGCTGACCTGTATCCCCAGATGAGAACTGAAATCAACGTTGGTACGGATCGGGAAACCCTCAAGGAGCGAGCTATTGAACTAAATCAGGTTCAATATACTTCCCCAGCGATAGATTTAGCCTCGTCTTTAATGAAACAAACGGATATACATCTGACCGATTGTCGCTGGATGCGCGTTATCGAAACCCCCTTGGATGATGGCAGTTGTGCCTGTTTCCACACGGACATCACCGACCTGAAGGAAAATGAGCACGCTCTGTCCGAAGCCATGCGCGCTGCTGAAGAAGCCAACCAGATGAAGAGCCAGTTCCTGGCCAATATCAGCCACGAGGTCCGCACCCCCCTCAACGGTGTACTGGGTCTGATTGAGGTGGTTCTTGAAGACAATCGGCTCCCGGCCGTGCAGCGTAACCATCTGGACGTTGCGCAGAAATCTGCTCAGTATCTGCTGGGGATTCTCAATGACCTTCTTGATATCAGTCGCATCGAAGCCGGAAAAATCACCCTGGAATCCAAACCGGTTGATCTCACCGGGTTGATCGATTCGACATTGGATATGGTTCGCGCGGAATCAGAAAAGAAAGGCCTGACCCTCAGCGGGCCTGATGGAAGTACACAACTACCAATTCTCATAGGCGATGCAAACAGAATCAGACAAATCCTGATCAACCTGCTGTCAAACGCCATTAAATTTACCGAATCCGGCGCCATTAAATTGATGGTCAAGTGTGACGAAACGTTATCACAGGTCCAATTCTTCATCAGCGATACTGGATGTGGGATAAATGAAGACCAACTTGCGTTGATCAGAAAGCCTTTTATCCAGCTTGACACCTCACCGGATTCCCGTCGTCCCGGCACGGGACTTGGCCTGGCAATCTGTGACAACCTGGTGAAGAGCATGCAGGGCCGAATGGATATTAAAAGCTGCAAGGGTACGGGTACCACCGTGACGGTTACCCTACCGATGCCGGTCAGTGGTGATGGAACCCCACCACCAATCAGGGCAGACATAGTTTCGCCTGATGTCTCGACAATCGGTGAGAAGCAAATTCATATCCTGCTGGCTGATGATGGCGATACCAACCGGCTGGTTATCGAGTCGATGCTTCAAGATAATCGATTCAGACTGACACCTGTCACCAATGGGTCGGAAGCCGTCTCCGCATGTAAAAATGATATTTTCGATGTCATTTTGATGGATATCTACATGCCTGTGGTAGACGGCATGGAGGCAACCCGTAGGATACGTCGCGATTCTGACAGCATCAATCAATCCACCCCGGTCATTGCGCTGACGGCTAACGCTATGGAGGGCGACAAGGAAACCTTTATAGCGTCAGGCATGAATGACTATCTTGCCAAGCCCATCAAAAAGTCTGACCTTCTCAACCTGGTCGAGCACTGGGCAATGGTCACCAGTAGCTGACATACGATTAGCAGCATAAAATGCGTTACGAGTGGCAATTTGCCATCAATATGAGAAGGCTGCCACATGCCAACCACCCCAGAATATACTCTTTATTTTTCAGTGATATAGGGTCCACCTCCCCGAACAAGAGTCTGGCATGCCGATTGCAAAAGTAGATTGTACAACCTGACCTGTCCCCAAGAGGCATGCACATGAACTCACTCTCTTTACAACACAATATGCAACCGACCCAACCAGCCACGGATCCCGGCACCAACCCATGGGACGACCTAGGGAAAGTGATTGATGATGCCCTTGAAAACCAGCATTTTTCCATGGTGTATCAACCCCTACTTTGCATGCAGACCAGCAAACTGCTTGGCTTTGAGGCACTAGTGCGTTGCCAGTCTCCTGAATTTGGCTTTATTTCACCGGAGTTCTTTATTCCTCACACCGAGGAATCTGGGCGCATCATTCCACTGGGAAACTGGATTTATCGCACAACCTTGCTGGATCTTAAACGGTTCCACCAATACGGATTTAGCGACTTGACGATGTCCATTAACGTGTCACCCGTGCAACTTAAGGAACCCGGCTTTTATGAACAAGTCATGTCCTGTATATCAGAGCTACAGCTTTCACCCAAAAATATTAAGCTGGAATTAACTGAAACCGCGTTGATTAAAGATCCTCAAGTCGTCTCGCGGGTACTGGAAGCATTCATGAATGCAGGTGTAAAAATCTGGATAGACGACTTCGGTACAGGTTTCGCTTCGTTAAGCCTGTTAAGAAAATTCAATGTGGACGGGTTGAAAATCGACAAAAGCTTTGTGGACGGGATTTGCGACAGCAACGAGGATTTCACCCTTTGCAGCGCCATCATTGCGATGGCGCAGCGACTGGATTTGGACGTCGTAGCGGAGGGCATTGAGGATGAAACGCAGCTACAAATTTTGAGTCAACTCGGTTGTGAGGTGGGGCAGGGCTATCTGCTGGGAAAACCTAATTCTTTTTCCAAAAATCTGGATATCTGGTCGGAAAAATCCATTGATCTCACGGCATAAACACTGTCGCGGTCAGAATGGTTTTCAAATTCGTGACAGCCAAATTTTCTGCCGTCCCATAGGAGCGATCCGGTAGCAAATTCGTTAAATAGGTTGCAAATTGCCACGCAAAAATGCAAAAGTGGGTTCATAACAAAACACACGATTCAGAATGAATCTATAACTTATTGATAATAAAAACATTATTGACCTAATGGGTTTGGCCCGATCCTTGAACTCTACTATTTTGAATAGCCATTTAACGATCGACCTCATAAACACGGAAGATCGTACTCTCTAACACCATTGGAGAAGAATATGAGTCGTCCGCAACCCCCACTTGTCTATGTCGTCGAAGACAGCCAGTCTAGTGGCGCCCTTTATTGCAGCCAGCTTGAAGGCGCAGGTTATGTTACCCGTCATTTTACG
Organism: Porticoccaceae bacterium; assembly: GCA_003448675.1. GTDB lineage: Bacteria > Pseudomonadota > Gammaproteobacteria > Pseudomonadales > Porticoccaceae > HB2-32-21. The sequence continues at coordinate 32,417 of DLXZ01000055.1, forward strand.
GATGGGTATTCCGCCTTGATAGGTATTAAGGAAACCATGCCCGATGCCATACTTCAGGACGTTTGCCTGCCGGATATCACTGGCATTGATGTCCTTCAGTTTGTGAACCGGCAGCAATCTCCCGCGCCTGTTGTACTCATTACATCCAATAGTTCGATAGAGATCGCCGTTGACGCGATGCGGCATGGTGGCTTTGATTTTATCGAAAAGCCCTTCTCATCTGAACGTCTGATATCTTCAGTCGAAAATGCCATTAAAAACCGCAACATCACCGCGTCACCCACCGTCAATGAGAATGACTCGAAACCGCCGAATCGTTCCCGTTTCATCGGTGATTCGCTGACCATGAATACGATATTCCGGCTTCTGGAAAGCGCATCAAGAAGTAAAGCCAGTGTTTTTATTACTGGAGAAAGTGGGACAGGCAAAGAAGTCTGCGCCATGACCCTCCATGATTCCAGTCCGAGAAGCAAAATGCCTTTCATCGCCATTAATTGTGCCGCGATCCCTGGCGATCTTTTTGAGTCAGAGTTTTTTGGCCACGTCAAAGGCGCGTTCAGTGGTGCACTGTCAGACCGGAAAGGCGCCGTGGAAGTAGCTGCGGGAGGTACTTTATTCCTAGATGAAATCTGCGAAATGGATATCAACCTGCAGGCAAAACTGCTTAGATTTCTACAAACGGGGACCTTTACCCGAGTGGGCAGTAGTGAGCCACTGCACAGTGATGTACGGATTGTCTGTGCCACCAATCGCAATCCGGCAGAAGAAGTAGGCCAGGGACGCTTTCGAGAGGACTTATACTATCGGCTGAATGTGATTCCCGTGAAACTTCCTCCCCTCCGCGACCGGGGCGAAGATGTCCTTTTGCTGGCCAGACACTTGTTGTGTGAGAAAGCCCAGGCCAATCAAAAAACCTTCACCGGCTTTACTCCTGAAGTGGAACAGCTTTTTATGAATTATGACTGGCCCGGTAACATACGGGAAATGCAGAATGTCATTGAAAACATGGTGGTGATCAACAGCGGAGAATGGATCGACCTGTCCATGTTGCCCTCCGGATTTGGTGAACATAACAGCGAGGTAACGCGTCCTGCGAGACAACCCATTCCCGCCGATAACAACCTCACCACGATGGGTACCTCATCAAAAAATGACATAGTTCCCCTGCACCGTGTTGAAAGGAATGCCATTGAGCACGCCATTTCTGCGTGCGACAACAATATTCCGCTGGCAGCAGCCTATCTGGGAATCAGTGCCTCGACTATCTACCGTAAGATAAAGTCCTGGGAGAGCGAAGATTCGGATATGCCGCAAAAGGACATCAGTCCCGCGTAGGCCCAAAAGATTCCACGCCAATCAAAACAGGTCTTCGAAACCCAACTGGCTGAGGCCATAATTATGTACGGACTCATAAATAAATCCCTGAAATCCATGGTAATTGACAACCATGGTGCCGACGTCTGGCAGGAAATAATGGATGCTTCTGGTATTCCAGTCGACTCCTTTATCAGCATGCAACGTTACGATGACGCTATCACTTATTCACTTGTGGGCGCTGCGGCGACTGTTCTTGATACGCCGACTGAAAGTTGCCTGGAACAATTTGGACTCTATTGGGCAACCGTCACCGCACCTGAAGCATACTCCATACTCCTGGATACAACGGGATCGAATCTTATCGACTTTCTGGAGCATACCAATGAACTTCACGACCGCATTACTTCAACCTTTATTGGCTATATACCTCCCTACTTCGAAGTTAGCCGTCAGGACAATCGCATAGCCTTGCGTTATGAAAGCAAGAGAGAAGGCCTCACCCCGTTTGTTATCGGCGTAGTAAAAGGCCTTGCAGAGCGATTTAACTCAACGTTGGTCTTTGATGAAACACAATATATTGCCGTACCTGAAGGCGAAACCAGTGTAATCCACTTCAGTATTGCCTAGGCGCCGCTGGCGAAATATCGTATGGTCAATATTTTGTCTAAAAATCTCATCCAACTGGTAGATCAGATTGCTTCTGTTTATTTTTTCATCGACGAGAAAATGAATATCCACTCGCCCAGTTCTGTTCTGATTCCTTACCTGAAGGTGACCAAGAATACCAGTCCCGACGCATATGCAGACGGTTTTTTCGAACATTTTGAGGTAGCACGACCCGCCAAGCTACGTGATTTAGATGATATTAAAAACATCCTCAATAGCATGGTGTTGCTGATTCTGCATGATCACAGGTTCGCGGTACGGGGACAATTTGTTCGCCTTGATGATGAGGATGATCAGTTGTTGTTTATCGGAGCACCCTGGCTGGCCTGGATACAAGCCAATGCTCCTGAAAACAGCTTAAAAATGGATGATTTCAAATCTTGGGATTCACAGCTTGATCAGCTCATACTCATTTCAACAGAACGGCAAAATCTTGAAGACCTGAAACAACTTACCAAAGAATTACGGGAAGCACGCGACGCAGCGGAAATTGCCAAACAAAGCCAGGCAGATTTTTTTGCTGTGATGAGTCACGAGATGCGCACCCCGTTGAGCGGCGTTATATCTGCGCTGGAGCTGATAGAAACAGATGGCCTGACAAGCCAAGCTTGTCAGATGTTAAAAATATCCCGTGAGTCTGCAGACAATCTTAAGGCGGTGGTTAACAATGTATTGGATTATTCCAAACTTCAGGCAGATGGCTTTGAAAACCAGATTGCACCCTTTGACTTCTGTGAAACACTCGCCTCAACAAGCAACATTCTGTTATCGAATGCAAAGAAAAACAATACAGTCATCACATGGTCGGTAACTCCGGACTTTCCCGATTTCATACTCGGTGACGCCGACAAAATACGCCAAGTCATCATCAATTTGTTGAGCAATGCGGTGAAATTTACCAAAGATGGTGCCATTGAAATTGACGCCTTTCTTGAAGCGAATGTATTACACATTATCGTTACCGATAATGGCATAGGAATCCCAGAGGAGCTACAGGACAAAATCTTCGATCCTTTCCTGACATCCCAGCCGTTGGAAGACAACCAAAGCGGAACCGGGCTTGGTCTTAGTATTACCCGTCGCCTGGTTGAGATCATGGGAGGAAACATATCATTTTCTTCGTCCGCTGCGGAGGGTTCACAATTCCACGTGCAACTTCCAACCGAGATTATCAACCAGCCTCTGCCTAAAACTCCCGCACGTAGAGAGGAAAACGTGAACCAATTCGACGCACACGTATTACTCGCCGAGGACAACAAAACCAACCAGTTTCTTATCAAGCAAATACTGGAAAAACGCGGCTTAACCGTCGATGTCGCTGATAACGGCAAGCAAGCAGCGGACATGGTCATTGCCCAACCCTACGATATGGTATTGATGGATGTATCCATGCCCATCATGGATGGCATTACCGCCACGGCCAGAATACGGCAAACTCACAGTATTGATCACCTCCCCGTGATAGCCCTGACGGCTCACATCGGTAGCCAGTATCACCAGCGATTCCTTGAAAGCGGGATGAACAGGGTACTCACGAAGCCGATTGAAAAATCTGAACTGACCGATATTTTGACTTTTTACCTGCCCCCTCTACCCTCTGACACCTCCCGTAATCACAACGAAAAACCCTACATACCTAAGGAGACTGAGAACTTGTTTGACCCAACACTTACCAACGAGATGGTCGAGGATATCGGTAAAGAAGCCTTTATTCGTGTAGCCACCCTGTTTCAATCAGAGATTAATGAGGGTATAAAACAGATTCAAAACGCTTACCTGGCTGAAAACATCGCGGAAGTTGCCGAACTTGCCCATCGAGTGCGCAGCACCTCGAAAGCTCTTGGGTGCATTGGTTTAGGCGACATTCTTGAAAAAATCGAAAATCAATGTCGGGCTGGCGATGATAATCATTTGGAACTGCAACTCAAAACACTGCCTGAAATTGCTGACAATGCTTTCAAGTCTTTAGATAAGTTTAAAGATCACCTTTAATAACATACCAAGACAGGATCCAAATTCGCGCAATTTAAGTTTCTTTCGATTATTAATGCGCACCCTATAAAATATTAATCTACAGTTGTTTTATTAAGCTTTCTTTCCATAAAGCCAATGCCATAAAAAGTGCGATCCGGTTATTTGACCGTGCTATTTTCATTTGATGGTCCGCATCTTTTATTAAGCGTGAAATTGGAAATTTGGCATCCAATGATTGCCTGATCCGCTGATGCTTGGCTATATACTTGTCCCTTTGATCCATTCTGATCACCTATCAATAAATAGCTTTACTTACATGCTATTCAGGCAAATGAAATGCCAGATCTATAATTACATTTTTTTCAAAGAGTTAGGCTTTATCAACAATAAGGAAGGCAATTTTGTGTCAAAATGCATGGCATTACACAATGCTTAATTAAAATCGATCGATGCACAGCATTAACTCTAGTGGGCGCAGAGACACACTTTTCAATATCACAATCTTTAACCGCTATCTTCCGTAGCGGGTTATCGTGATCACGGAGCAAGCTCCTAAAGAAGTGGCCGGACCGGCATAGTCACAACTATCCCCCGAGAAAGAAAGCACTCTCGTATCGCCACCCTCCATGCTATCTTCATAACAGTAAGCCGACTGAGGCGGCCTATCCATGGTTTCGCATGCATAGGTAATTTGTTCAAGCACTCCGTCGCCTGCAGTCTCACAGCATTAATCCGCGCGAGTGTCTGTTCACATGGCAGGGAGCGGTCTGGAAATACCAGATGGCGCTTACTCGGACAAGAGGTCGTCTTTTTCTAATTCCTGAAAAAAATCTCTACGGATTGAAACAATAGAAAGAAGCATTAATGTGAAATATGGTGCCCGAGGCCGGAATCGAACCGGCACGACCGTTTCCAGTCGAGGGATTTTCTTACCACTTCGACTTTCGCCGCCAGCATCCAACTTAGCACACTGTTCGTGGTCTGGAGCACGCCTTCACCCTAGCTCAACGTATAACCGCCTTGCCGTAGGTGCCCGCCGTCTGCTCTCTACACCTTCCCCAAACAAATTGCCTGGGGCTTGGCTCGGCGTTGGCTCGGATACTTATCGGATCCAGGGCTTTCGCCGAGTTTGACGGGCTTCACCTTCAAGGTTTCCCCTGGAGGGCTCAAATTGTTTAAGTCCCTTGTGTCTACCAATTTCACCACTCGGGCGTGGTCTTACATTTACCCGGATTGTACCAGGCTTACTACGTCTTCTTTTATTCTAGTGGCCCCTATTTGACACTTAGCGAACCATTTTCAATTCGACTGTAAAACTTCAATTCCGCTGAAAGCTCTATGCTGACTGGCTTCCGCCCCCTGTTGCCACCTCCCAAGAAAAGTTGACCTTAGGGATTGTTAAGGGTCCCTTGCGTCTACCAATTTCGCCATCCGGGCAGGCGTATCAGTGATTTTCAATCAGCCGCTTCAAGGGGCGACTTCGACTAGTCGACTAAGCAGTCTTGAATATGGAGGCGCGGGTCGGAATCGAACCGGCGTACACGGAGTTGCAGTCCGCTGCATAACCACTCTGCCACCGCGCCTTTAAACTGATTTACCAAGAAAAAACCTCGGCGGAACCGAGGCTTTTGAAAACTTGGAGCGGGAAACGAGATTCGAACTCGCGACCCCAACCTTGGCAAGGTTGTGCTCTACCAGCTGAGCTA
>DLXZ01000055.1:38203-40545 GCA_003448675.1 Porticoccaceae bacterium
TAACCACTCTGCCACCGCGCCTGCATATTCAAAACTACTTGTTCCCTGAGACTAGCTAAACCTCTCTTCACTACTACCCGCAGAGGCCTGTAACCACCCTCCCCCGGCTTATCTGAATGCTATTCAGACTCTGTGCCTGGGGCGGCGAGATTGTACCGAAGCGGGGCATGAAATAACAGATATCAAGGCCTTTCAGATTCCATCTTTCTTGTCGAGTTTGAACTCTGGCCAGGCGGCTTTCAGGTAGACCACCATGGACCACATGGTCAATACGGCGGCGATATACAGCAGTCCAAGCCCCAGCCAATGGAATGTGGGGTAGGTATCGGGGTTGAACATCAGCAGCACGACGATGGAGATCATTTGCATAACGGTCTTGACCTTGCCGATATGAGACACAGCAACGCTGGTGCGCTGTCCCAACTCGGCCATCCACTCCCGCAGAGCCGATACGACAATCTCACGACCGATGATGATCATGGCGGGGATGGCGAACAAGGGNNCTACCAGCTGAGCTATTCCCGCTTGTCTTGCTTTGAAAAGTCGCCGCGAAGCATGCTTCGTTGCGGGGAGAATTCTACCCATCGCCCCCTCACCATCAACCCGGCCCGGCTGGTTTTTTCTGATTTTTCAGCACTTTGACTAAAAAACCCTCGATTCTGCCAGGGCCAGACTCGCGCGGGCCGGCTTAACTCCGCTCAGTCACCACTTTTCAGCAATTCCGGGGCGGCAGCGCGCAAATATGCGCCCATGGACCACAGGGTCAATGCCGTGGCCAGATACAGGAGACCGTAGCTGAGCCACAACCAGGGAGTCATCATGATATCGCCCAGGGCATCGAACTCGGGCTTCTGGGCCAGTAACAGGGTGATGGCTGTCATCTGGGTCACCGTCTTGATCTTGCCCAGCTGACTGACTGCCACCCTGCCCCGCTGACCCAGCTCCGCCATCCATTCACGCAGGGCGGATACCGCGATCTCCCGGGACACAATTACCATGGCGGGCACCGCCAGCCAGGCCGTGGCATGCACCTGCACCAGCATGACCAGGGCCACCCCGACGATCAGCTTGTCTGCCACCGGATCGAGGAAGGCCCCCAGAGGGCTGGTCTGGTTAAGGCGACGGGCCAGGTAGCCGTCCAGCCAGTCGGTGATGCCGGCGACGGCGAAGATCGCCGGGTAGAACACGATCGGCGCCCAGGCCAGCATGGTCAGCAGCCAGTCGATCGGGGACTGGTGTGGACGGGTCACCGCGAGCACGCGGACGACCGCGAGCGCCGGGCCGTAGGCGACGAATCCGAGCGATCCGGCGACGATGAGCGCGATCTGCGGCGGCGTGATGCGCGTGCCGGTGGTCAGGGCGAGGACGACAACACCCAGCGAAACCAGCATCGAGGCGCACAGCCCGATCCAGAAGAGGCGCATGGCCGGGTTGGCCGGGTCGATGGGTGAGTGGTCGTGATCGAGCCGGCTGAGGGTGATGTGGGCGCCGCACTCGGGGCACGTGGGCGTGGTGAGGCTGTACAGGTTGTATCCGCAGTCGGGGCAGCGGACGTCACGCGAGGCCAGGCGCTCGGCGAGGGCGGGGTCCACCCCGGATCGTAGTTCTTCGTTCTAGAACGGCCGCTTCGTCGGGTTGACGACCATGTTGTCGCGCCCCAGCACCAGCAGGTCGGCGATCTCGATCGCGTCCTGGAAGCTCTCGCGGGCCCGGTCCACGTCCGCGGCGGACTGGAGCACCTTGCCCTGCTCGAGGTGCTCGACGGTCGGGATGGCGTCGGCACAGATGAGGATATCGCCGGCGGGCCGCAGCACCAGCAGACCCGTGAGCCCGGGGGTCACGCCCGGGAGGGGGAAGAGGTCCACGCCCGGGGCGAGCGAGTCGGGGGCGGCCTGGGTGCGCTGCAGGATGGCCACGTCGCGCTGCAGGACCCGGAGCATGGTCTCCTGGTCCTCGTCGAGTTCCTCGCCGGCGGCCTGCGCGTCGCGGGCGGTCTCCCCGATCCGCTTGAGGGACTCGACGATCGGGACGCCCACAGACTCGCGCTCGCCCTCGCTGAGCATCCAGGTCGCGTCGGGGAAGGCCTCGAGCCCGCGCCGGGCCTCGGGGTGGAAGCTGGTGAGGAAGACGTGGGTGATCTGCTCGGGGGAGAGCCCGGCCCGTTCTTCGAGGCGGGCGACGATGGCCGGTCCGGGCAGGCCGGGGTCGACGAGGATCCGGGCGTCGCCGGCGCTGACGAGCGTGGTGGTCGCGTGCCCGGTGCGGACGGGGGCGCGCTCCCCGCGCAGGGTGTGGGCGGCGGGGGCGCCGATGGAGATCACGCGGACTTCTGGGACCTTGGA
>DLXZ01000047.1:0-4646 GCA_003448675.1 Porticoccaceae bacterium
GGGTTTGTCACGCGGCTTTGCCACCAGGCCGGCGTTCCCGCCGCTGCCATGCAATTATTGCCAGGTGCTGGGCCGACCCTGGGTGCGGCCCTACTGCCACGCCCCGAATTAAAAGGCGTGGTCTTTACCGGCTCCTGCGCCACGGCACAGGTCATCCAGCGAAACCTGGCGGATCGCGAAGACGACATCATTCCACTGATCGCCGAGACGGGCGGCCAAAACGCCATGATTGTTGATTCGACCGCTCTGCCCGAGCAAGTGGTGCGCGATGTCCTGATCTCGGCGTTCGGGAGCGCCGGGCAGCGTTGTTCCTGTCTGCGTTTGCTGTACCTTCAAGAAGACATTGCCGAGGAACTTATTGCCTTGCTGAAAGCAGCGATGACCACTCTGGAGATTGGCGACCCCTGGCACCTTGCCACCGATGTCGGGCCTGTCATCAGCCCACAGGCGGCCCAGGCGCTAACCAGCCACATCGAGACCCTGCGTGAGCAGGGTTCAACCGTTTTCAGCGTGACCTTGCCACCAGGTTTGAATCAGCGCCAGTTTGTACCACCAACGCTGATTGAACTTGCCGACAGCAAGCAATTAAAGGGCGAGGTGTTTGGACCGATTTTACATGTGGTTCGGTATGGCGCCGATCAACTTGATGAGGTGATTGAAGCCATTAACGCTACAGGATTTGGCCTCACGTTGGGAATACACAGCCGCATTGAAGCGGTGTGCCGCTATATCTCCGCCAGAGCCCAGGCCGGCAATATCTATATCAACCGCGCAATGACTGGCGCCGTCGTAGGTAGTCAACCCTTTGGCGGGCAGGGCCGCTCCGGTACCGGCTTCAAGGCCGGGGGACCACATTATTTGTACCGCTTTATGAGTGAAAAGTGTATATCAATCGATATCACTGCTGCCGGCGGCAATGCGAGTTTACTCAGTAAACCATGAGCGACCGATAGCGTTGTCGTGACTCAATTATTCTCGGAAGTTTGTCGGCGAGAACCAAAAAAACAAACTAAACTGACAAAACAGGTTAAAAGAAAATTCAGGGGACAAATAGCGGAATAAATTGTCGAAAACATTGAAGCAGATTAAGCGCTTCAAGGGCAGCGAATAATGTTTGATATTCTCAATCAATATGGGGTGTCCGACGTTCACCTCAAAAACGACCCAACCAGTGGGCTTCAGGCCGTTATTGCCATTCACGATACCACCTTGGGTCCTGCCGTCGGCGGATGCCGGTTAATTCGTTATACCAACCAGGAAGATGCCCTGATTGATGCGGCGCGACTGGCCCGGGGCATGACCTACAAAGCCGCCCTGGCGGGGTTACCGGCAGGTGGTGGTAAGGCCGTAATTTTATCGCCGCCCGAGCCATTTGAACGCGCTGCCCTGTTTCGCAGTTTCGGTGATTTCATTGACAGTCTGAATGGTCGCTATGTAACCGCCCTGGACTCCGGCACCAACCTTGATGATATGGACATTGTTGCCAGTAGGACCCGCCATGTCAGCAGTTCAACCCTACTGGGCGATTGCAGCCTGCCCACGGCCCGTGGAATTTTCAGTGGCATCCAGGTGGTCTATGGCCAGCAAATGGGGCACGGTAATCTCCAAGGTGCCCGCGTGGCGATTCAGGGGCTCGGCCACGTCGGCATGAATCTCGCTCGGCTACTGCATCAGGCCGGCGCACAACTGATTGTCAGTGACATCGATACCACCCGCGCGGATCAGGCGCGAGAGCGATTTAACGCTCAAGTCGTCCCACCCGAACACATTTATGCCCAGCCCTGCGATATTTTCGCACCGTGTGGCCTGGGCGGTGTCATCAACGAAACCACCATCGACCTTTTACGTTGTCCGATCATCGCCGGTGCCGCGAATAACCAGTTGGCCGACGAAAGTCTGGCCGAAGTGCTCCAGGATCGGGGAATGCTCTATATCCCGGATTTTGCCATCAATGCCGGCGGGCTGATTTACGCACTGATGAAGTACCGCAACGCTGATGATACGGAAATCGAACAGCGACTGAGTCAGATTCCCACGACCATCACCGCGCTTTTACACCATGCCAGCCGCAACCGCACAAGTCCCTGGCATAGTGCATTGAAAATGGCGGAAGCAAAGCTCCAGGGCGCTGGCAAAATCCCCGTCTCCCCGGCTGCGGACGCTCCGACCAACTCGGTATTGGCCATGGCCCAATAGTTCATTCGAATACCAGCAAAGGAGGAAGCAACCATGCGAGGGCGCCACCGTTTCGCCATTCCTTTTTTCCGCTACCTCGATGAGGAGGGCAGGCCCGAGGACAGCCTGCCGCTCTGGACCCGTGATCATGACTTGCTCAAGGCAATTTATGAAAGCATGGTGCTGACCCGCACCTTCGATCAAAAAGCCATCGCGTTGCAGCGAACAGGCCAGTTGGGCACCTACCCCTCCACACTGGGACAAGAAGCCATCGGCACCTGTATCGGTCTGGCAATGGCTGCCGAGGATGTGCTGGTGCCTTACTACCGCGATAGCGCGGCCCAGGTTCTTCGCGGCATGGGTTGGGAGGAAATACTGCTGTACTGGGGGGGTGACGAGCGCGGCGGTAATGCCAATATCCACAGTCGGGACTTACCCGTGTGTGTGCCCGTCGCCACCCAGTTAAGCCAGGCCGCCGGGGTGGCCACGGCAATGACAATCAAAGGTCACGCGGGGGCAACGGTGGTGACCTGCGGCGATGGCGCGACTTCCAAGGGGGATTTCCTGGAAGCGCTCAATGTCGCTGGTGTCTGGCACCTGCCTCTGGTGGTGGTGATCAACAATAACCAGTGGGCCATATCCGTGCCACTTGACCAGCAGACAGCGACGGCCAGCCTGGCGCAAAAAGCGATTGCCGCCGGTATTGATGGCGTCCAGGTGGACGGTAACGACGCCATCGCGGTGTACGATGCCCTGAACAATGCGCTAGAAAAAGCTCGACACAATGCACAGGCGACGCTGATTGAAGCTGTCACCTATCGCCTGTCCGATCACACCACCGCCGACGATGCTTCCCGTTACCGTAGTCAAGACGAGGTCAGGAAAAACTGGCAGCACGAACCAATCCTGCGCTTTCGCAATTTTCTTCATGGCCTTGAACTCTGGGATGTGGAACAGGAACAGGCGCTATTGCAAAACTGCCAAAAGACCGTCGACGCCGGTGTCGACAAGTATTTGGCTCAGAAACCTGAAGCCCCGGAAGCGATGATTGACTATCTCTATGAGTTTGTCCCCGCCTCCCTGGAGAGCCAGCGCGAGGCGATTATTGCCAAGGCCGCAAGCTTGAATAAAAACCATCAGGGAGCTTAAGTATGGCCAGACAGCTTTCCCTTGTCCGCTCCGATCGCGACACCGAGAATGAACCATCGGGGCACCAAGAAAACATCGTCGAAGGGACCCTGGTCGAGGCCGTGAACCTGGCCCTCCGCCATGAAATGAGCCGTGACGATTCAGTGGTTATCCTCGGCGAGGATGTCGGCGCCAATGGCGGTGTTTTTCGCGCCACCGTTGATCTCCGAGAACAGTTTGGCCCCTTGCGCGTACTTGATACCCCACTGGCGGAAGGCCTGATCGCCGGTCTCAGTATCGGTATGGCGACCCAGGGCCTCAGGCCGGTTGCGGAAATCCAGTTTATGGGATTTATTTTCCCGGCGCTGGAGCAACTTGTTTGCCACGCCGCGCGCATGCGCAACCGCACCCGCGGGCGCTTGTCCTGCCCACTGGTGGTCCGAGTGCCGTTTGGTGGTGGCATCCACGCCCCCGAGCACCATTCCGAGAGCACGGAAGCACTGCTCGCCCATATTCCGGGTCTGCGGGTGGTTGTGCCGTCCTCGGCAGTCAAGGCCTACGGTTTGCTGCTGGCGGCAATCCGTGATCCCGACCCCGTCATTTTCCTGGAGCCCAAACGCATTTATCATGCGGAAAAACAGCGTATTCACGACAACGGGCAGGCCTTGCCTCTGGATACCTGTTTTACGCTCAGCCAAGGTACTGACCTCACCCTGCTCAGTTGGGGCGCGATGATCAGCGATTGCCGTGAAGTCGTCACCAAAATGGCCGAACGTGACATCGCCATTGAGTTGATCGATGTCGCAACCCTCAAGCCGCTGGATATGGAGACCATACTCACTTCGGTCCGTAAAACTGGCCGTTGTGTGATTGTTCATGAGGCGCCCCGAAGCGGGGGCGTTGGGGCGGAAATAGCCGCCGAAATCAGCGAGCGGGCGCTGCTGGATTTGAAAGCGCCGGTTAGTCGGGTCACGGGTTTCGACACTATTATGCCCTACGCGCGTAGCGAAACAGTGTATATGCCCAATACCCGCGATATCGAGCACCAAATAGAAAACACCCTCGGCTTCGGGTAAATCAAGCACAGCTGCACTTCGCGCCGTGAGTCTGTAGAAAGGCCTGTTCACACCGATGACCCCAGGGACAACCCAAACAACGTGAACAGGCCCTAAAAGGAGTTGGACGTGCGTTATTTTAATTTACCCGATCTCGGCGAGGGTTTGCTGGAAGCGGAAATTATTGAGTGGCATGTGGCCTCCGGCGATAGTGTGGCCGCCGACCAAATACTGGTAACGGTGGAAACCGCCAAGGCAATAGTGGAAATACCTTCTCCCAGAGAGGGT
>DLXZ01000047.1:4852-6288 GCA_003448675.1 Porticoccaceae bacterium
GTCGTGGCGGCAATGTTCGGGCAGCCGGGCGATATTGTTCATGTCGGCGAACCCCTGGTGGAATATGTTAGCGACGGACACGAAAGCCAGACCGTGGTCGGGGAGCTGCATGTGGCCGCCCGAAGTGAGGCCAGTGAAGATCGCTTCATCATCGGTGCAGCTCAGGCTCCCGGTACGCGCGGGCCCGTGCGTGCGACACCCAGTGTCAGAGCATTGGCCAAACGTCTAAATGTGGATATTGGTCGGGTCACTGGCAGCGGCCCCCAGGGGTTGATCAGCGCTGCCGATATTGAGCGTGTGGCAAAGCTGGAAAAGGAAAAAGGTCCCTCGATACCGCTGCGAGGGGTCCGCCGTTTTATGGCAAAGTCCATGGCGCTGTCTCGGGACCACGTCGTGCCAGTTACCATTAACGACGATTGCAATCTGGCAAATTGGCCGGACGGGACGGATCCGACCCTGCGTTTACTGAAAGCAATTGTCAGCGGTTGTGAGGCCGAGCCCATTCTGAACAGTTGGCTGGATAACGATGCACTGACTTACAGGGTAATGAAAAACATCGATGTGAGCATGGCGGTAGATACCCCGGACGGCCTGTTTGCACCGGTCCTGCGGGACATCGGCAATCGCTCGGCAAAAGACCTGCGTCAGGGACTGGATCGGCTCAAACAGGATGTAATGGCCCGGACCATCCCCCCTGCCGAGATGCTCGGTGCCACTATCGGACTGAGCAACTTCGGGATGATCGCAGGCCGCTATGCCAACCCGGTGATCGTGCCGCCCACCGTAGCAATCATTGCCGCGGGCAGCATGCGAAACGAAGTTTGGGCGCTGAATAAACACCCGGTCGTCATCCCCGTCATGCCACTGTCATTGACCTTTGATCACCGGCTGATCACCGGCGGCGAGGCGGCCCGCTTTCTGGCAGCTCTCAAGGCAGACCTCGAACGCTGATTTGGGGAGTTATCACGATTATTGAATGAAAGTGGGCCTGTCGTATCTCATTGCTCTCCACGTTTTTGCACAGCCGTAATAACGTGACGTTCAACAACCCGCTTGCCTTGAGCACGGGAGCCTAGCCCAGAACTTCGGCAATAGACTGGCGTAGTCGGTCAATAAACAAATCCACCTCCCGTTCGCTGATAGTCAGCGGCGGTGACATCACCATATTATCGGCCACAGCCCGGCAGAGGAGTCCGTTTTCAAAGCATTTATTGTGTACCGGTACCCCGACACCCGTGGGGTATTTCTCTGGATCGGGGGCAAAAGTAATGGCCCCAAGCAGGCCGTAATTGCGAATATCGATCAGGTGCGGGATATCCCGAAGGCTGTGCAGGGCATCCTCCCAGTACTTACCGATAGGCCCGGACGCGCGAGTCAACAGGCCTTCTCGCTCGTAAATTTCAAAAGCCGCCAGCCCAGCAGCCGCGGCAACGGGG
>DLXZ01000047.1:6513-11797 GCA_003448675.1 Porticoccaceae bacterium
CGGCAACGGGGTTGCCGGCATAGGTATTGCCATGAAATATCTCCGGCACGCCGGCGGGCGCGGCATCGAATATCGTCTGTTGAATTTCCTCTTTGAGAAACACGCCACCCATGGGCACGGTGCCGCCATTAATCGCCTTGGCGGTAGTCATCAAATCCGGGGTAACGCCGAACTCCACGGCCGCGAAGGCCGAGCCGGTGCGACCAAACCCGGTCACCACTTCGTCAAAAATCAACAAAATGTCGAAGCGATCACAAATCTGACGTAAACGCTGCAGATAATCCCGCGGCGGTGGCACCATACCCCCAGCACCCACAACAGGCTCTACAATGACCGCACAGATATTCTCCGCACCCCGAAATGCGATGATCTGCTCTAGCACATCCGCTTTATCCGCACCCTTTGCCGGTAAGCCCCTGCTAAAGGCGCTATTGGCGATATCGAGCATATCGGGCAGAAAATCCACCTCGTCAATGGTTGGAAAGCCCTTGCGATTATTGGGGATACCCTGCAACGAAGTACTACCGACATTAACCCCATGATAACCACGTTCCCGAGCGATAAACCGCGATTTCGTCGCCTTGCCCCGCGCCCGATGGTAAGCCACCGCAATCTTCATCGCCGTATCAACGGATTCAGAACCGGAATTGGTGAAAAACACCCGGTTCAACCCATCCGGCGCGTGCTCAACCAACTTTTCAGCAAACCTGAAAGTCACCGGCGAGCCAAACTGAAAGGGCGGGCAAAAATCCATTTGCATCAATTGCTTATGAACCGCGTCGGCAACCTCCTTACGGCTATGACCCAAGTTGGCACACCAAAGACCAGCGGTGATATCGAGCACCTCCCGCCCCTCGGGGGTATAGACATAACTCCCTTCGGCGCGCTCTATCAGGCGGGGATTCTGGCGAAAACCCCGAACATTGGTAAAAGGCTGCCACCAGCTCTCAAGGTGCAATTCGTTCATTGTCTACTCCTGCTCCACCGTCACCCACCCGGTGACAAAGCAGCACATTCTACAGAAACCCGCTGCCACAATGTGTCTGCAAACACATCGGTAGCCATGTTGCTATCCGCGAAACAATATCGTTTAATCTCACTTCGCATGAAGTTACATTCACAAGCTATTGAAAGTAGGGAAACTCCATAATGAATATATACAAAGAGTCCCCTTTGGTAGCAAAGCGGGAACAACAGCAAACCTACATTGAAGTTACAGACTTTGGTGATTTGCTGCTGGCCTATCTGCAGCAGCTCGACGTTGAATACGTCTTCGGCATTCCCGGCGGTGCAATCGAGCCTTTTTACAACGCTCTGGCGCGCAGTGACCGCCAGGGTGGGCCCAGAACTGTTGTCGCTCGTCACGAAGCGGGCGCCGCTTATATGGCCGATGGTTACTCACGCAACAGCGGTAAACTGGGGGTAGTGTGTGCGACTACCGGACCGGGGGCAACCAATCTGATTACCGGTGTCGCCGCCACCTCGGAATACAACATTCCCCTGCTGGTGATCACCGCGCAAACGCCCCTGGCAAGCTTTGGTGCCAGCGCTGTTCAGGAATCCTCCTGTACCGCCATCAATACAGTCGCGCTTTACCAGCAAATGTGCCGTTACAGCACCCTGATCTCGCATCCGGATCAATTTGAGCGCAAACTCGTCACGGCAATCATGACCGCCTTTTCCGAACGCGGCCCGGCCCATATCAGCGTGCCGATGGATATCTGGCATCTGGAGCCCAAGTCACCGGAACCGGCTTTCAACCTACCCGCCTTGCTGGATAGGCCTTCTTTATTTGATACCGCTGCAGTGGATCAACTGTGCCGGGAAATGACGCAATGCAGCAACCCGGTATTCCTGATTGGCGATGAAGCCGCTGAAGCCATAGGTCTGATCCTTTCCGTGGCGCTGAAAATAAACGCCCATCTCATTGTTACCCCTCAGGGTAAAGGGCTGGTAAGCCCCTACCATCCGCTGTTTCGAGGGGTTATCGGTGTCGCGGGTCACCAAAACGCCCGCGAGCTTATGCAAAGCCCCGATATCGACCGAATATTTGTCATCGGCGCCCACCTCGGCCAGTGGGCGACCAGCGGTTGGGATATACAGGCCTTTAACAACCGCATTACTCATATCGAAGAAAATGAGATTAACCTGGCCAAAACGCCCATGGCCGGCCTCCACGTGCGCGGACGCATCGCCACTGTGTTTGAAACAGTGCTCGGTGAACTCAGTGACGAAACACTGGATTACAAAGCCGTCGGCAAGCGGCAAAATACCGAGCCCGCTGACCGGAAAAGGGCCTTCAAGCTGGACGACGAAACAGGCTATGTTTCCGACGCCAGTCCCATCAAGCCCCAGCGCCTCATGCGGGAGTTACCCAATATTTTTCCCGCGCACACACACTATCTGGCCGATGTAGGCAATAGCTTTGCCTGGGCCATACACTACCTGCACCCTTACGACCGCCGGATCGCCGGCAGACGGGACGCCAAGGGCGGGCTTTTCCGGGCGACGCTGGATTTCGCCCCCATGGGTTGGGCCATTGGTAGTGCCGTGGGCACCGCGCTCGCCCACCCTGGCGAGCCGGTAGTTTGCATTACCGGCGACGGCGCCATGCTAATGAGTGGCCAGGAAATCACTGTTGCCATACAGGAACAACTCCCCGTTATCTATGTTGTCCTTAACGACCACGCCTTTGGCATGGTGAAACACGGCCAGCAAATGACCGGTGCGGAGCCAATCGCATTTGATCTGCCAAAAGTGGATTTCGCGGAATTCGCCAAGGCCATGGGAGCGCAGGCCTTCACCATAAACTTCGTCGAAGACCTGGTCGAGCTCGATGGTGCGGCCATTTGCCGCCACCCCGGCCCCACGCTACTGGATGTGCGTATTGATCCCGATGAAGTCCCCCCCATCGGCGGCCGCACCGACTTTCTGCGCGCAAACAGTTAAGTTTTCGCGACCGGTCCCAAAATACTGTAAGCCGGATCCTGCAAATGAATGACGAAACCGACCAACAGCCCCGCGAGCAGATTACTACCAAAATCTGGCGGGAAGAGCCCGAGCCCGACAACCCCTTTGCTGCCTCCGCCTGCTACTGCGCTGGTTACGACGTTTTCGGCGACCTACTGGGTAAAATCAGTCTCATTGAATACATATGGCTGATTTTTAAACTGGACCCGCCAACAAGCGAACAGGCCAGACTTTTCGAATCCCTGGCCGTGGCGCTGGCAAACCCCGGCCCCCGGGACCACAGCGTCCGCGCAGCCATGAATGCCGGCGTCGGTGGTTCAACCCGCGCTTCAGCGCTAATGGCAGCTATTGCGGTTGGTGCGGGCAACCTGGGTGGCAGCAGGGAAGTTTACACCGCACTACAGTACTGGCAGCGATGCGGTACTGATCTTGAAGCCTGGCGAGACATCATTCGTAACCCGCCCAAAGAGGAACGTGCGGATGTATGGCCGGAGTTTGAACACACCCCTGGTTTTGATCCTAATGGCGCAAGTTGCCCTACCCCGGTACGGCAACTTCTGGATTTTCTTTGCACCATTGAAAAAACCGAAACACTGAGGTGGTTACAAAAACACCAGTCGGAACTGGAAAGTTATTCACAATCACCTTTAACTTTTTCCGGCATTACCGCTGCGGCCTTTTGTGATTTGGGCTTTGCACCCGAACAGGCCGAAGTTATCTATATGTTTCTTAGATTACCCGGTGCGGCCGCCCACGNNTGTCCCACCCCGGTGCGGCAGCTGCTTGATCATCTTTGCGCGACTGATAGCGCGAAGACTCTGCAGTGGCTAAAAGAGTATCGGCCCGAACTGGAAAAGTACGCAAAAACACCCCTGACCTATTCGGGCGTCGCGGCAGCGGCGTTCCATGATCTCGATTTTGCCCCGGAACAAGCCGAAATCATCTATCTGTTTCTACGATTGCCCGGTGCGGCCGCCCACGCGCTGGAGCAGGAAAAACTAGGCTTTCGTCGCTATCCTTTTTTCGCAGATGGCCTCACGCTAACCAACAGCTCTGAATGAACAACATGAGTGATAATCAATATTCGCCCAAAGGCCCTGCGCTTCTCAAACAGCACGAAGATAATTGGCGAACTGACATGGGCTCTATTATATTCGGCCAGGACGCTATATTACGCGGCAAAAGCGTTTTGTATGACTTTAACGATAGCTCCTGGATGGAATTCTTTATTTTTGGAATTACTGGCAAAAAGCTCAAAGAATATCCGAAATTCCTAGAAGGAATTTGGCGAATCACTACTAGCTACCCAGACCCCAGATTATGGAATAACCGAGTTGCTGCGTTAGCCGGCACAGCTCGCTCTACAGGAGCCTTAGCTGTGTCTGCTGCTATCGCAGTATCTGAGGCTACTAACTTTGGGCTTCGCCCCATTAAAGGCTCCCTTGATTTTTTGTATAGGGCCCAAGAGAAAATTAATGAAGGGTTAACAATAGAAGAAATCACCAAAGAAGAATTAAAGAAACACCGATCAATATATGGCTTCGGAAGACCATTAGCTACGGCTGATGAAAGAATACGTCCATTTTTAGATTTTTCTAAATCTCTAGGCTTTAATCAAGGAAATTATACTAATTTAGCGTTTGAAATCGAGTCGTACTTGAAATCAACTCGCCTCAAATATCAGCTAAATGCTGCTGGCTTAGTAGCTGGCCTAGTTGCCGATCAAAACATATCTACAGAAGAACACTATTACATGGGCATACTGTGTTTCGTTGCCGGAATATTACCTTGCTATATCGATGCTTTACAGAACGATGAGGGAGGGTTCTTTCCTCTATCCACTGCCAGACTAAACTTCACTGGACCTAAACAACAAAGAAAGTGGACCTCGAATATTTAAGGTGTTTAAACATGAAAAAAAATAGATTCTTGTTGCCACTAACTGCCCACATAGCCATCCTCTTTATAACAATGGCGGCGTCTGCAAGCAGCAACGAGAGTGAATTAGCAGCGTATTATGGTGATGAAGAGCTTGTTAGTATTGCAACGGGCATTTCTCAACCCTTGTCAAAAGCGCCAGCGGTAGCTTCTGTTATCACGGCCGAAGACATAAAAAATATAGGAGCCACTGACCTGGACAATGTACTAGAGACTGTTCCTGGGCTCCATGTGGCAACTCGAGCACAGGGCTATGCACCAATATACATATTTAGAGGCGTATTTTCCGGAACGAACCCGCAAGTACTAATGCTCATAAATGGATCGCCTCGCACAAACCTCTATCTAGGAGATAGAAATCAAGTGTGGGCTGGCT
>DLXZ01000022.1 GCA_003448675.1 Porticoccaceae bacterium
ATGGGCATCGGCCCGGTGCCGGCCACGAAAAAGGTGCTCGCGATGGCGGGCCTTAGCCTGGAGCAGATGGATGTCATCGAACTGAACGAGGCTTTCGCCGCTCAGGGGCTGGCGGTCACACGCGAGCTGGGCCTGCCCGACGATGCGCCCCATGTGAACCCTAACGGCGGCGCTATCGCCCTCGGGCACCCCCTGGGCGCCAGCGGTGCGCGTCTGGCCACCACGGCCATGTATCAGCTGCATCGTACCGGCGGAAAATACGCCCTGTGCACCATGTGTATTGGCGTCGGGCAAGGTATTGCGCTGATTATCGAGCGGGTTTGATATGCGCCTCTGCTCATTCCAAATGGCATAAGAGGCCGGATAACGGATCGGGAAATAGCGAATGAAGAAATTATGGGAGCCATCGGCCCAGCGGCAGGCCGACTCTAATATGACTGCGTATATGGAGTGGTTGGCGGCTGAGCGGGGTTTGAGTTTTTCCGATTACGAGACGCTTTATCAGTGGTCGATCACCGAGTTGGAAGCCTTCTGGCAAAGCATCTGGGATTATTACCAGGTGCAGTCCGCCACGCCCTTTGAGCGGGTCCTGTCGACCCCGGTCATGCCCGGCGCCCGCTGGTTCGAGGGCTCGACGCTGAACTTTGCCGAGCATATTTTCAGGGCGCGATCCGATGACCGGCCGGCCCTGATGGCCGAGTCCGAAACCCAGGAATTGTACGAGGTCAGCTGGGCGGCGCTGCACCAGCAGGTGGCGCGACTGGCGCATTACCTGCGCAAGCTAGGGGTCGAGCCCGGTGATCGGGTGGTGGCCTACATGCCCAATATTCCCGAAGCAGTGGTGGCCTTTCTGGCGGCCAATGCCATCGGCGCGGTGTGGTCCAGTTGCTCCCCGGATTTTGGCACCAACAGTGTGGTGGATCGCTTCCAGCAGATTTCCCCCAGGGTGTTGTTTGCCGTCGATGGCTATAGTTATAACGGTAAAACCATTAACCGCCTGGATGAACTGGCCCGTCTCAAGGCCGATCTGCCGTCTCTGGAGCGCATTGTACTGTTCGACTATCAGGGCAATGCCGAAGCCTGCACGGTGCCCGATACTGATCACTGGACCGATGCCCTCGATAACCCCGCAACCGAGATTGTCTTTGAGCAGGTCGCCTTCGATCATCCCATCTGGACCTTGTATTCCTCCGGCACCACCGGCATACCCAAGGCCATTACCCATGGCCACGGTGGCATTTTGCTGGAGCACTACAAGCACATGGGCCTGCATTGCGACATCAAGCCCGGGGATCGCTTTTTCTGGTTTTCCACCACCGGCTGGGTGATGTGGAATATCGGTGTGGCCTCCATGCTGACCGGCTCGGTGCTGGTGATCTACGACGGCAACCCGGCTTTTCCGGATACCGGGCGGCTCTGGTCCCTGGCCGAGCGGGCGCGTCTGAATCAGTTTGGCGGCGGCGCGGCCTATTACATCGCCTGCATGAAGGAAGGCATGAAACCGGGTGATGACTATGATTTAAGTGCGCTCAAAGCCGTGGGTTCCACCGGCTCGCCCTTGCCCGAGGAAGGTTTTGAATGGGTCTACGACGCGGTGAAAAAGGATGTCTGGCTGATTTCCATCAGTGGTGGCACCGACATCGCCTCGGCCTTTGTCGGTTGTTCGCCTTTGCTGCCGGTTTATTCCGGTGAAATTCAATGTCGTATGCTGGGCGTTGATGTGCGCGCCCTGGACGACGAAGGCAAGGCCCTGGTGGATGAGGTGGGCGAGATGGTCATTACCCAGCCCATGCCCTCCATGCCAATCTATTTCTGGAATGACGAAGGCGATGTGCGCTACCGCGAGAGTTATTTCGAGGATTACCCCGACTGGTGGCGCCACGGTGACTGGATGCGCCTTTCCGGGGCGGGCACCATCCAGATCATGGGGCGCTCCGACTCGACCCTGAACCGGGGCGGCATTCGTATTGGTACCAGCGAGGTTTATCGCGGTGTCGAAAAAGTCGAAGCCGTGGCCGACAGCCTGGTGATCAGCCTGGAGTTGTCCGGCGGTCGCCACTACATGCCACTGTTTGTGCAGTTGCAGCCGGGGCTGACGCTGAGCGATGACATCATCGGCCAGATCAAGCAGTCGCTGCGCAGCGACTTCACCCCGCGTCATGTACCCGACGAGGTGTTTCAGATCGATGAGGTGCCCTACACCATGACCGGTAAAAAGCTGGAAACTCCGGTCAAGAAAATCCTCATGGGTTTCGACATCGATACATCGGTGAATCGTGACGCCATGCGTAACCCGGAAACCATCGATTACTTTATCGAGTTTTCTGAAAAAACCCTGAAGATGTAGGCCCGCGGATCGCGGGCTCTTAATTCGAGTTAGCAGCTGGAAATGATGATGGAAGTAAACGCGTTACTGGAAAAAATCAAAACCCAGGCGGAGACCGTTGAGTTTGATGACGTGATCGCCCTGATTGATGAACGCTATCTTTACACCGAAACCCGCTTTTCCAATGGCCCCGACGGGGATCAGGTGGTCAATGAAGCGGGCGCTAATGCCGGTTCCTGCCGCATTTTTGCCTTCGCGAAGCTCAACGGTTTAGACGAGGCGCAAACCCTGGCCTGCTTTGGTCGTTACTACCGTGAGGATGTCCTGGGCAAGCCCGATGGTGAGGATCACGCCAATATCCGCAGTTTTATGCGCCACGGCTGGCAGGGCATCCGTTTTGACGGCGAGCCCCTGCGGGCTCGCTAATGGGGTGTTGCTGAATCCGGTCAGGAACCGTAAGGGTTGGTTGCAACCGCCGCCTGCGGTGCCTCTTCTTCTTCCACGGGCTCTTCTATGGGTTCAAGAGACAAACTCAGGCCGCCGAGTGTCGGGGCGCTGGCGTTGTTATCCGTTTTAGCGGCGCTGGCCTGGGGAATGTTTTTTTCGTTCTCCGCTTGTCCAGAGGCTGATTCCGGATTTGAGTTGTTTTCGTCCGCTGACGCGGCTTTATCGGCCGCTGATTCAATTTCCAGGTCGAGGGACGTGTTGGATTCGGGCGCGCCGCCTTTGAGCTGGATCTGCAGACGCAGGTTGTTTTTCGAATCTGCGTTTTGCAGCGCTTCCTCAAAGCTGATTTTCCCTGCTTCGTAAAGCTCGATCAGGGCGCTATCAAAGGTTTTCATGCCCTGGTTGGCGCCTTTGTCCATGACTTCCTTGATTTCCTCGACCTTGCCGTTTTTGATCAGGTCGCTGACTCGTGGCGTGCCGACCAGTACTTCAATGGCGGCGGCGCGTTTGTTGTCGATGGTGGGAATGAGCCGCTGGGAAACGATGCCCCGAAGATTCAGGGACATATCGAGAAACAGTTGCTTATGCCGGTCTTCCGGGAAGAAGTTGATAATCCGATCCAGAGCCTGGTTGGCATTATTAGCGTGCAAGGTGGACAGGCACAGATGACCCGTTTCGGCAAAGGCCAGGGCGTGTTCCATGGTTTCGCGGCTGCGGATTTCGCCGATCAGAATCACATCCGGGGCCTGGCGCAAGGTGTTTTGCAGGGCGTCTTCGTAGCAGTCGGTGTCCATGCCCACTTCCCGTTGATTGACGATGCTCTTTTTGTGCTGATGGACAAACTCCACCGGATCTTCAATGGTGATGATATGGCCGGCGGAGTTGGTGTTACGGTAATCGATCAGTGAGGCCAGAGAGGTGGATTTGCCCGAGCCGG
>DLXZ01000213.1:0-2854 GCA_003448675.1 Porticoccaceae bacterium
ATCCCCGCCCGGCTGTTTGGTTGCAAGGCTAGCGGCGGCAGGGTCGAGGTGCTGGTGGAGCGGGTGCTGGACGGGCAGCGGTTGCTGGCCCAGGTCCGGGCCAGCAAGTCACCTAAACCCGGTAGCGAGTTGATACTCGACGGCGGCCACCGGGCCGAGATGCTGGGCCGGGAAGGTGATCTTTTTCTGCTGCGCGTTGATGGCGAGCAGACGGTGATGGAGATTCTCGACGCGGTGGGGCATATGCCCCTGCCGCCCTATATAGAGCGGGATGACGAGCAGCTTGATCGGGAGCGCTACCAGACGGTGTACGCCAATGTGCCGGGCGCGGTGGCGGCACCCACGGCGGGCCTGCATTTTGACGAGGCTCTGATGGAGCGGTTGGAAGCCAGGGGCGTGAATATCGGCTTTGTTACCCTGCATGTGGGGGCCGGCACGTTTCAGCCGGTGCGAGTGGATGAGGTGTCGAAACACCAGATGCACAGCGAGGTGATCGACGTATCACCCGCCCTTTGTCAGCAGGTGATGGCCACCCGTCAGGCGGGTAAGCGGGTGATTGCCGTGGGCACCACCAGCGTTCGCTGCCTGGAAACGGCGGGGCGCAGCGGCCAGATGCAGCCCATGCAGGGAGAGACGGATATTTTTATCTACCCCGGCTATCGCTTTAACATGGTGGATGCCTTGATTACCAATTTTCATCTGCCCGAGTCGACCCTGTTAATGCTGGTCAGCGCCTTTGGCGGTTACCGCCATGTGATGGCGGCCTACCGGCAGGCGGTGGCCGAGGGTTACCGTTTTTTCAGCTATGGCGATGCCATGTTTATGACCCGTAACGATCAGGCCCCTGGTGAGTTGCTGCCATGAGCCGCCAGTGTTTTATGCGCTTTGAAGTCCAGCACACCGAGGGTGAGGCCCGGCGGGGTTGCCTCGGTTTTCCGCGCGGCGAAGTGCAAACGCCGGCCTTTATGCCGGTGGGCACCTACGGCACGGTGAAGGGTATGTTGCCGCGGGATATAAAGGCCATCGGCGCGGAGATGATTCTCGGCAATACCTTTCACCTGATGCTGCGCCCCGGCACGGCGGTAATCAAAAAGCACGGTGATCTCCATGACTTTATGCACTGGCAGGGGCCGATCCTCACCGACTCCGGCGGCTTTCAGGTGTTCAGCCTGGGTGATATGCGCAAGATTACCGAAGCCGGAGTGGCCTTCAAGTCGCCCATCGATGGCAGCCCGGTGTTCCTGGACCCGGAGCGTTCCATCCAGGTGCAGCGGGAACTGGGCGCCGATGTGGTGATGGTGTTTGACGAATGCACGCCCTATCCGGCGGATGGAAAACAGGCTCGCGAATCCATGGAGCTGTCCATGCGCTGGGCCGAGCGCAGCAAGAAGGCCCACGGCGCCAGCCCGGCGGCCTTGTTTGGCATTGTCCAGGGCGGTATGCACGAGCACCTGCGCCATGCGTCCGCCAGCGCCCTGCGCGACATCGGCTTTGACGGTTACGCCATCGGCGGCCTGTCGGTGGGCGAACCCAAGGAGGATATGGTCCGCATTCTCGACTGTTTGCAGGGCCAGTTGCCGGCGGCACGGCCCCGTTATTTGATGGGCGTCGGCACACCCGGCGATATTCTCAAGGCGGTGTTGCGTGGCATCGATATGTTTGACTGCGTGATGCCCACCCGCCATGCCCGCAACGGGCATCTGTTTACCAGCGAGGGCGTGGTGAAAATCCGCAATGCCCGTCACCGGGACGACACCGCACCGCTGGATGCCAACTGCGATTGCTATACCTGCCAGAATTTCAGCCGCGCCTATTTGTATCATCTGGACAAGTGCAAGGAGATCCTCGGCTCCCAGCTCAACACCATTCACAACCTGCGTTATTACCAGAATTTTATGGCCGCCATTCGCGAGGCCATCGGAGAACAACGGCTGGCGCGCTTCGCGGAAAATTATTTCGCGGGGAAAAAGCCATAAATACACGCGGTGAGGGCAATGCAACCGAGGCTCCGAGCCGGGTGCGTGCCTTGATTGGTGTGGCCAGGCAATTAACCTATAATGCGGCGCTTTTACAGGATCGTAGAGCCCATTCATGAATCGCTATCCACTCTGGAAATATCTCTTGATCGTTGCGGTGGTGGCGCTGGGCTTTACCTATGCCGCCCCCAACCTTTACGCGCCGGACCCGGCGATTCAGATTTCCGGCCAGAGCGGCGCCATGGTCATGGATCAGGCGGTGCTGGACAAGGCCCTGTCTCGTCTCAATGATGCCGACATCGCCTACTTTGGCGAGAGCCTCGATGATAAAAGCGTACTGATCCGTCTGAAAGACGGCGCTCAGCAACTGGCGGCCAAACGTCAGATTCAGGAAGCCCTGGGTCTGGAATATGTGGTGGCCCTGAACCTCGCTGACAACACCCCCGATGCGCTAGCCTCCATGGGAGCGACGCCCATGAAGCTGGGGCTCGATCTCAGCGGCGGGGTGCACTTTCTGATGCAGGTGGATACCGACTCGGTCATTACCAAGCATCTGGAAACCCAGCTCAATGAGATCAAAAAGGCCCTGCGGGAAAGCAAAACCCGGTACAAAAAAGCCCGGCTTGAAGGCAGCGAGCTGGTTTTCACCTTTGCCGATGCCGAGCAACGCGACGAAGCGCAGAGTCTGGTGCGCCGGGATTTTCGCGATCTCCTGCCGCTGACCAGCGATACTGGCGAGGAAGGCCAGGCTTATCGTCTGAGCCTGAGTCTCAGCGAGGTGGCGCTAAAAGAGAAAATTGATTACGCCGTCGGTCAGAATCTCACCACCCTGAGAAACCGGGTCAATGAGCTGGGGGTGTCCGAACCCATTGTGCAGC
>DLXZ01000213.1:2956-3362 GCA_003448675.1 Porticoccaceae bacterium
AAACCGGGTCAATGAGCTGGGCGTGTCCGAACCCATTGTGCAACGCCAGGGGCGGGATCGCATTGTGGTGGAATTGCCCGGTGTGCAGGATACCGCCGAGGCCAAGCGGATTATCGGCAAAACGGCGAACCTGGAGTTTCGTCTGGAAGCCCGGCCCGGCAAAACCAGCGGTCGGGAAAAGTTCGATTTCCGCGACCCCAATTCCCGCGAACCATCGGCGTGGCTGGAGAAAAAGGTCGTTATCACCGGTGATCAGGTGACCAATGCCTCGGTGGGTTATGACGAAAGCGGCATGCCCCAGGTGAATATCTCCCTGGACAGCGGCGGTGGCCGGGCCATGCACCACGCCACCCGTCACAACATCAAGCGGCGTCTGGGCGTGCTGTTTATCGAGTCGAAAGCCCGC
>DLXZ01000188.1:0-6674 GCA_003448675.1 Porticoccaceae bacterium
GAAATTTCGTGGTAATCGCTCACCTGCTTCTGAAAGGCCTTTTGTGATTCATGGACCCGCCCGGCCAAGGGGTCGTTTTCCGTCAGCTCGGTGAGGACCTGGTCGGACAGGCGGCGCAGCTCAATCAGCACATCATCGGGCAGGCGCCGCAGCTGCACATCATGCTCCTCTATCAAGGTCACCAACGCCGCATTATTACGCGCCGTGTATTCGTCCAGCATATGCTGATTGGCGGCGCGGGATGCGGCTTCGACCATGGCCTGCAGGTCGGCTGGCAGGGATTCCCAGGCTTCTTTGTTGATAATCATTTCCAGCGTGGAGCCAGTCTCATGCCAACCGGGGTAATAATAGTACTTGGCCACCTGATGAAAACCCGACGCGAGGTCATTGTAGGGCGCCACCCATTCGGTAGCGTCTATTACGCCGGTTTGCAGGGCTGTGTAAAGCTCACCGCCAGGAATGGTCACCGCTTCTCCTCCAGCTCGAGTAATGACCTCGCCTCCCAGCCCGGGAATACGCATTTTCAGGCCTTTGAGGTCGGCCAGGCTGTTGATTTCCCGATTAAACCAGCCGGCCATTTGTACCCCGGAGTTGCCGCCGGCAAAGGGCACCAGGTTAAAAGGTGCGTAGACCTCCCGCCACAGCTCCAGGCCACCACCAAAATGAAGCCAGCCATTCATCTCCTGAGCGTTGAGGCCGAAGGGGACGGTGGTAAAAAACACCGAGGCGGGCACCTTTCCCTTCCAGTAATAAGCTGCGCCGTGTCCCATTTCCACCGTGCCCTGGGACACCGCATCAAACACTTCCAGGGCGGGCACCAACTGTCCGGCGCCATAGACCTTGATCTTCAGCCGGCCGTTGCTCATGCGTTCCACCAGTTCAGCGAAATACTCCGGCGCCGTGCCCAGACCAGGATAGTTTTTCTGCCAGGTGGTGACCATCTTCCATTCAAAATTCTGCTGAGCTACCTCACCGCTTTGACCACCTACGGTATTCTGCGGGGCCGCATTTTTTTCCCCACAGGCCATCAACGTTATTGCCAGCGCCGCCAGCAGCATCCACCGTTTCATCATCCCTACACCCCCGTTAACTGAGCTGTCCAAATAAACCATTATTTTTTTGCGCGGGCCCTAGATTGCCGCCAGTTTCGCGTATTGCAGTACCAGCCACTTGGCGCCGGCTTGATCAAAATTTACCTGCACTCGGGCGTGGGCGCCATTGCCTTCTACACCCAGAACCACCCCTTCACCGAACACGCCATGGCTGACGCGCTGGCCCAGGCGTAAACCGCTGTCGTCAGCGTCTTCATGGCAGCTAACGCCAGCGTAACTGGTGGGCCGGCTAATATTGCCGGACAGGCGCACCTCTTCCACCAGCCCGGAAGGGATATCCTTCACAAAGCGGGACACCGGATTAAAACTTTCCGAGCCATACTGCTGGCGCGCCTCGGCGAAGGTAATGTAGAGCTTCTTCATGGCCCGGGTTATACCGACATAACAGAGCCTGCGCTCCTCTTCCAGGCGACCGGGTTCCTCCACCGACATTTTATGAGGGAACAGGTTCTCCTCAACACCGGCCATAAACACCAGGGGAAATTCCAGGCCCTTGGCCGAATGCAGGGTCATCAGCTGTACCGCATCTTCATCGGCTTCAGCCTGACGCTCGCCGGCATCCAGCGCCGCCGCGTCGATAAACTGGCGCAATATGGGCTGGTCTTCCTCCTCCGGCTCAAAGGCCTTGCAGGCGGCAACCAGCTCCCCCAGGTTTTCCACTCGGGTCTGTCCCCGTTCGCCTTTTTCCCGCCCATGAAATTCAATCAGGCCACTGACCTTGAGCACCTGCTCGGTCAGTTCGTGTAAAGGCAGCTCGCTGTTATCTCCGGGCAGGTTGTCGATCAGCTCGATAAACCCGCGAATAGCATTGGCGGCTCGCCCTGGCAGCTCGGCCTGAAGCGAGACCGCGGCCCGCCAGAGAGATACATTCTCGCTACGGGCAAATTCCCGTAATTGCTGAACGGTTTTATCACCGATCCCCCGGGTCGGTGTATTAATAACCCGCTCCATGGCGGTGTCGTCATGGCGGTTAAGAATCAGACGCAGATAGGCAATGGCATTTTTGATTTCCGCCCGCTCATAGAAACGGTGGCCGCCATATATACGGTAGGGAATCTGCAAGCGCAGCAACGCTTCTTCGAGCACCCGGGACTGGGCATTGGATCGGTAGAGCACACCCACCTCCCTGCGCAGATTGCCGTCTTTGGCCCAGTCCTGTATCCGCTCGGCAATAAAACGCGCTTCATCCTGCTCGTTAAACCCAGCGTAAAGCGATACCGCCTCACCGTCACCAGCTTCGGTCCACAGGTTTTTGCCAAGGCGCTCGGCGTTGCGGGCAATAACCGCGTTGGCGGCATTAAGAATGGTGCCGGTAGAGCGGTAGTTTTGTTCCAGCTTGACCGTCCGGGCGGCTTTAAAGTCACGGCTGAATTGCTGAATATTTTCAATGCGCGCGCCCCGCCAGCCGTAAATGGACTGATCATCATCACCCACCGCTGTCACCACGCTGGCATCGCCAGCCAACAGGCGCAACCAGGCATACTGAATGGCATTGGTATCCTGGAATTCATCCACCAGAATATGGCGAAAGCGCTGCTGGTAATGGGCCAGCAGCACTGGATTGTTCAGCCAGAGCTCGTGGGCGCGCAGCAGCAGCTCGGCAAAATCCACAGCCCCGGCCCGCTCACAGGCTTCTTCATAGGCGGCATAGACATTGAGCATGACATTGGTAAAGGGGTCGTCACTGGGCTGGATATGATGGGCGCGCAAGCCCTCATCCTTTTGTGCATTAATAAACCACTGGGCCTGGCGGGGCGGCGAGCGATCGGCGTCGATACCCTGATTCAGGTAGACTCGCTTAATCAGGCGCAGCTGATCATCGGCATCGAGTACCTGAAAGGTTTCGCTCAAGCCAGCATCCTGCCAGTGCATTTTCAGCAAGCGGTGGGCGAGGCCGTGAAACGTGCCCACCCACATCCCCCTCGGCGCCTGACCCAGCAGCTGGTAGATACGCTCGCGCATTTCCCGCGCCGCTTTATTGGTAAAGGTGACGGCCAGAATCTGGTGAGGTGATACCCCTTCGACCTGGACCAGCCAGGCGATACGGTGTACCAGCACCCGGGTCTTGCCACTGCCGGCGCCGGCCAGGACCAGCAAATGACCATCGGTGCTGGTAACGGCTTCCCGTTGATCGCTATTAAGGGGATCTATGATTGAAGTAACATCCATCGCGGACCGATTCTAACAGAATTACCCGGGCCTTCCCCGGCGCTTTGGCGGCAATGGACACCCTAGGTTCCGACAGACAATATCATTACAATCAAACCTTGCTGGCAACCAGGATGCTTTTGTGAAACCGGCCGAGCTAACCCAGACTATCAGTAATGAGTTGCCCGCCATGCGGCGATCGGAACGCAAGGTGGCGGAGTTTGTGCTGTCTCGTCCCACCGAAGTGATTCGCATGCGTATTGTCGACCTGGCGCAACAAGCCGCGGTCAGCGAACCCACGGTTATTCGCTTTTGCCGGGCCGTTGGTTGTAACGGTTTTCTGGAATTCAAGCTGGCGCTGGCGCAACAGCTGGCGTCCAGCCCCAGTTACGGGCACATCGCCATCACCGATACCGATTCACTGGCCGAATGTACATTCAAGGCCTTTGATTCGACCGTTGATACCTTGCTTAGTGTCCGCGACCGGCTCGACCTGGATATGCTCGACAGCGCAGTCAAAGCCCTGTGCGAAGCGGGGCGGGTCGAATTTTACGGTTTTGGCGCCTCGGCGGCGGTAGCCTTCGACGCCCAGCACCGCTTCTTCCGGCTGCAACTGGCCACGGCGGCTTATTCCGACCCCCACCTTCAAAATATGTCCGCCACCTCCCTGGGGCCCGGCGATGTGGTGGTAGCCTTCTCCCAGTCCGGGCGCACCCAGTCCATTCTGGAATCCATTGCCCTGGTAAAAAATAACGGCGCCACCGTGGTGGCGCTGGCGCCCAGCAGTACACCGGTCGCCGAAGCAGCGACCATTCCCATTACTGTCGATGTCGAGGAAGACAACCAGATTTACACCCCGCTATCCTCCCGCATCGCCCACCTGGTGGTGGTGGATGTACTGGCCATTGGCGTCGCTCAGCAAAAGGGTCCGGAGTTACAGGAACACCTGCAAAAGATGCAGAAAAACCTGTTGAGCCTGCGGGTTAAGTAAGTCGGGTTGAAGCGGCTTTGGCCAAAGCACTAAGAACTCGTTTTTGTAATTCTCTCCAGCGAGCCTACTGGGCTTGCTGTTGCCTGACTCTCTTGCTTTCGCCACCGGTTCTGGCCTCGGAATGTGTGATTTTGCTGCACGGCCTGGCCCGAACCGAAGCTTCCATGAACGCGCTGGCTGAAGCGCTGGAAGCAGCGGATTATTTGGTTGTTAATTACCACTACCCTTCCACCAGCCAGACCATTGAGGAACTGGCCCAGCGGGCCATTGAAGCCGGTACCGCAAAGTGCGACCCTGGGTCCGATACAGTACATTTTGTTACCCACTCCATGGGTGGCATTCTGGTGCGCCAGTATTTGCGCGACAACACTATCGATAAGCTGGGCCGGGTGGTAATGCTCGGCCCCCCCAACCAGGGCAGCGAGGTGGTCGACAAGCTGGCGGAGGTGCCCGGCTTCAAGCTGATCAATGGTCCAGCGGGCCTGCAGCTGGGCACCGGTCAATGGAGTGTGCCCAACAGCCTGGGTCCGGCGAATTTCGAGGTGGGCGT
The DNA here is from genome assembly GCA_003448675.1 of Porticoccaceae bacterium. Lineage (GTDB taxonomy): Bacteria > Pseudomonadota > Gammaproteobacteria > Pseudomonadales > Porticoccaceae > HB2-32-21. The sequence goes on from DLXZ01000188.1 coordinate 4,802, forward strand.
TATCGCCGGGAGCCGCAGTGTCAATCTGATTTTATCGGCCCTATTACCCGATAGTGACGATGGTAAGGTGACTGTCGAAAACACTCGACTTGAAGGTATGCGCGATCACATTACGCTACCGGTCACCCATCCGTTTATGATGCGTAACCCGACGGTTATTGAGCAGGTGATCTATTTTCTCCGTCACGGCACTTTCAGAAACACTGGGCCACTGCCACGCTAATCCACTATAACAGCTATTCCACCGTCACCGACTTGGCCAGGTTGCGCGGCTGGTCGACATCAGTGCCCTTTAACACCGCCACATGGTAGGCCAGCAATTGCAGGGGCAGGGTATAGATAATGGCCTCAACACTGGGTGGCACATGGGGGATCTCTAGTACCGTAACCCCATCCTGGGAGTGGAAGCCAGCGGCAGCGTCGGCAAACACATATAAACGACCACCGCGAGCTTGAACCTCGTGGAGGTTGGACTTGAGTTTTTCCAGCAGGTCATCATTGGGCGCCACGGCTATCACCGGCATGTCGGCATCCACCAGCGCCAGAGGGCCATGTTTCAGCTCACCAGAGGGGTAAGCCTCTGCATGGATATAGGAAATTTCCTTGAGCTTTAACGCCCCTTCCAGGGCGATGGGATACTGCACACCGCGACCCAGAAAAAGCGCGTGATGCTTGTCGGCAAAGCTTTCAAAAGTGTGTTCGATCCGGGCATCCAGCGCCAGCACCTGCTGGCACAGGGCCGGCAATTGATGCAGGGCTTCCACCAGCTCCCGTTCTTTTGCCCCGCTCAGCTTGCCCCGGTAACGGGCCAGGGTGATGCCCAGTAATTGCAGCGCAACCAATTGGGTGGTGAAAGCCTTGGTGGATGCAACGCCAATTTCCGGCCCGGCCTGAGTCATCAGGGCCAGATCGGATTCCCGAACCAATGAGCTGTTGGCAACATTACAAATGGTGAGGCTGGCCAGGTAACCCTGCTGCCTGGCCGCCTTCAGTGCCGCCAGGGTATCGGCGGTTTCCCCCGACTGGGAAATACTGACAAACAGCGTGTTGTCGGGAACCACCACCGTCCGGTAGCGATATTCGCTGGCCACCTCCACCTGACAGGGTATGCCGGCCCAGGACTCAAACCAGTAGCGCGCCACCAGCCCGGCATGATAACTGGTGCCACAGGCGATGATATGTACACATTCCACCTGCTTTAGCAAAGCCGGCGCCTGCTCGCCAAAGGCCTCGGGCAACACGTGCTGGTTTGACACCCGCCCCTGCAGGGTGGCTTCCAGTACTTCGGGCTGCTGATAGATTTCCTTGAGCATGTAATGGCGATAACCGCCCTTGTCCGCCTGGTCCGCCCGGTCGCTGAGGGAAACCACTTGGCGTTTTGCCGGCCGATCATCCATATCGGTAATGTGATAACCCCTGGCACTCAAGGTCACCACATCGCCCTCTTCCAGATAGATGAAGCGGTCGGTAACCTGACGCAGGGCCAGCGGATCGGAAGCCAGAAAGTTTTCCTCGATGCCCACCCCAAGCACCAGCGGGCTGCCATGGCGGGTGCCGACGAGTTCATCAGGTGAACCAGTGTGGATGACGGCCAGGGCATAAGCGCCTTCCAGTCTGGCAACCGCCTGTTTCACCGCCAACGCCAGATTTTGAGCCCGCTGATAGCAGGCATGTATCAAGTGGGCAATGACTTCGGAATCCGTATCAGAAATAAAACCATAGCCCTGACCCTGTAGCTCGGCCCGCAATATCTCGTGGTTTTCGATAATGCCATTATGCACAACCGCGATTTCATCGGACAGGTGAGGGTGAGCGTTTACTTCGCTGGGAATACCGTGAGTTGCCCAGCGTGTATGGGCGATGCCCAGGGAAC
>DLXZ01000188.1:6960-7096 GCA_003448675.1 Porticoccaceae bacterium
GTCAGGTCGCCGCCTTCATATTCCTGTTCAGCACTGCGAACCAGCTCCTCGACTTTGCCCTGTTTTTTCACACAATGGAGATGCTTATCGTCAGTCAGCAGAGCCAGCCCGGCGGAGTCATAGCCTCGATATTCCA
>DLXZ01000215.1:0-186 GCA_003448675.1 Porticoccaceae bacterium
TGCGCCAAGGGGTGTCCTCCCCGATGTCACCGTGCGAAAAATAGAGAACCGTTGGGTGGTGTCACTGAATTCCGACCTGCTGCCAAAACTGTGCATCAATCAGGAATACGCCAAGCTGGTGCAGCGGGCCAATCGCAGCGAGGACAACACCTTTTTGCGGGATAACCTGCAGGAAGCGCGCTGGTT
>DLXZ01000215.1:452-8110 GCA_003448675.1 Porticoccaceae bacterium
ACCTGCAGGAAGCGCGCTGGTTTATCCGCAGCCTGGAAAGCCGTAACGACACCCTGATGCGGGTCAGCCGCACCATCATTGAAAAACAACAGGGCTTTCTGGATAAAGGCCCGGAAGCCATGAAACCCATGATTCTGGCCGATATCGCTGACCTTCTTGGCCTGCACGAATCGACCATTTCCCGGGTAACCACGCAGAAATATATCGATACGCCAAGGGGCGTCTACGAGCTGAAATACTTTTTCTCCAGTCACGTCAATACCGCGTCCGGGGGAGAGTGTTCTTCCACCGCCATCCGCGCTATGCTCAAGCGCATGATTGGCGACGAGCCACCCGCCAAGCCCTACAGCGACAGCAAGCTTGCCGGCATGTTGCAAGCCGAAGGCATCAAGGTGGCGCGGCGTACCGTCGCTAAATACCGGGAGAGTATGCACATTCCCTCTTCCAGTGATCGAAAGCGTTTTAAACAGAGCGCCTGAACAGGCCTAGATAAGGAGCCAGAATATGCAGTTGACCATCAGTGGCCATCACCTCGACGTGACCGAAGCCATTCACGACTACGTCACCAACAAGATTGGCCGTCTGGAACGCCACAATGACCATATCACCAATGTCGCGGTCATCCTGTCAGTCGACAAACTGGTGCAAAAAGCCGAGGCAACCGTCCACGGCAACGGCGTCGAGCTCTTTGCCGACAGCGAGCATGAAGACCTTTATGCGGCGGTTGACGCCCTGGTTGACAAGCTGGATCGCCAACTGATTAAGCGCAAAGAAAAGCTCAGAGGTCACTAGTTACACCATGAACCTTGCCGAAGTGCTCAGTCCCAAGCGAACACGGTGCAACATACCCGGTCTGAGCAAAAAACGAGTACTCGAATCCATTTCAGACCTGCTCGCGGAGGATACCGGCTATATCGATGCCGACGAGCTCTACCACGGCCTGCTCAACCGCGAACGGCTCGGCAGCACCGGCATCGGCAGCGGCATTGCCATTCCCCATTGCCGGCTGGCAGGGTGCAAAAAGATCACCGGCCTGCTGCTGAAACTGGAAACACCCGTTGACTTCGAAGCCAACGACGATGCCGAAGTGGACATAATTTTTGCCCTAATCGTGCCTGACGAACAAAACGACGAGCACCTGCAGGTCCTGTCCAGTATCGCCGAGCTCCTGCAATCGGAAGAGGTGCGCCACCAGCTACGCTGCTGCACCTCCAACGACGCCCTGTACCAAACAGCCATCAGCAACTGCTAGGGTGGAAGGATGGAGCAGCCCAATACCCGGCTTATTGTTGTCAGTGGGCGCTCCGGATCAGGCAAAAGTACTGCCTTGCACGTGCTGGAAGATGTTGGCTTCACCTGTATCGACAATCTGCCAATCGGCATGCTTTCGGGATTGTTCGAGCATATCCGCCAGGGTAGCGACAACAGCCTGAACCAGATTGCCGTCGGCGTCGATACCCGTAATATTTCCGGCCAGCTGGACGAATTTCCCAACATCATCGATCAACTGCGCAAAGAAGGTATCCGGTGCGAAGTTCTGTATCTGGATGCCAGCAATAGCGCCCTGATCCGCCGCTTTAGCGAAACCCGCAGGCGCCACCCACTGAGCTCTGCATCGGTTGATCTGAAAAAAGCCATTGCCCTGGATCGGCAATTACTGGAACCGGTGGCCGCAATTGCCAGTCGGCAGATCGATACCAGCAATATGTCGCTGCACCAGCTGCGCGACCTGATCAAGAAACAGATCGTCCCGGAAACCGCCAACGATATGGCGGTCTTGTTCCAGTCCTTTGCCTTTAAATACGGCGTGCCGGTGGATGCGGACTTCGTCTTTGACGTCCGCTGTCTGCCCAACCCCTACTGGAAAAAAGAGCTGCGCTCCTACAATGGCAACGATCAGCCGGTCATTCAGTTTCTCGACTCACAAACCGAGGTAGCGGCCATGCTTGCGGATCTGAATGGTTTCCTTTCCCGCTGGATTCCCCGCTACGCGGCCACCAACCGCAGTTACCTGACCATTGCCGTGGGTTGCACCGGTGGCCAGCATCGCTCGGTTTATATCTGCAACCAGCTCACCCAACAGTTCGCCAAGCAGTTTACCAACATCCAGGTTCAACACCGCGAACTGGACGGCTGACAGCCAAGGCTGGAACCCGATCGCCAAACAAAAATATAATCCTTCAGGCAACGGCTCGCCCTGCGGACAACACTTATGATCGAAAAAAACCTCACCATCATTAACAAGCTGGGACTGCACGCCCGCGCCGCCACCAAGCTGGCCGCCACCTGCAACCGTTTTTCCTGCTCCATTCAGACCGGCATGGGGGACAAAACGGTCGACGCTAAAAGCGTGATGGCACTGATGCTACTGGCCGCAGCCCAGGGTACCAAACTGGCATTTACGTTTGACGGCGAGGACGAAACCGAAGCCTGCGAGGCCATTACCGCTTTAATAGCCGACTATTTCGGGGAGGGCGAGTAAGCCATACGCTAGCGGTTCATCGTATCCGTTCACGCCTGGGGACGGTAGAATAAGCACTGCACGGAAAACCCTCAGCCTACAGGCGCATACCAGGAAAATCTGTTTCATGCCGGCGAACCAAACCACTACCGACCAACTGTCGCTGCTGTCCCTGCTCGACGAAACCCTAGTCGATTCGCGCACGGTCAATCAGGTTCGTCATGCACTAAATAATATGGCGAACCTGGACATCGCCCACTACATAGAATCCTCGCCAACCAAGGTTCGCCGCCTGCTCTGGGAACTGGTGGACCCGGAAGTCGAAGGCGATGTCTTTTCCAATCTCAACGAGGAACTACAAAAAGAATTTCTCCAGGGCATGAACAGCGAGCAGATGGCCGCGTTGGTAGCGGGCCTGGATACCGACGACGTGGTCGACGTGCTGCAACAACTTCCCGAGCGCGTAATTCCCCGGGTTCTCGAAGCCATGGACAACCAGGACCGCCTGCGGGTCGAGAGCGTCCTGGCCTATGATGAGGACAGCGCCGGCGGCCTGATGAATACCGACACCATCACCGTGCGCCCGGACCTGACCATCGACGTCATTCTCCGCTACCTGCGCCGGCACGAGGAAATCCCCGATGTCACTGACAGTCTGTTTGTGGTGAACCGACATGACGCCTTTCTCGGCACACTGCCACTGGGGCGAATTCTCACGGCATCGCCCAATATCACTGTACGGGAGATTATGGACACCGACACGGATGCCATACCGGCATCAACTCCTTCGTCACAGGTGGCCCAGCTGTTCGAACGTCAGGACTGGGTATCGGCGCCCGTGGTGGATGACGACGGCAAACTGTTGGGCCGGATCACCATTGACGATGTGGTCGATGTCATCATCGAGGATGCCGAACACTCCCTGTTTGGCCTCGCCGGTCTTAGCGACGAAGAGGAAACCTTTACTTCGGTACGCCGGACCGCGCCACGAAGGGCAATCTGGCTGGGCATCAATCTGGGCACGGCGGTGCTCGCCTCGGTGGTCATCAATGTGTTTGAAAGCACCCTGGACAAAGTCGTGGCCCTGGCCATCCTCATGCCCATCGTCGCCAGCATGGGCGGGGTCGCTGGCAGCCAGACCCTGACCGTCGTAATCCGCGGCATGGCCCTGGGGCAGATCAGCCGCAGCAATATACGCTGGTTGCTGAGTAAGGAATTCCTCTCCGCCTCCTTCAATGCACTGCTCTGGGCCACCGTAATAGGCGCTCTGGCCTCCTGGTGGTTCGATGAGCTAATGATCGGCTACATTATTGCCGCAGCCATGGTTATCAACCTTATTACCGCCGCCATTGCCGGCTCCCTGCTGCCGGTGGTGCTTAAATCCATTAATATCGACCCGGCGCTGGCCGGTGGCGTTATGCTGACCACCATCACCGACGTGGTAGGATTTTTCTCCTTCCTCGGCCTGGCTACGGTTTTTTACCTGTAACTTATCCCCGCAAACGTTGACATGAATGATCCGTACAACGATGAAATCAACCCTGGCGACACGGAATCGAGCGCTCGACCCAACAAATCCGCGCAAAAAAGACAGATGCGCGACCTCCAGGCCACTGGGGAAAAATTACTGGGCCTGCCCAAAACCCGGCTAAGCGAATTACCGCTGCCCGATGACCTGATTAAAGCCCTGGCAGAAGGCCGGCGACTTAAACACGCCGACGCCATTCGTCGGCAAATACGCTTTATCGCAAAACTGATCAAGAACGCCGACCACGAAAACATTCTGGCAGCTCTCAACACACAAGAGGAAGGTGAACGGCTGTTTCGCCAGCGCTTTCAACAGGTTGAAGCCCTGGGCGAACGCCTCGGTACTGGCGACCAGGACTTACTGGAACAGGTGCTTGCCGAGCACCCGCAACTGGAACGCCAGCGCATCAGACAGCTGATTCGTCTGGTACAAAAGGAAAACAAAGACCGAGCAAGCGGCGAGGATTCACCTCTCACCAGTCTGAATGCGTCCGATCAGGCCGCCACCATCCGGAACCAGCCTTCGACCGCACAACGCAAACTCTTTGATTATCTGCGCGAAAATATGAGCGCTTAATGCCAGTTGGGCAAACCCGTCGTCCCGACTACGCTCCACAAACCATTCACACGCTACGGGCTGTTTGCACTAGTGGCCTAACCGTCGAATCGCCGCCTGGGTCAGATATTTTTCATACAGGTCGTCGGTATTCACCTTGGTCTCGTAGCCACCGGAAATGCGTTTTACCTGCTCCAGCCGGGTCATCCGATTGGTCTGAATATTGTGGGCATGAACCCGGGTCCAGGACGCGTAGGGATGCTTACCGTCGTAAACGGTATTCTCGCCGTCGGTGTACAAAGACGCGGCGCCATCGAAGGAGCGAAACATTTCACCGCGCCGATCGTAGGACACCATCATCAAGGGCGCCAGTGTGCGGGCATCAAACCAGACGCGCTTCTTACTGATTGGCGCCCGGGGGAATTTAACCGGCTCGGCATCCACCACAATGGCCTCGGGGATCAGCTCCACATCCATATCCCAGAAGGTTTCCCCATGGGGGCCACCATGGGTAGTGTGCTCCCAATTCTCGTGAGCGGGCCGCCAATTGCGGGAGACCGCCGCCAGCGTCGGGCCACGTCCTACGATCCGGTAATTACCCCAGGTCAGAAAGGGATCGCCAGCAGTCCAGGCATCGGATAAATATAAGGAGGAGCCAGGTATCAGCGGTTCAAAGCGCTGGTTACTGGGGAAACGCCGCACCCGCTTGAAGGCTGGCAGATAACCTGTCAACGCGGGGAATTCCCGTTGATCGTAGGGCCAGATATTAAGGAAGGAAGTTCCGGCAATATCATTGGGCCTAACAAAAAACACCGACTGGTAACGGAGGTTTTGCTCGTGGCCGGTCCAGTAAGGCTTTGGCTCCAGCACTAACCGTCCAGTGGCCGCCAGTTCCGCCCAGCACAGTTCATAATTGTATTCGACTTTGCCATCGGGACTGACATCGCTTTCCTTAATGGCATAGAAAGAGGCGTCGTGGCGACCCCAGCTAAGTGTGATACCGGCGAAAACCTCCAGCGCCGTGCTCGGATCGGGAAAGGGATTGCCGCCAATCCAGGGCTTGCCCTCACGGGTGACCACATTGCCGTCACCGTCAAACATGGCCTGCCCCTGATGGCGTAGGGTTGCCTCATTATATTCCCAGGGGCTCAGCTGCATGATGTCGGTGGTGGTATCGAGCATACGCATCCGCCGTCCCATCTGAGCTATCTGGGTATAGCGAATGGGGTCTAACAGGTCTTTAACATATTCGACGTTGTCGGCGCTGATGGTATCGCCGGTTTTGATTTTACCGCCGCTATAGGCTTCGATGGACATCAACTCATCGGGATAGACACCGGTAATATCGCCGGTTTTAGCCAGCACCGGCCACAGGGGGGTAAGCACGCCCGTGGCCAGTGCGCCCTTGGCCAGTTGCCCCATAAAATGGCGGCGGCTAAAATCAAAATCGTATTTTTTTATTCTCATGTTTCCTGTTTCACCCCGGTTTTATCTGGCCCTAAACAGGTTCATTACCCTGCCCCATATTCACCAAATCCCTGCTCAAGGGCAAGCACTCGCTTTCAACCTCGTATCCATGACCTCCTGCTCCACGGCGCTGGCCAGGTGTCGATAGCGTTGCGCCTCTTCAAGCACGGCACAGATGTCTTCTACTCTGTCTTCAAAGTAACCCATGAGTTCAACTCGCTGCGCCATAGCCTCTCGCCACCGGGGAGCGCCCTCGGGCTGGGCGCTGGCAATTTTCGCCCAGGCTCGTTCGGCGGTGAAAAAATCCTCCACAGCCTCGGCACTTTCCGCGTAAGCCATCCAGGCGTCACCGGAATTTGGAAACTCACCCACCATCGCCTGGGCTAGCTCAAAGGCCTGCCCAGGCTGGCCCAGGGCTGTTCTGGCACGAATCTGCATCAAGCGTAGCTGACGTTGATCCTGGGTTTGACCAGCCCAGGCGGGGTAGACCGCATCCACCAGGCGAATCAAGTCACCAAACTCCCGACGTTGTTCCTTACCCAGAAAAAAGCGGTAAATTTCCCTTTGCACCAGGGCATCACCCGCCTCACCCAAGCTGACCAGCTCCTGAACAAAACCCAGAACCCTGCCCGCATCTAGCTGATCCAGTGCTCGGAGTTTTGACCAAAGCAGTATCTGGCGGCTATTGGCATCCAGTTTGAAATTGGGGTCCTGGGCGGCTTGTCGATTTATCCCGTCTATTCCGCTCACGACTTGCTCCAGATTCTGAGCCAGCACTGTTTGCATTTGCAGACTCAAGATCCTGGACCAGGGCTTGTCGCGTTCGTAGCGCGGCAGTTCCTCCAGCTGGGCCAGAATTTCACGGGCCTGTTTTCGCTGGGACTCCATAGCGCCCTGCTCTATCGCGCTATTAAAAGTGCTGATTGAGCGTTGCAACTGAGCCATCGCTATGGAGCCTTTTAATTTTGCGTCGCGTTTGGCTTCACGCAAATGTCGCTCGGCCCGGTCAGGATTGAAACTTAACTGACCCAAGGCAAGATGGGCGGCGCTGATATCCGGGTCATCGGGGCTTTTGGTGAGAAAATACTCGGCGGCATTGAGAACACGTACGCGATTACGGTTACTGCCTTTTTGCTGATGCAGAGCCTGGGCAATAAGGAAGGATAGCTTGGGCAGCGCCTTGATCACCGGCGCCGGCAGGTCCGATTTGCCGCGTAACTTTTCGGCCATATTCCAGGCATCGTGGTATTGCCCTATTTTTAACAGTGCTACCGCGTAGTGGTATTGCAAGGTACGCAGGTTTATCAGCAAATCCAGGCCACCTCGCTGCTCGAACTCGCGGTATTTCAATACCACGGTGTCGTATTGCTGATAAGCGTAGGCGAATTCGATATCCACGTAGTGGGAAAATAAACCCAGGTCCTGACCGACAATTTCGTCGCGGTAGAACAAAATTCGAGCAACCAGGCCAGTGGTTAAATAACCTTCCTCAATCAGCGCTTTCAGACGCTCCGCCGCGGCTATTGCGCCGGTGCCGGTCTCCCGGTGCTGCTGCAACAGGACGAAGGCCTCTTCCAGATAGACATTGGCCAGGCTGGGGCTCAAAGGCTCCCTGGTACGGGTAGTAACGGGTTGAACCTCACCTTT
>DLXZ01000215.1:8336-8647 GCA_003448675.1 Porticoccaceae bacterium
AGCGCCAACACTGTCAGCTCAGCCTCGGCAATTTTACGCACCGGATTCTCCGGGTCGCTAACCAGGGCCTGGGTCAGGCGACGAAACCGCTCCTCGGCGACATCCGGCTGATCACGGGCGGCGGCCACATAGCCCATGCCCAGCCAACTGCCATAGACAATACCAGGGTAAAGAATACGCACCGACGACGCTTGAAAACCACTCTCGGCGCGGTTCAGCCAGGCTACCTGATCACGCTCGCCATCTTTGCTGTGGGCGATGCCGAGTAACGCCCAGGCCTGCCAGTAGCCGACGGCGGAAAGCGCGTAATT
>DLXZ01000215.1:8875-10034 GCA_003448675.1 Porticoccaceae bacterium
CGACGGCGGAAAGCGCGTAATTAATATCATGCCAGACATCGGAGCGATACAGCTGTTCCAGCTTGACTTCATCCTCATGGGTAACGCTTTCCAGGGAGCGGACTTTGTCCCGACAACGCTGACGCAATGCCTGGCCCCGATCAATCAGATACTCAAAGTCACCCTTACCCCCACCCAGCTCTCTGGTTTGAGACACCAGATTGCCGTATGCATCCACAATCAATACAAAATCATCGGTGTCAAGCTCGGTAATCTGGCGCTGGGCCTGCGCCATAAGTTGTCCGGTCAGAGCTTTGATTCGCCCCAGGGAATCGGCGTTAGCGCTATTGGCTTTAATAGTATCCAGTGAAGCAGCAGACGCCATCTGAGAGGCAGCGAATATAACCACCAGCCAAAACCAACGACAATCATAACTGGCCACGGCTAAAACCCCTCAAGCAGCAAAGCGACTTCGCGGGCAAACTGCCCACCCAGAATCAAAGACACCAGATGGCGAGTGATCTTGACATCGCCTTCAAGGGTAGAAGCGATGCCCCCACCGGCTTCCGACAGCAACTGAAAATCCAGCATGGGCTTACCGGAATAAAATGCCCGATTCACAGGGCGTCCAAGCATACTTTCCAGCACTGCCGGATTGGCGTCGCGACTGACATCGAGGGCGGATATCTGTCCGCCGTCCCGGGCGAAGGCCTTGTTGATGGCCAAAAGCGGCGACACCTTGTTTTTATGGGGCGGCGCGTCACCCAGCACAATGATTACCTTACGCGCGCCAAGACGCCAACTGGCCTGATTGATGGCCACTTTGACGCCTTCGTAAACCGCTTCCTGATGGCTGCCACCACCTTCGGCGCTTAAGGCGCCGAGAAAGCGCTCCAGTTTGCTCAGGCTAAAGGTAAGCGTTTGCAGGCGCGTGACATAACCGGGCTCGCCAAAATCCCGATAAGCCACCACGCCAAAGCGGGACACCGGCACCAGCAGCCGAATGGCATCAACGATATCAATAATGCGCCCGTTCACCTCATCCAATACCCAATCCATTGAGCCAGTGGTATCCACCACAAATACCACATCCAGTCCGGTTTCCCTCAGACCCTGCACATAGGCGGCAAAACGATTCGCGGAATCCGTGAGGCCGGTACCGACCCCGGTGCCATAGCCA
>DLXZ01000215.1:10244-19282 GCA_003448675.1 Porticoccaceae bacterium
GCCACCACCCCCCTCCCCCGCCGTTACCGGCTCATTGGCGAGTAGCGGCGCGGAAAATCCACCGCTACTGTGCCCCCCCGCAGCCGCCTCCATGGCCAGATTGACATTCGGTGGCGGTGGCGCCAGCGCCGTGGTCGGAACCAATACGGAAGGCGGTTCAAACTCGATTTGATCTTCAAAAACCAGTTCTTCCTTTTCAGAAGTTTCCGCGAGATCGAGCATCACCTCGACCGCTTCGGGCATGCCCTGCTGAACGGTGAGCGGTTGAACGATGGATCGGGAGGCGTGCCAGGAAAGCAACAGGTGAATGACCAGCGAGACCAATAGCAAGCCAAGCCAGACACTGAGGGAATTAAGGCGTTTTAACATGCCCGTAAACCCGCGCGCCGGTCTGCTGCGTGGTACCTAGAGAACATTGCCATCATTGACGGTCACCAGGGAAACGCGGGCAACACGCAGAAACTTGAGATCCTCTAGCACGGGAATAAACTGGGCAGCGGGAGTATTTGCGTCGGCACGTAGGCGAATTTTTTCTGGCAGGGCCATGCCCTCCGCGCGAAAACCCTCCGCCCAGGCCGGCACTGTGGTTTCTTCCCCTTCCCAGAGCAAGCGTCCCTCCCTGGTCAGCTCCAGCTCCACCGCACTCGCCTCACCCAGTGCCTCGCTGAGTGATTGGGGTGGCGAAATATCCCGATTCAAGCTTTCGGAAAATGTTCCGACAACGATAAAAAACAGCAACAACAGGAAGGTCATGTTAATGACCGGTAGAATATTGCCTTCCAGGTGCGCGGGCTTGCGATTCTCCGGCTGCAAGTCAAACATCAGCCATCACCCCCTTCGGCTCGCCCCTTGTCCAGAGGCAAAATACGGATTTTTTCCAGATCTCGACGCTGTAACTGATCCATAGTGTTGACCAATAATTGCAGAGGTACGCGGTGATGCACTTCCAGGGCGATGGCGGTATCCGCGCCGTATTGTTTATCGTCGAGATAATCCCCCAGCGCAACCAAACCCAGGGACATTCCCTGAACCCACAATTGCCCGCCCTCGAACAGCTGTATGCTCAGGCTTTCGCCGGCACTGGCAGCGGTTTCTTTTTCCTCCGGCACATTAAAAGCAAGTTCCCGAAACTCGGTAAAACTGGTTTCCAGAATAAAAAATACCAACAGAATAAATACCAGATCCGCCAACGGCGTAATGCTGATACGGCGCAGCGTTTTTTTATGATGAGCCTGGAGCAGCATGGGATAGCCTTTGGATGCCGCGACTACGGAATATCAGGATTTATTCGCCGCCAATCCGGCGGTAAACAAACGGGTCAATTGATCCTCCATACCGCGCCGGATATTGGTGGCCCGACTTTCCAGCATGGCGTGCATAACAGCAAAGGGAATAGCCACGGTCAACCCCACGGCGGTGGTCAATAGGGCTTCCCAGATACCGCCGGCCAGCACGCCCGTATCGGCGCCGCCACCCTCGCTGGCGAGCCCGTAAAACACATCGATCATACCCAGCACCGTGCCCAACAAACCCAGCATGGGCGAAAGGTAGGCAATCAATTCAACAAAGGCGTTAAGCCCGTTCACCCGGGTAATGATTTGTTGAGCCCGACGGGCCAGCTCTTCCCTGATGGTGTCCTCATTTCGTCCTGGATTACCCAACCAGGAAACACCGTTGCACAATAACTGCGCGATAGGAGATTTATCAGCCGTCAATTGTTTCAAAGCGGTATCGGCATCCCCCGCCGCCAAATTGTCAAGAGCGTTATCGACACGCTTCTGACGACTTTTGGAATAGGTGCGGTACTGGATGAGTTTGTACAGCACAATGGTCAAACCCGCGACTGATAAAGCTATAAGGACGAGGACCACCGGTCCCCCAAGTTGAATTAATTCCATAATGGCTGCTGTACGATGACACCCCTTAATATCATATTAAACGCTGGTAGTTCTGTTATCGCGACCTTCTAGGATCGGTTTTAGTTTTGGTTTCGGGCTTTTATTTGCCCGGAAACATCATACACATTTCAGACACAATTCAGGTTGCTATTTTTTTCTCCTGCCAAGGGGAGGCGGCAGGCCGGCTGCTTCCGCTGGTAAGTCCCTTCGATACTGGGGCAGCCGGTCATCCAGGCGCACCGAAGGCTGGGCGAAGTCCACCCAGGCATCCAGCTCGGGTGCGAAAGCTTCCGGCTTATCCAGGGTCATAGCGTAGACCGGGCGCATGGTCTTAACCCGCGTTGTACGGGCATAAATAGTGGTGCCACAATTTGAACAAAAAGCGCGGGTCACCTCGTTGCCGCTGTCGCCGGTACTTTGGTATTCACTCAGGGGACCACTCACTGAAAATGCATCGGTGGGCACCAGCATTACGGGGGCATAAGCACCGCCCGTGGCTAACTGGCAGGAGCGACAGTGGCAGTTGGCATGACTAAAGGGCTGACGGGTGATTTCATAACGCACCCCACCACACAGACAACCGCCGGCTGCAGGCAATTCCATCATTATTCTGCTCCCTGGCCACGCAAGGTCATTGGCAAACTCAACTCCCCTCAAGGACAAATACGTTCTGCGCAATTTATGGGCTCAAGCCCAGGAGTCGACTATTCTGGGGCTGCCCACTCAGAGGTAGGTAGACAACCTGCCTTCAATCAAATCCTTGTGGGTCGAGAGCGCCTCGATAAGAAAGTCACGACACACCCGCACTCGGGCGGTAGTGCGCAAATCAGCATGAATCAACACCCACAAACCCCACTCGCTGGGCTCCACATCCAGGTTCAAACGCAGAAGATCAGGTTCGGTATCAGCCACCCAGCAGGGCATCCGCGCCAGACCCAGGCCCTCTTTCACGGCGGTGCGTATGCTGGTGATGTCATCGGCACGCAAGGCCACCCTGGCATCGGGAAAGTGGCTCACCACCCAGTCCGGCATCTGTGGCTCATCCCGCCAGATAATCACCTCCTGACGACGCAGACCACGAGCCTGGTATTTAACCGAGCTATAAATGCCACGCGCGAAATTAGCCACATTCTTGCCCACCAAATGCTCAGGCGGGCGGGGAGTGCCGCGAATGGCTATGTCCGCTTCCCGGGCACCCAGGTCGCGCAGCTCCGTGGTGACATACAACTCGAGGTCTATTTCCGGGTATTGTTCTCGAAAACGCTGCAAATGGGGCAATAGAAAGCGGTTGGCCAGGCCGTGAAATGCGGTAATACACAAACGTCCCTGCAAACGGGCGTCGCGGCCAAACAGTTCCCGCTCAACAGCCCGGGTGCGCTCCTCGATATCCAAAGCGTATTGATAAATATTTTCGGCAGCCTGGGTCATCACATAGCCGCTGGGCAAGCGCTCAAATAAACGCACAGCATTCTCTTTTTCGTATGCATTTATGCGTCTAGACACCGTTGAGTGATTGACGCCAAGCTCCTGGGCAGCACCCGATACTGTGCCGTTCCTCGCAACTGCAAGGAAGAATCTGAGATCATCCCAATCTTTCATTTGTGCATTTTTGCATAACTAATAGGCGATTGTCGATAATTTACACAAAGCAGCCATAAGCGTAAATTTCTCTCCAGGCCGGGAGCAGCAGCGAGATTCCAGTAACCCTTTGCCGCACCCCTTTTTGAAAAACAGCATGAGGAAACAATTATGAACACACTTCTCCGACCCATTACCGGCTCCGCGCTCGCCAGCGGTCTCACATTGATTGCGCTGGTCTACGGCGCGTGCTTGCTCAATACCATCTCTATCACCCAGCCGGCTCTTTTTTAAGAGCCGGTTTTTAACAAGCCAATTCAAGCCTTTCCGCGCTGACCTCCGGTAATCCCACTCGCCATTCACCCCATTCCTCTATAAACCAGATTGGCCTAACACGGCCAATAAATAGCTTTGTTTATTATAAAAAAGTTTTCAATAACCCAGGTTAATATTACAAATTAAATATAATCATTAGTTATTTGTAATTAAATGAGCATAATTGCAACTGATCCAATAAGGGTCACTACCACCCCAGAGACCATTTCACCAGCAAGGAGGTACAACATGAAAACTCATATTCAATCTGCCTTCACAACAGTCTCACTCACCGTATTGACTGCGCTTGCCTTTGGCTTTGTCGAGTACAACTTGTTCGTAATGACAATGCCCTAAGCACTTTGGCCAGGCCGCATTACGACTGGCCCGGCCAAGGGAAAAGCACAACCGTTAGCTACTTATCCACGAGGTGAAACAAACACAATGTTGCACAAATTTTCAGGAAACAGGCGATACAACTGGGTGGTTGCTGGTTTACTGACGCTATCATCAGCATCAATCATTGCCATTGAAGTGCTGGAAATCGGCACACCATTCCTGGTGGCTCCCACGCTGTTCTAATTATGTAAGCCAGGGCCCGACTTATCCACTTTGATGGTCAAGCGTCGAGCCCTGGTTCTTTCTTGTCTTTCTATATACCGCTTTATCTCCCTAAGACCTAACCAGGCAAACGCAGTACCGCCTTGGCTAGAATATTACGCTGCACTTCGTTACTGCCCCCATAGATAGTCGAGGGCCGCGAACCGATCACTTCTCCCGCTGGGCGGACCAGGCCATCATCGGTAGCGATACCATCCTGAATACCGCCATTTTCTCCCGCCGCTTCCATCATCAGTTCCGTGAGCCGTTGCTGGGTTTCCGTGTTCCAGATTTTCAGCATGGACACTTCCGGACCAATGGTACCACCGCGCTTTAGCACTTCGACAAAGCGCTTGTAGGTGGCAAACAGATCGTCGATGTCCAGTTGCAGCCGGGTGTAGCGCTCAACGAAGATGGGATCGTCAAACAGGCCAACGGTTTTGGCCAAAGATTTCAGCCGCGCCATGGCCAGAATGGCGAACTTGGGACTGCCGATAAAAATTCGCTCGTGACCCAACAGCGCCTTGGCGATAGTCCAGCCCTTGTTTTCGCCACCGACCACGTTGGCGACGGGGATTCGGACATCATCAAAGAACACCTCGGCAAATTCATCATGCATGCCCAGGTTGATAATCGGCCGCACCGTGATACCCGGCGTATCCAGAGGCGCCAGCAGGAAGGTAATGCCCTCCTGTTTTTTGCCTTCTTTATTGGTGCGCACGAGCAAGAAGATCATATTGGCATCCATGGCCAGAGTGGTCCAGATCTTGTGGCCATTGACCACATAGTCATCGCCATCACGCACCGCCGAGGTCTGCAGGGAGGCCAGGTCGGAGCCGGCGCCCGGCTCGGAATAACCCTGACACCAGATATATTCGCCGGCCAGAATACGCGGCAGATAGTGGTCTTTCTGCTCCTGGGAGCCGTGTTGAATCAACAGTGGACCAACCATGGTGATGCCCATGTCCGGGGTCCGACCGACGCCATAGGATTCGCAGACATCCATAAAAATCAGCAGCTTGTTGGCGTCCAGCCCCATGCCGCCGTATTCCGCCGGCCACGCCGGTGTCAGCCAACCCTTTTTAGAGAGGGTCAGATACCAATCACCGATTTCATCCCAGTGCATTCGGTAGGGTTTGAAACGCAACTCCTGGGGATAATTTTCGACAATCCACTCATGCACCATGACGCGGAAAGCGTCGTCATCCATGGCGTTGTATTCATTGTGTGCTTGCTCAGTCATTTCCGGCTCCCCTTAAAGCGTCAATTCAGCGTAGCGTTTGCGGTGGGTAGTGGCGTTGCCCAACCAGGAAGCCAGATACATGGCTTTTTTCAGATACAGGCCGATATTGGCTTCATCGGTGTAACCGATACCTCCGTGTAGCTGAATCGAAGCCTTGGTAATCATCAAAGCGGCATCAGCACAGCGAGCCTTAACCTGACTCGCAGCGACAGCTCGCTCCCGATCACTCGGTTCACCGTCAAATAACGCCGCTGTCTGCAGGACCACGGAGCGGGAAATTTCCGACTGAATAAACAGATCCACGGATTTATGTTGCAGGGCCTGGAAGCTACCGATGGGCTTGTCAAACTGTACCCGTTGCTGAAGATAGTCCACGGTCAGCTCCAGGGCCCGTGTCATCACCCCCAGCAACTCGGCGCTAATGGCCAGACAGCCTTCGTCGATGGCCCTCGCCAGAATCACCTCGGCTTTATCGGCACCAGCCAAACGCTCTCCAATGGCAACGTCCTGGAAATTAAGGGTGCCATAGAAGCCGCCATCGATACGTTGCTCGTAGTCAATGCTCAAGCCGGACGCTTCCCGGTTGACCAGGTACAACTCCGTGCCATTGGGCCCAGCGGCGGAGACAATAAAGTCGTCCGCTCCGCCGGCGTCGGGCACAAACAATTTAACTCCGTTGATCTTGCCATCGCTGACAGTCACCTGCTGAGCACTTACCGACAGGCTGCCGCGGGCCTCCTGCCAGGCCAGCGCCGGTTTCCACCCGCCGACCACCAGGGCCGGCAGCTTTTCTTTTTTTACCGATTCATTATCGCAGTCAATCAAAGCTCTCGCGGCCACGACGCCGGTAGCGACAAAAGGCGCGGGCACCAGACCTTTACCCAACTGAATCAGCACCGTATGCAATTCGTTAAAACCCAGGCCAATGCCGTCATAAGCTTCGGGCACCAGAAAACCAGCCCAACCCAGCTCGGCCATTTCCCGCCAGACTTCGGTGTCAAAGCCCGGCTGCACAAAGCGGCTGGCGCGGGTTTTCTTTAGCTCTTCATCCTGAGCGATAAAAGCTACAGCGCTGTCCTGAATAAGAACCTGCTCCTCGGTCAGCGCATCGATGCGCGATTGCAAACTGATATCTTCCACTCTTGTTCCTCGCGTTGGGGGAGATTGTCTGGGTTTTACTGCCTGGGGAGGACTTGGCCTCCAGAGCCAGCGGAGAAACCGCCGCTATGATTCACCACTTCACGCCTGATTCTTTGGTTTCACATAAAGAACCAAACTGTGGCCGATCAATTCATAACCTTTTTCCGCAGCGATACGTCGCTGGAGGGTTTCGATTTCCTCACTGCGAAATTCGAACACTTCGGCGGAGTCAACACACACCATATGATCGTGATGCTCGCCCTGATTCAGCTCATAGAGCGCGGGGCCACTATCGAAGCTGTGCCGACAAACCAGGCCCGCGGTTTCAAACTGTGTCAGTACCCGATAAACCGTGGCGATCCCGACCTCCTCGCCCTGTTCATGGAGGTGGCGATAGATATCATCCGCACTCAGGTGGTTATCGGACTCCTGCTCAAGAATCTGCAAAATCTTGATCCGGGGATGGGTAGCTTTAAGGCCAGCTTTCTTTAAATCGCTTTTGTCACGGGACACCCGCCTTCGCCTCTTCTCACTAAAATGCCGGATGAGGTATTATCCCTGTTCAGAAAGCAGACTGGAACCCCGCATGGCAATCCGTTCGATAACTCTTCTCCTGACCGCGACACTGGCGGGACTGACGGGTTGCTCCTACCTGAAATACCCCGACGTTCATAAGATGACTATTCGCCAGGGCAATATCATCAGTCAGGAGATGATCGATCAACTGCGCCCTGGGCTGGACCGCTCACAGGTGCGCTACATCCTGGGGACCCCCTTGATCGCCGACACCTTCGACCAGTCGCGCTGGGATTATTACTACAGCATCAAACACCCGGGCAGGGAAGAACTGCGCGAACGCGTGAGCATCTATTTCACCGACGACAAACTGAGCCATTTCTCCGGGGATTACCTGCCCAGCAGCATCGCGGCCAGCCTGCAAGTGGAACAAGCCGAGGCGCCGGAACAACCCCAGCTCGAAGCCTACAGCATCGAGCCACCTGCTCTAGAGACAAACGAGTAAGCACCGGCTTATTGTTCAATCTCAATAACCTACGTACGTGAATCCTTTTCTTTTCGGCGCTGTCGGGCTTGAGCCGCACGCTTTTTACGCACTTCCTTTGGGTCGGCAACAAGGGGCCGGTAAATCTCTACCCGATCTTTAGCTTGCAACTGGTACTCATCCGGGCCGGGCAGACCTTTGGTCCCCAATACCTGGCTGAAAATACCCATGGTCGCCTGTTCCACATCAATTTCAGGGAAACTTTCCACGATACCGGACATCAGCACCGCTTGCCGCGCCGTGGTGCCGACAGGCACATCCAGAGCGATGATTTTTTGCTCATTAGCCAGAGCATAAGCCACTTCAACAAGAATGGTTTCCGCCTCGATATGTTTACAATTGTTCATTGATACAAACATCTATGCCCAGTGTATTGACAGTAAGATCTATGTGTTTTCAGGAACTTTCTTTTCCGGAACCGGTTGTTTCGCGACAATCAGGCGCTGACTCGCCGCCACAACATCCGCGCGCGCCGTGGTCGCGGCTACCAGGTTATTCGCGACCTGGGTAAACAGTTTATTCCCCGCCAACCTGGCAAGACCCGACTTAAATTGAAACTCCAGCATCAGGCTCACTTTACACGCTGAACCCGACAACGCCTTAAACTGCCACTCGCCATGCAGGCGGGTGAAAGGACCGTCTTCCAATTCCATCATAATGGATGACGGCCTCACCAGGCGGTTCCGAGTAGCAAAACTCTGACGTATCCCCCCCCTGGCAAGGTCTAAACGCGCCACCACTTCATCCTCAGTGCGAGACAGCACCTCCACACTGCGGCAACCCTCCATAAATTCCGGGTAGGCGTCAATGTCATTAACCAGGTCGAATAACAACGGCGCGGGGTGCAGAACCATGGCGCTGCGCTCAATGCGCTGGGTCTTCATAAACAACCGCCCCTGCTCTTACAAACAACTTCAGACGAAAGAATCATACAAACCCATCAATAACACCACGGCGATGGCTGGTGGACAAACATAGCGCAGCACGCCAAACCATAACGACCAGATTCGCGAACCCTCGCCATTGAGGGCCTGCCGAGATATCGCCGGCGTCAGCACCCAGCCGACAAATATCGCAATGAACAAGCCGGTCAGGGGCAGCATGATACGGGAGGTCAAAAAGTCGGCGGCGTCAAAAAACGTCATGCCGGCCAACTTAAATTCAGCCCAGTCATTAAACGACAATACCGTCCCCAAACCCAGCT
>DLXZ01000215.1:19482-19742 GCA_003448675.1 Porticoccaceae bacterium
TCAAACCCAGCATCCAGGCGATCAGCCCCAAAATCAGGTTCGCGGCAAAACGATTAAAACCCTTGGTTTCAATGAGCCAGGCAACGCCCGGTTCGATCAACGAGATAGCGGAACTCCAGGCAGCGATAGTGACCAGAATAAAGAACAAGGCGCCGATAAGAATCCCGCCGGGCATCGCCCCAAAAGCCACGGGCAGACTGATAAACAACAACTCCGGCCCCGCCGCCGGGTCGATACTCTGCGGGGCCTATATGCCGGCC
>DLXZ01000016.1:0-5411 GCA_003448675.1 Porticoccaceae bacterium
GCGACTGATCCTGTCCGGCAAAGAGCCGGATGCTGCCAGGGAACTGCTAATAAAGCGCTATAGCAATCAGCTAGCACAATTGAGTCAACAGGACAGTGACGACGCTTTTCAATTCTTTATCAACGCATTAACAGAAGTATACGACCCTCATACCAGCTATTTGTCACCTCGAACACTGGATAATTTCAATATAGCCATGTCCCTGTCTTTGGAGGGAATTGGCGCGGTGTTACAGCGAGAAGATGAATTTACCAAAGTGGTTCGAGTCGTCCCCGCGGGGCCAGCGGATAAGGAAGGCACCCTTAAGGCAGGGGACAAGATTGTCGGCGTCGCCCAGGGGCGAACGGAGGAAATAACGGACGTGATCGGTTGGCGGCTTGACGATGTGGTGGATCTTATTCGTGGCAAAAAAGATACCATAGTACGTCTCGAAGTGCTGCCCTCCGCTTCTGAGATCTCCGGCCAAACCACGATTATCTCTATCACCCGTGAAAAGGTACGTTTGGAAGAACAAGCAGCAAAAAAAGAGGTGCTTGAACTGGAAGTTGGTGAGGATAACTACCGTGTCGGCGTTATTAATATACCTGCTTTTTATATGGACTTTGAGGCCTTCCGCAATCGAGATCCAAACTTCAAAAGCACAACACGCGATGTACAAAAACTTCTTATTGAGCTTCAAACAGATGGCGTCGATGGCATAGTCATAGATCTGCGGAATAATGGTGGCGGTTCACTGATGGAAGCAACCGCCCTAACCGACCTGTTTATCAATCCTGGACCAGTGGTTCAAATCCGGCATTCCAGCAAACGCATCTCCCGCGAGCAGCGATCTCGACGTAAAGCGTTTTACGATGGCCCCCTACTTGTCTTGATTAACCGTTTGAGCGCATCGGCATCGGAGATTTTTGCCGGAGCCATTCAGGACTACAGGAGAGCCCTGGTCGTTGGCAGCCCCAGCTTCGGCAAGGGAACAGTGCAGGTATTGGCGCCCCTGAATCAGGGGCAACTGAAGTTTACGGAATCCAAGTTTTACCGGGTTTCCGGCGATAGCACTCAGCACCGGGGGGTGATTCCGGATATCATCTTCCCCTCTTACTACGATAACGATCAAATTGGCGAAAGCAGCCAGGAATACGCCCTGCCCTGGGACAGCATTCATGCTGTCAAGCATGCCTATTATCAACCCCTCGGCAAATGGCTACCGGCTTTAAAGGAGCGTCATGCGCAACGTGTGGCGAAGAGTCCCGATTGGCAATATATGCTTGACGAAATTGCGTTTATCAATGAACAGCGTGATATTAAATCCATTACCCTGCATCAGGAAAAGCGGAAAGCCCTTCAGCAAGCGCGTGAGAATCACCTGCTGGGGCTGGAAAACAAACGCCGACGGGCCCTTAAACTACCTGAACTGGCCTCCTATCAGGAAATTCAAGCTGAAAAAGAGGGTAGCGAGGAGAAGGCCGGGGAGGATGATAATGCCAAAGACCCCTTGTTGAGAGAAGCCGGGCACCTTTTAATGGATTACCTGCATCTGAATTCATCAGCCTCAATGCCAAAACTGGTCGGCACAGAGGCGAAACCGTCTCCCAAATAGGTTCTTAATAAATGTCAACGATTTACCTCCTCAAGCGTTTCTAGATAAACAAGCGCTAGGCAGGAGAAAAAATTATGAACAAAACTAACCATATAGGGTTAATTCCGCTGCTGGCTTTAGTCTTGGCCTTGCCTGTGTGGGCTGGTGATCGCGACCGGGACAGACATCACTACGGCCACGGAAAACAGTACCACTCTAATCGATACTATGATGACCGGCATTTCGATAAACATCGCCGGCACGATAGCCGGGATTACAGACTCGAACGCAGGTATCACCGCTATCATGGTGACCGCCACTACCGAAGCCATAGAAGCCATAACAGGTATCACCGCTATCACAACTACAAGTGCCACCATGGTGGCCACAAGTACAATCATGGTGGTCACCGACATGATCACGGAAGGCGATACCATCGTTACTACCATAGCGGCCATGATGATGCCTACAAATGGATTGTCGGCGGCATATTACTGAACGAAGTGATTCATCACGCACACCGCTAATTTACAACCATTGCAATGACCGGTGACCGCAATCTTTTTGGTGAAGCCGGCTATCTGACAAGAGACACCAGTGAGATGGCCGAAGCAGACATGACAAAAGCGCTTGACAGCTTTTTGGCCCAGGTCGAGCGCCGGGCATTCTCGATGGCAAGAGTAGCGGTGAGGGAAGAAGCAGACGCGCTCGATATAGTTCAGGATGCCATGATGCAATTGGTAAAGAATTACGCCCAACATCCAAAATCAGAGTGGAGAGCGATTTTTTACCGCATTCTCCATAATCGGATTAATGATTTTTTTCGACGTAAAAAAGTACGGGATAAGGTAATCGCGTGGTTACCTGGCTCGCGCCAACTGGAAGATGATAAAGAGGCAAACCCGATTGATCTATCAATCGGCGGGCGCATATACGAACCAGACGTACACATGGAGAGGGAGCAAAATCTGGCGCGGATTAGCGATGCTGTCGGGACCTTGCCGAAACGTCAACGGGAGGCTTTTATGTTGCGCTGCTGGGAGGGTTTTTCCACCGCCGAGACAGCTATCGTGATGCAATGTAGCGAAGGCAGCGTAAAGACCCACTATTCACGGGCCATGCATGCTTTGCGTAAATTATTAGAAAATATATCCTTCGAGGACCTGGAGCCATGAGCAGAATGATGGAGGAATACTTACAGCGGCAACTTCGATCAGCTGAACAAGACCTGACAGATGATAAGGTGCGATCCCTTCGCCAGGCACGTATAAAGGCCCTTGATAGCCATCGCAAACCCTGGGTAAATAAACTGCGAAACTTTATGTGGCCTGCCACCAGTATGGCCAGCGCATGTGCCTTGGTCTTTGTTTTAATTATTAATTTGGACACCGGGACACTTACGGATAACCACTCCCTGGTTAGCGATCAACAACTCGAAGAGCAATTGGAAATACTGGAAGATTTGGAGTTTTACCATTGGCTTGCCGAGGATGAACAACGACTGCGGGGCTGATATGGGCATGCTACAGCGGCAAATTTTCCTCTTGTGCCTCGTATTGATACCGGGATTGGCCTCGGGGAATTATCAGCAGAATACGTCGAGCGTGGGGGCTTTGTCGCCTCACTTCCATCCTTTCGACAGAGGGCCGCATCCTCGGAAAGCGTTGATATTAGCCGAGCATGAGGAAGAAAGCAGAGGGCAAAATGGCGATAAGCGCGGAAAACGCTGGGAGGAGCTAACACCCAGGCAACGGCGAAAGATTGAAAAACGCTACGAAAAATACAAGTCATTACCGCCTGGAGATCAGGAGCGCATTAAGAAAGCACGCCAGCAGTATCGGGAGCTACCGCCGGAAAAACGTCGGGAGTTACGGGATCAGTACCGCAAGTCAAAAAGCAAGCAAAATAATCGATGAGCTTTAACGAGAGCCTGTTTGCTGTTTTGTGAGCCTGCCTGGCGTCAATAAAAAAACCGGCCATAAAAGCCGGTTTTTTTAATACAGTGGTGATGAGCTATAAAGCCTCATCCAGCTCGGGCAACGCTTTGAATAAATCAGCCACCAGACCATAATCGGCGACCTGGAATATTGGTGCTTCTTCGTCCTTGTTAATGGCGACGATCACCTTAGAATCCTTCATGCCAGCCAAATGCTGAATAGCACCAGAAATACCAACGGCGATATAAAGCTCCGGCGCAACGATCTTTCCAGTTTGCCCTACCTGCATCTCATTGGGTACAAAGCCCGCATCAACCGCGGCTCTGGAAGCGCCCACAGCAGCACCGAGTTTGTCAGCGACTTTGTACAGCAAGTCAAAATTCTCGCCGTTTTGCATGCCACGACCACCGGATATAACGACTTTGGCGGCGGTTAGTTCGGGGCGGTCCGACTTGGCTACTTCTTCACCCAGGTATTCGGAAATACCAGCGTCATGGGCGCTATCGACACTTTCAACGCTGGCGCTGCCGCCCTCTTCCGCAACCGGATCAAAAGCCGTGGTTCGCACGGTACCAACCTTGATGGCATCGCTGCTCTGCACCGTGGCAATGATATTGCCCGCGTAGATCGGCCGCTGGAAAGTGTCGGCGCTTTCGACCCCACATATGTCAGAGATTGGTTGAACATCCAGCAGCGCACCAACCCGCGGAATAACGTTCTTGCCATTAGTGCTCGCCGGAGCCAGTACATGGGTATAATTGCCAGCGAGTTCAGCGATCAGCGGCGAGACGTTTTCACTCAGCATAAACTCATAAGCCGGGTTGTCGGCAACCACCACCTTGCTGATACCTGCCGTGCTTGCGGCTGCCTGAGCCAGGTCGCCACAGCCAGCGCCCGCAATTAACAGGTGAACATCATCACCGATTTCACAAGCCGCGGCGATCGTGTTTAAAGTCGCCCCTTTCAGGCTTTTGTTGTCGTGTTCCGCAATGACAAGAATGCTCATGAAATCACCTTGGCTTCGTTTTTCAGTTTATCGACCAGTTCCGCCACATCTTCTACCTTGACCCCTGCTTCCCGCTCCGGTGGAGGCGTTGCCTTTAGCAAAGTAACTCGCGGCGTGGTATCCACACCCAGTTCTTCGGGGGTGGTCGTATCGATAGGTTTTTTCTTCGCTTTCATAATGTTTGGCAGCGAAGCGTAACGGGGTTCGTTAAGTCGCAGATCCGCAGTTACTACCGCGGGCAATTTCAGCTTGATTGTTTGCAGGCCGGCATCAACTTCCCGAACGATAGTGGCTTCACCATCGTCGATATTGATCTCTGAGGCAAAGGTCGCCTGGGCCCAGCCGGTCAGTGCGCCGATCATTTGACCGGTCTGGTTGTTATCACCATCAATAGCCTGCTTGCCCAGTAGAATCATATCCGGGTTTTCCTTGTCACATAACGCCTTAAAACACTTGGCGACGGCCAGGGGTTCAAGATCGCTATCGGTTTGCACCAGGATGCCTCGATCAGCGCCCAGCGCTAACGCCGTACGGATTTGCTCCTGTGCTGCGTGGGGGCCAATGGATACAGCGACAACTTCCTCAGCAATACCCTTTTCCTTCATTCGCACTGCTTCTTCGACGGCGATTTCACAGAAGGGATTAATGGCCATTTTGACATTGGCCAAGTCCGGCCCTGTCTGGTCGGATTTCGCTCGTACTTTGACGTTGTAATCCGCTACGCGTTTTACAGCAATAAGTATCTTCATGAATTACCTTTGCTAACTGGTTGAAACAATAGATTTTCTTGGTGGTCTTTCGGTCACGAAAACATGACGAAAGCACTGAACAGCAGACACCCGCTTTTTCGGGAGGCGCCATCATGCCGTGCTGACATGGATAAATCAACTCTACA
>DLXZ01000016.1:5592-5757 GCA_003448675.1 Porticoccaceae bacterium
ATGGATAAATCAACTCTACACACCAGTCATCATAAGACCAGCAATCCGCAAATAGTTTGGCCAGGTGGCGGTTAACCCGGTAAAATCCGCGCCTTCTAATCTGGTCTGGAGGTAGTGAGTTGGAAAGAGAATCTATGGAATATGATGTCGTCATCGTCGGCGCCG
>DLXZ01000016.1:6018-6333 GCA_003448675.1 Porticoccaceae bacterium
GCCGGTCCCGCCGGGCTCGCCGCCGCCTGTCGACTCCGACAACTCAATGCCGAGCTATCCGTGTGCGTGGTTGAAAAAGGTTCCGAGGTGGGCGCCCATATTCTGTCCGGCGCGGTCTTTGAGCCGACAGCCCTTAACGAGCTGTTTCCTGACTGGAAAGACAGAAATGCTCCGCTGAACACCGCCGTTGGTGGCGACGACATTTATGTCCTGACTAGCGCTCAGAAAGGCATCAAGGTGCCCTCCCTCTTTGTACCAAAGACCATGCATAACGAGGGTAATTACATTGTTAGCCTCGGCAACGTCTGCCGTTGG
>DLXZ01000221.1:0-3705 GCA_003448675.1 Porticoccaceae bacterium
TAGGCCTTCGCCGTCAGGTCGTGGTAGATCGACGCGCCGCGATGGAAGGTCGCCGACTCCTGCGAATAGAAGTAGTTGACGAAGGCGATGCGCCACAGCTGGCCGCGCGCGTCGTAGTTGTCGGCCCACAGCGCCATCCACGTGTCCTCGTCGGCATAGAGGCGACGCTTGGAGTAGATGTGACGCATGCCGTCCTTGAGATAGCCCTCGACGACCCACACCCGGTGCAACTCGTAGCGCACGTAGTCCGGGTTGATGGTGTTCGGCTTGATCAGCTCGCTGTACTTGAGCGCCGGATCGTTGACCTTGAAGTTGTGATACGGCACGTACATCTCGGTCTTGCCGACCAGCTTCCAGGTGTAGCGCTCGGGCGAACCGTTGAACACGTAGTCGTCGTCCACGGTGCGCAGGCCCGCGGGCGGCACCGGGTAGTCGCAGCACACTTCCGGCGCCTGGCGCACGCGGCGCAGCCCCGGCTGGTACTGCCACGACTGGGTGGCGTCGTTCGAGAAGTTGTTCGGCTGGTAACCGACGGCGACGAAGCCCTTGTCGCGCTCCGGCAGCAGGTAGCCGGTGTAGAAGTAGGCGTTGATCTTCTCGGTGAACGAGCCGCGCTTGCTGGGGTTGTTGCCCGGGTTGAGCGTCATGAACTTGTTGCGGCCCCAGGCGATGCTGCCGTTGGCATAGACGTCGGCGATGTCGCAGACCGCCTTCTCGGTCCAGGCGCGATGCGGGTTGATGATGTTCCAGATCGCCTCGACGCCGCCGGACGGGAACGGGAACGGGATCGCGCCGCTGGTGCCGGTGATGCCCAGACCGTCGTCGACGACCTCGGCCTCGACGGCGTTCTTCTTGACCGTGTCGCAGACCCAGTCCTGGAACCCGAAGTCGCGATGACTCGGGTAGACGTTCATCTTGTACGAGTCCGGATACAGCTTGAGCAGGGCCTTCTGGCCCTCGGTCAGCTTGTCCTCGTACTCCGCCATGTTCTGCGCGGTGATCGTGAACAGCACCTCGTCTTCCGCAAAGGGGTCCACATGATAGGTACCCGCCTGGAAGGAAGCAGGCGGCTTAATTGGTTCATTTGTCCAGGCAGGGATCGTGCCCTCGGCATTGCCGGCGCGGATCGCGCCAGCCGGCGTCAGTTCGGTGCCCTCAAGCCCGATTCGGGCCTTGTCTTCCGCGGAAACGCCAGCCAGGGCGACTCCGGTGCTCAGGCAGCCGGCGAGCACCAGGGCTTTCTGAATACTTCTTAACTGAATCATGATGTATAGCTCCTCAGAAACTGTACTTGAAGGTAGCGGAAATGTTATCCCGGTCGGACCAGGTGCCTTCTTTGCCAGGCCACCAGGTATGGGCAATTTCCAGAGACATCTGACTTTGGTAATCGAAGGTGACACTTGCGCGAACGGTCCGTTGGTTTTCAACCAGGGCTCCCGTATTAAATGGCTCGTAGCCTTCAACGTTATGCACCCAAACAAAAGTGGGCTTGACATTGAGGTTCCAAAAGAGGTTGTTGTACTCAAAAGCAGCAACAACCGTGTAACCCCAGGCAAAGTCAGTCACGAAACGATCCAGCTGGTCGACACCGGGGGCCTTAAGATCGAGACGAGCGCTGGTTTTGTCGGTCAAGTCACCCTGATCCAGGTCGTCAACCCACTGTAGTTGCCAGTCAAAAAGGTAGGATTGCTTGTCCGCACCGAAGGGACCGCCGCCAACCGAATAGGTCAGGTTGCCAACCCATGTATAGACATTGTTGT
Organism: Porticoccaceae bacterium; assembly: GCA_003448675.1. Lineage (GTDB taxonomy): Bacteria > Pseudomonadota > Gammaproteobacteria > Pseudomonadales > Porticoccaceae > HB2-32-21. Next base: position 1,761 of record DLXZ01000221.1, read on the forward strand.
TTTCGTTTTCACAACCGGGTACGCCGCCGGTTCCCGGATAGTCTGGAGTCCAGCTTGTAGGGAATGGCGCGGCGCCAATGGTGCCAAGAATGCCTGCCAGGCCAAAATAGTTCTGACACTGACGAGTGTCCCAGAAGTTTTCACGCATATTAACTTCGGTCTGGAAGGAGATACCGGTCTGGCCAACCTCTCCATTTAGAGAAATCGCATAGGTATCTTGATCTTCCGAAAACACTTCGTGGTAAGTCGTACCAAAACCCAGCGTACCCGGACCGCTCGGGTCGTAGTTGGCCTGAAGATAAGGCTGCTGAGCGTGGCTGCGAACCCAGTACACACCGAAGTCAGCATAATTCAGGGATTCAATGATCTGATGGAAAGCGATACCCCACTGACCACCACGCTTGGGCTTGTCGCTGCCACGCTTTTCAACACCCGGAACACTCAAATCGGGATTAAAGCCCTGACCGAGAAAATCGAAGGGGCTGAACAGCGTTCCCACTGGAATAAACTGACTGCGCCGCCAATTCCAGACATAGTAAGCCTCGAGGCTGGCGTTGGGCGTAATTTCGAAATTGAAATACACCATTTCCTGAGGCAATAGCCGCTCCTTGACCTCGGTGCCCGGCGTGGTGGTTTTCGCCAGATCAGAAGGGTTAATGACCGTGCTCAGGCCACCTCCCATGATATTACTTTCGCCCCAGTTGATGACCTGTTTACCGACCCGGACAGAAATCGGGTGGTCCGCGACCTCAAAGTTGCTCCAGACAAACAGATCGTAAAGAGTAAACGCGTTGTATTCGTTGCGAGCGCCCTCGGGAATCCCGTCCAGAGTGCCTGCCGGCGTTCTGCCGCTACAATTGGTGCATTTGTTGGCACCGTCCATCAATTCAAAATCGTACAGGTAGCCAAAGCGTGTAAACACGCCCCAGTCATCCCAATTGAAGGCTGCATCGGTAATAAATGATACCGGCGCGCTGTATACATCACCGGCATCGGCAAAGATCGTACCTCGCCCGCTGGGCCCTGTATTCAACGGCTGAGCTGTCTTGGTGGTCATCGCGACACTGGCGGTCACGGTGGTATCGATATAAATTTCCACATCTGAATTGTCTATACGATATTCAAAAGCACTGGCACCGCCCGCACCCAACATCAGCGCGCAAACCGCCGGCTTTAGAAACCGTTTAGCTAACGAATTGTTTTTCAAAGTAAAGCTCCCCTCTACTACTCATTAATTTGCTGATTATTAATTTACGACTACAGAACCTCACGGTCTTTATACGAGCAAATTCAAGGCTTTTTACACCCGATTTTATTCGCGAAAATCCATCTTGATTCTCGAAATTAATGCACATGAAACACCTGCCCAAATAAAACGCGGGCGATGCGGAACGACCGCTAGAAAGCGGTTTCCTGAACAGCCAATTTAAAAAATGGTTGCCGAACGGCGAATAGACAAACTCACGATAGGCTCCCCCTCAATTGCTACTGCTACATCGATTGACTACAGAGGTCAAATACCCACACGGGGTTATTTGGGCCGAGAGAGGATAGTTAGTAGCCCCAGTTATGTCAATTACATTACAGATTACTTGAAGCTATCTCAATCATGCCCCTGGGTTTTATTTGCAATGACTCCTTCCAGCAAGGAGCGCTATATTGCCACTCTGAGTAAACTATGACTGGACTATTCTATAAAAACCTAAAACTCAACCGCAGGGATACCATGGATAAAAATAAATCAGTAAGTCCGACTTTCTTTACTCGACTAAGCGCGTTCATCGTCAGTCTTCTACTCACCCTGCCCGTCCAGGGCGAAGAAAAATGGTGGCCTTCTCGCTGGGGTGCGGATGATCGCCTGGGAGCGGTAAATCTGCTTTCCCATGAAAAAACCCATGCTGCGGCGCAACTGGTGAAAACCGGCAAGAGCTACGCGCTGGGCATC
>DLXZ01000221.1:3915-7282 GCA_003448675.1 Porticoccaceae bacterium
AAGAGCTACGCGCTGGGCATCAACTCTGGTCCCGAAACGCCCGCCGGCGCCGACCTGACGCCCCGCTCCTTTTCCCTGTCGGTGGTTCAGCCCGGGCAGCTTCTGGGTAAGACATACGCCAGTAATGGCTTCGGTTTCAACGACGACATTGTGCATACCTGGCTCGGTGTTGGCACTCAAATTGATGGCCTGGGCCATGTGGGCATCCACAACCGCTACTACAACGGCGTCAGGGCCGAGGAGTTTATCCGCTACACCGGTTTGACCCAGTTTGCCCTGCACGAAATGCCACCCATCGCTACAAGGGGTGTGCTGCTGGATATCGCCCGGTACAAAAACAAGGCCTTTTTAGAGGCCGGGGAGGTGATCACCGTTGAAGATATTAAAGGTGCCGCCAAGCGTCAGGGCGTGACCATCGGCGAAGGCGATATCGTGCTGTTCAACACCGGCTGGATGAAAGCCAAACTCCATTCAGATCCGGATTTGTTCAACCATAAGGAGCCTGGCCTGGGTGTGGCCGGCGCACAATACCTGATCGATAAAGGTGTAGTCGCCATGGGCGCCGACACCTTCGGCCTGGAGGCCTCACCCGGAGAAGACCCTGATATTCTGTTTCCGGTCCATCAGATGATGCTGGTCAAGCACGGTGTCTATGTGCTGGAAAATATCCGCACCGAGGAGCTCGCCGCCGATGAAGCCTGGGAGTTCTTACTGGTCATCGGCGTCCCCAAATATGTGGGCGCGGTTCAGGCGATCATTAACCCGATCGCCATACGCTAGAAAAAACTCGGCCCTGAAACTGGGGGGCCGGGCTACTTTAGCTTTCGGGCAAACAGCTCAAAGGCGATATCCCAATGCCTTTCCGCCGCCTCGTGGTGATAGGCCATGCGCTGGGGGAAGGCGAAACCGTGACCGGTTTCCGGCACTTTCTCCACCACACAGTCCACCTTGTGTTCGTTAAGGGTTTTGGTCAGGAACTCAATCTCCTCATCCGGCACGTAGGGGTCGTGCTCGGCAAAGCCAAAATACAGGCTGCAATCCGGCAGGATATTAGGAATGGCCAGATGGGCCGAATCATCCTTGTTGGAAACGTGGGACACACCATATAAGGACAACATCGCCTTAAAACGCTCCGGGAAGGCGCCGGTGGCCGCCAGCACAAACTTGCCACTCATACAGTAACCGATACAACCCATGGGCCCGGCCTTGGCCCGCGGTTGCTCATCGAGCCAACGGATCAAACTGCGGGTGTCATTATTGATCATGGTATTGCTGTGGGCGTAGAGCATATCCATCATGCGTGCGCCCGGATCCTTAACACCATAGCGGTAATAAAGGTTGGGGATGACGGCGAAATATCCCTCGCCGGCGATACGACGAACAAAGTCATAAAGCTCTTCTCTAACCCCCGGCGCATCCATATACAAAACCACTGGCGGAAAGGGCCCGCCCTCTTTGGGGCAGGCTACGAAACATTCCATGGCTCCGTCGTCCGTAGTCACATCGACAAAAGCCTCTTCCAACGTCAGCATTCTTGATTCATTGCTCAAAATAGTTTCTCCCAGGGTTCAAATCATTACCTTTAGCCAGGCGATAGCTCTGCTCAATACAAACATGCGGAGGCTTTAACGCCATGACTATTAATGACTTCATCGCTGCTAGCGACCTTTATACGTCGGCGCTCGTTTTTCAAGAAAGGCCTTGCGCGCCTCGCGGCTGTCTTCGGAGCGGTCGAGAATACCCGACGCATTGGCCGTCAACTGCATGGTCGCTTCCAGGCTAGTGTCCATGGCAGTGCGCATAATGCGTTTACTGATCCACTGCACCAGTGGCGGACTGTTTATTATCCGGTCGCATAACTCCCGGGTTTTGCTTTCCAGCTCTTCACTGGCGTAGAGATGATTCAACAGCCCCCAGCGATAGGCTTCTTCCGCTTCGAGAAAACCGCCGGTAAAAAACAGCTCCAACGCCCGCCCCATGCCAACAATGCGCGGTAATAAATACAGCGCACCGTTTTCCGGGATCTGGCCGACATTCTGATAGGTAAAAAAACGTGTATTTTCGCAGCCCAGGCGAATATCGCAGTGCAGGGCCATATCGAGACCGGCCCCTACCGCGGCGCCATTGACCATGGCAATGGTAGGCTTGCGGATCATGGAAATGTCGCGAAACAGGGGCGTGAAATGCTCGCTGAAATGCTGCCGCGTACCATCGACACCGGGGTCGCTAAGCTGTTCGGTGGATCGGGATTTCATATCGGCGCCTGCGCAGAAGGCTTTGCCAACCCCGGTTAATACGATCACACGGATATTGGGGTCGGCATCACCGGCCCGCATATACTCACCCACCTTGGCCATGGTGGAGTCCTGCTCGGCCAGACCGTATAGGGCATTCAGGCGATCGGGCCGGTTGAATTTAATCCACAAAATGCCATTGCCTTCCGGCTCGTAGCTGAGATAATCCACCCGTTTCGGCTGCATATTTCCCCCTGTTTTATACTTATATTCGCCGTACTGCCATCGAGCCGCATACCCAAGGGCGCGCATTTTTCCGCCCTAGCAGCTAACAATTAGCGATTGCTCGCCAGTGAAATATAAATGATTCAGGACGCGCGCTTATCCTTTTTCAAAGCCTTGCAATTATCCGCCCAGTCATAGCCCGCGGACAGGCGCTGGAAACGTTTATCGATAAACTTGCGCATCGAGGGGTCGGTAAAAATATAGGGCTGATCGTCGAGGATGGCTTCCAGCACCTGTTCACCGACGATATCAGGATCCAGACCCTTGCCGAGCATCTCGGTATTGGCTTCCAGATCCCGGGCTTCCCGGGGGCCGCCATAGCGGCCCTGACGATTGCGCGTGCCACTGGCGATATTGGTAGCCACCACACCGGGACAAAGCACCGAAACACCCAGATTGTCCTCCCGATGTTCCTCCATCATGGTTTCCATAATGGTCACCACCGCGAACTTCGTGGCATTGTAGGGTCCCATATAGCGGAAACTGACCATGCCCGCCATGGACGCCGTACTCATCACATGTCCTCCTTCACCATGGGATTCGATAAGAGGCACAAAGGCTTGCAAACCATAAATCACCCCCCACAGGTTGACATCCATGACCCACTGCCAGTTTTCCAGAGAGCATTTTTCCGACTTGCCACTGACACCAATGCCCGCGTTGTTACAAAGCACGTGAACTTTGCCAAAGGCTTTTATCGTGGCATCGGCCGCTGCGAACACAGAATCCCTATCGGCTACGTCAACCACCACACCTTCGGCTTCGTGACCCTTTAATTTGAGTTCGGCAACCGCGGCATCCAAAGCCCCTTTTTCAATATCGCCGATCATGACCTTCATGCCCGCATT
>DLXZ01000221.1:7550-7685 GCA_003448675.1 Porticoccaceae bacterium
TCATGACCTTCATGCCCGCATTGCAAAATGACCTCGCCATACCGAGGCCCATACCACTGGCACCCCCGGTAATAAACGCAACTTTACCCACTACATCTTTCATGCTTTCCACCCATTTAAAATTCACAAGAACAT
>DLXZ01000244.1:0-483 GCA_003448675.1 Porticoccaceae bacterium
TGCTCCGGTCGGGGCGGCTGACGGACGCCTGCTGATTGTCGGCTTTGCCTCGGGTCGTATTCCGGAGCTGCCCGTCAATCTGACCCTGGTCAAAGGCTATTCCGTGGTCGGCGTGTTCTGGGGCAGTTTTACGCTGAAACAACCAGAGGATCACGCCGCCAATATGCGCGAGCTCTATGAATGGTTTGAGGCGGGCAAGGTAGTGCCGGTGATTGACAAGGGCTTTGCACTGAAAGACGGCATCGAAGCGATTAAATATGTCACTGGCCGTAATGTGCGCGGCAAAGTGGTGGTACGCCCCTGACAAGCACGAGGGGTTTCAGCCCGGAATAAACTCCGCGTCTTACCCCAAGCCAAAAGCAGCCGGGGTAGTCCGCACCTAGAGCAGATAGGCCAAGGGTAAATAAGCTAGAGAAATATTGGCAGAGAGTTCGATATGGCAAAGTTATCAGGGTCATGCTTGTGTGGCCAAATAAAAATCAG
>DLXZ01000244.1:758-4185 GCA_003448675.1 Porticoccaceae bacterium
GGCATCGACTCCTCGGACTTTGAGTTTATTGAAGGTGAAGCACTAGTGAGCTACTTCGCCAAAAGCCAAGAAACTGACCTGGCATTTTGTTCAGTTTGCGGCTCAAGTCTGTTCTCCCGAAAAAATACTGGCAAGAAACACAATATTCGCCTGGGCATCCTTGAAGGCACGCCCGAGCAAAAACCGGCCTTTCATATTCATACCCAATCCAAAGCCGGCTGGACCAACATCTGCGATGATTTACCCCAGTTCGCCGAAGGACCACCCGTTCCCTGAATAACGAAGCACCTTCAAAATATCCAGATCCGGTAAGTTACCAAACTGAAATTCACCAAATAAAAACCGTTAAAAACGAAAAAAGGCGCATAAAGCATGAAAGCACTGGTGTGTGAACAATACGGTCCGGTTGAAGACCTGAAGTATCGGGATTTTCCCGATCCTGAACCAGCCCCCGGAGAGATTCTGGTCGCGGTAAAAGCCATTGGCGTTAACTTCCCCGACGGCCTGTTGGTAGAAGGGAAATACCAGGCCCGTCCCGAATGCCCCTTTGCCCCCGGCTCGGAAATCAGCGGCGAGGTTGTCGGCCTGGGCGAGGGCGTTATCGACTTTGCCGTGGGCGATCGGGTGCTTGCCCTGACCACGAACTTCGGCGCCTATGCCGAGCAAATCACCCTGCCAAGCTTGGCTGCCTACAAAATGCCGGCGTCCATGGATTACGAGACCGGCGCGGCCCTGCTTGCCGCCAGCGGCACTGCCCATCACGGCCTGCGCCAGCGTGGCCGCCTGCAGGCAGGCGAAACCCTGGTGGTATTGGGTGCGGCAGGCGGTACCGGCATCGCCGCGGTACAGATCGGCAAGGCCATGGGCGCGCGGGTTATCGCAGTGTGTTCGTCCGAGGAAAAACTGGCCTTTGCCAAAAGCCAGGGCGCCGACGATGGCATCAACTACAGTGAACAAGATCTAAACAAGGCCATCAAGGCACTCACCAACGGTCGCGGCGCCGATGTCGTCTACGATGCGGTGGGCGGCGATGCCTTCGATGCCTGTTCCCGCGCCATGGCCTGGGACGGTCGTCTGCTGATTGTCGGCTTTGCTTCCGGGCGCATCCCAACCCTGCCAGTAAACCTGACCTTGGTAAAAGGCTATTCCGTGGTCGGCGTGTTCTGGGGGCAATTCACCCAGACAGAACCGGAAGCCCATGCCGCCAATATGCGGGAGCTGTTCCAGTGGTGTGAAGCGGGCAAGGTCAAGCCCATTGTCGACCGCACATACAAACTGGCCGACGGCATTGACGCCATCAAATACGTTACCGGGCGCAACGTAATGGGCAAGGTGGTAATTACCCCTTAAACCAATAACGCCACCCGACACTTTTCCAGACAATTGAGGTAGTACATGACTCAGACAAACCCAGATTTAAGCGAATTTGATCTCAGCGGCAAAACCGCGCTGATTACCGGCGCCTCCAGCGGCTTTGGTGCCCACTTTGCCCGGGTGCTGGCCAGCGCTGGCGCTAAAGTGGCGGTCGGCGCCCGCCGCGAGGAGCGCTTGCAAGCGCTGGTCAGCGAGATCCAGGCAGCCGGCGGTGAAGCCCTTGCCGTAGCCCTGGATGTCACCGACGCCGCCAGTGTCGCCAAGGCCTTTGACACCGCCGAAGCGCGTTTTGGCACAGTCACCGTACTGGTAAACAACGCCGGCGTTGCCGCACCGAAAAGTGTGCATAAAACCTCGGAAACCGATTGGGATTTCGTTATCGACACCAATCTTCGTGGCGCCTGGCTGGTAGCCAGCGAGGCCGCCCGACGCATGATCGCAGCAAACAGTGGCGGCGCGATCGTTAATATCGCCTCGGTACTGGGCCTGGCCACAAGTACCGGGCATGGTGTCTATTCCGCTTCCAAGGCTGGTGTCATTCAATTGACGAAACATATGGCCTTGGAGCTATCGAGTAAAAACATACGCGTCAACGCCATTTGTCCCGGTTACTTTAAAACCGAAATGAATGACGCCTATTTCGAGAGTGAGGCGGGCAAGGCGTATATTTCGACCTTCCCGGCGAAGCGCCTGGGAGAAATGCAGGAAATGAATGGCCCACTGTTACTGCTGGCCAGTGATGCCGGATCATTCATTAACGGCGCTATACTACCGGTGGATGGCGGTCACCTGGTGATGTCCATCTGAGGCGACAACCCCAATAAACCAAACGTTCAAAACGCCATGACCCTTGAACAAACTCGCCGGGAATACCGTTATGGCCGTTTAAGCCGCGAATCCCTGCTCAACTGCCCCTTCGCACAGTTCCAGCTGTGGCTCGACCAGGCTTGCAACTCGCCAATCAAGGACCCCACCGCCATGACCGTGGCGACAGTGGACGCCCGCAACCGCCCCTGGCATCGGGCGGTTCTACTCAAGGGTTTTGATAAACGGGGCTTTGTTTTTTACACCAACCTCGGCAGCGACAAAGCGAGGCAGATTGCCGAAAATCCCTATGTCAGCCTGCATTTCCCCTGGTTCTTTCTCGATCGTCAAGTCAGTGTCGGCGGCAGGGCCGAGAAAGTCAGCCGCGCTGAAGTGCTGAAATACTTTTTCAACCGGCCCCGGGAAAGCCAGTTGGCCGCCTGGGCCTCAAAACAGAGCAGCCGTCTCAGTTCCCGCCAGGCACTGGAAGCTCAATTTATGGCCATGAAGGAAAAGTTCGCTCAGGGTGAAGTGCCCACCCCCGATTTCTGGGGCGGCTTCCGGGTGATGCCCGAGGAGTTTCAATTCTGGCAGGGCGGCGATCGACGTCTACACGACCGCTACCGCTACCGGCTTGATGAACAGGGGGGAAATTGGGAAATTACGCAGCTGGCGCCCTAGGCGAGCCACCATTTCCGCGGACTTTTGTTTTCTTACTCGGCAAGTAAGCAAACGTAAACTTTACCCAAACCCCGCCCACCGAAAATAAAGGACAGCCATGACCACCCTGCACCTGATCCGCCACGGAGAAACCAACTGGAATGCCGAGGGACGCATCCAGGGGCAGATGGAGTCCGTCCTTACCGAGCTGGGCCAGCAACAAGCCGCGGAACTGCAACAACGCTTACTCGATTATAAATTCGACCGGGTCTACTCCAGCTCGTCCACCCGGGCACGCCAAACCACGGCCATCGCCCTGAACCACCACCCGCACCCGGTTACCTACCGTGACGATTTAAGGGAGATCTACCTGGCCCGTTGGGAGGGCTTTTTATACGCCGAAATCGAGGCCAGCGACCCCAAAGCCATCCACGCCTTTCGCAACGAACCCCATAAATTCGACGTGGAAGGCGCCGAAACTTTTCATGCCTTGCAACAAAGGGCGTTGGCCGCTGTGGAAGCCATCATCGGTGAAAGCCATGGCCAGGAAGTGGCCATCATCAGTCATGGCGCCTGGATCAAGTCCGTC
>DLXZ01000234.1:0-1390 GCA_003448675.1 Porticoccaceae bacterium
CACGCCACAATCGCAGTCCAGGGGGCCAATCCCAGATTGGGCGGCACGGCGACGTGCCAGGCGAGTCCGGATTCCAGTAGTGTTTGTTCCAGGTTAATGCTCTGTTCCATCGAACCACCCTTGAACACGTGGGCCAGTACACGACCATGTTTATCCAGAAGCTGTGAGTCCGTTTGAATCCAGATTTGCTGTCCGTCGGCAAAGAAATGCTCCACGGCTCGTTTCGCTTCTCTGGCAAAAGCCTGATCAGGCTTTTTACCACGCCCCAGCTCCGGGGTATTCAGCCCTAGCAGACGTACTTTACGCCCATCTTCCAGCAGCAGGGTATCGCCATCGTAGACTTGCGCGACGGAAACAGCTTCACCAACACCTTCAAGTGCACAGTAACTATCTTTGCTGACAACTTTTTGATGGGAAGGTTGGGAGGTTGCGGCGATGCGCGCTTCAGGATTTTGTGACGCAGGCAATAAGGCGACCAGCGACATAAAAAAAGCGCCACCAGCTGCAAGCCAGGGCGCTTTTTTAAGGTATTTCATGGAGCCACTTCACAAAAAAGTGACGGTTGTTTTTACTTTTTACTACCGCCCAGAGCACCGAAACGCTTGTTGAAACGATCGATTCGACCGCCGGTTTCAGCAGCTTTCTGCTTGCCGGTATAGAAGGGGTGACACTTGGAACAAACGTCAATATGAATCGACTCGACCAGAGTCGAACCCACTTCGACAACATTGCCACAACTGCAGGTAGCGGTTAACTGGCCGTACTCCGGGTGAATTTCAGCTTTCATTTTGATGTCCTGTCTGACATTGGCAATGTTTGAGTAATATAGCAGCTCGGCGCCCGACACCGTTACGGGAATCACGCCCCAGCCCTGTATACTGTCAGCCGGTCCAAAGTCGCTCGTCTTTTGTTTGCTTTTAGCAAACGCGAGCCATAGCGCCAACGAACCGTGTTTTTCGCGAGCGCGCATACTACCAGAAAGTCATCAGGTTTCAAGACGTTAGTGAACAAGTCCGCAGCAGACAGCCAGGCCGTCTACCAGGTGGCGATCGCCTCCCCCTTGCGCCGGCTGTTTGATTACCTACCACCGGCCGAATCCCCCAGCGAGCTGGCTCCAGGCACCAGAGTGAGGGTCCCCTTTGGCTCCCGAACGGTGACCGGCCTGGTGGTCCGAAAACAGTGCGATACAAACCTGCCGGCAAACAAACTCAAAGCCATCGACACAGTACTCGATGACAGCCCCCTGCTGACGAGCCGCCTACTCGACCTCCTGGAATGGGCGTCGAGCTATTACCACGCGCCACCCGGCGAAGCCCTGGCTACCGCCCTACCCACCATACTGCGCAACGGTGGGCCCCTGCCCAGCGAAAAATACTGGCGGCTTACCACG
>DLXZ01000234.1:1597-2897 GCA_003448675.1 Porticoccaceae bacterium
GAGGCATGGGGCTGCCGGAAGGCGCACTACAACGGGCGCCAAAGCAAGCCGCCCTGCTGGCCGTCTTGCAGCAAGGGGAAGCTTCCCATCAAAGCCTGTTGGATCAAGGCTTTGGAAGCGCTCATCTCAAGGCGCTGGTGGATAAAAGTCTGATCGAGAACTATCAGCGCCCGCTGGACGGCAACCAGGGGGGAACAAACCCGAACCCAAATCAGGCCCTGGCGGACAAGGCCCTGTTAAAAGAAGCGGCACTGGCGCTATCGGCGGATCAACGGCAGGCCCTGGCGGCCATCCCTCCCCAGGGCTATCAGTGCCTGTTGCTGGACGGTGAAACCGGGAGCGGTAAAACGGAGGTCTATCTACAGGCCATCGAAAAGGTGCTTGCCCGCGGAAAGCAGGCGTTGGTGCTGGTGCCGGAAATCAGCCTCACGCCCCAGACCCTGACCCGCTTTTCCAGCCGGTTTAACCGCACTGTCGCGGTGCTGCATTCGGGCCTGAATGACAAGCAGCGTTTGCAAGCCTGGTGCGCGGCCCGTACCGGCAACGCGGCCATCGTCATTGGCACCCGTTCGGCAGTGTTCACACCGCTGCTAAATCCCGGGATTATTATCGTCGATGAAGAACATGACTCATCGTTCAAACAACAGGAAGGTGGTTTCCGTTATTCGGCAAGGGATGTCGCCATCATGCGTGCACGCCACGAGGACGTCCCCGTGCTACTGGGTAGCGCCACGCCGTCTCTGGAAAGCCTCTATAACTGCGAGCGGGAACGCTTCCAGTATCTAAAACTTAGCGGCAGGCATGGCGGCGCCAGCCAACCCAACTGGGAGCTGGTGGATATCCGCAGGCTCCAGCTCGGCGCCGGTTTTTCCGGAGCCGCCATCAGCGCCATGAGCGAGGAGTTGAACGCGGGCCATCAGGTACTGGTGTTCCTGAACCGCCGAGGCTTTGCATCGACGCTGCTGTGCCACGATTGCGGCTGGACAGCCGAGTGTAAACGTTGTGACGCCCGGCTGACCTACCATCAGCAAAGCGCCTGTCTCTGCTGCCATCATTGTGACTATCGGCAGGGCGTACCGGCCACCTGCGATGCCTGTGGCGGCGGGCAACTGCTGTATCTCGGGCAGGGCACCCAACGCGGCGAGAGCACCCTGGAAGCACTGTTTCCGGATACGCCGATTATCCGCATCGACCGGGACAGCACCCGCCGAAAACACGCCATGAGCGACTACATGGCGGAAATTAATAGCGGCAAGCCCTGTATCCTGGTGGGCACCCAGATGCTGGCCAAAGGCCATCA
>DLXZ01000236.1:0-2881 GCA_003448675.1 Porticoccaceae bacterium
CCCGCCGGCCAGTCCCGGCTGGTATCGAGATCGAGCAGGAGTTTTAAGTTGCCCGCAAGCTGGGCGGCAAGTGCTGAATCGTAAGGCATTTTCCCTTTTGCCATGGCAACCAGGGGGCCGAGATTATGGGCCCTGATAGCCATATCACCCTGGCGGGCTTTAATCGCACTGATATTGGGGTCTTTAGATGCCGCAAATGTCGGCGTTATTAAAGCAAACCCAAGTGATGCCAAAACAACGCGGAAGGTATTTTTCATTGGTCATTTCCTGGCTATTTTACGGTCGGAACAGCATAGACGCTATGTGAGCTATACGCCAGAGCCTGTTGCCAATCCATAGTGAGGTCAAACGCCTATCAAGCCGTTCTGCGCTTTCGACTTTGGATTTCCGCGCGCTTTGCGAAGACACCACCTCCAGCAAACGGGCCAGGCGCCAACCGGCACCCGGAATGTTAAGTCAATCACGTAACGTTGGCAGGTCTGTTTTTGCCTTATTCGAATGTTCACTCGGCCAGCGGTTTCCCGGATAATTCAACAGATAGGTTACACTGGCAGGGCCCCTTCCAGGCTAGCGATATACGTGACGAATAACCCACCGGATATAGTCCAACCATGACCTTACTGTTTACCTATCTGGCCATTGCCATTGGTGTTTCCTTCCTGTGTTCGATCCTGGAGGCGGTGCTGCTCTCCATCAAACCCAGCTTTGTTGAACAGACCATGGCTGAAAAACCTCGGGCCGGCGAGCAGATATCAAGCGTGCGCGCGCGACTGGACGAGTCCCTGTCGAGCATTCTTATCCTCAACACCTTTGCCCACACCATGGGCGCGGCCGGTGTCGGTTCGCAGGCGGTTCAGATCTTTGGTGCGGAATGGGAAACCCTGATTGCCGTGCTGCTTACACTGGCGATTCTCTATTTCTCGGAAATCATTCCCAAGACCCTGGGCGCGACCTTTTGGCGCAAACTCGCGATCCCGGCTGCCTATACCATTGCCTGGCTGGTCAGAATCGTCTATCCGCTGGTGTGGATATCGACACGCTTGACCAGACTATTCAGCAAGAAAGAAGGCGATGAGATCACCCGGGAAGAAATTATCGCCCTGGCCTCACTGGGCCACCGGGAAGGCGCTCTGTTCCCCGATGAAAGCGAATATTTGGCGAATATTCTCAGTCTTCGGGAAGTGACCACGGAAAAAGTTCTCACACCCCGCAGCGTGGTGCACATGCTGGGCCGGGATATGACCGTCAGTGAGGCGCTTGACCATCCGCGCACCCGGCAATTCAGCCGCATGCCGGTCTATGGTGACAGCACCGACGACATCATCGGCAAGGTCATCAAACGAGATCTGTTTCTGGCGGAACGCGCCGGGCACGGCGATGAAAAAGTCGAGAAGTATGTTCGGCCCATCGTTCGGGTCTCCGAAAAACTGCCTATCCAGCAATTGCTCGACCTGTTTATTAAACATCGCGCCCATTTGTTTATGGTGGAAGACGAGTTTGGCCAGAACTCCGGCGTGGTCACGCTCGAAGACGCCATCGAAACCCTGCTAGGCAGGGAAATCGTTGACGAAAGCGATAAGGTAGAGGACATGCAGGCGCTCGCCAGAGACAAATACCGGCGACGCTTACGGAGTGAAAAACTTGATCAGAGCAAAGGCACTAAACCATAAGCCCGCCTTGGTCGGTGACTGATACGGCATATTTCATTTATTCGGTTCAATTTTTATACCTTTCAGCAGGATTTCCGGTAAACGCAGGGACGCGGGTTTTGCTGATGGCTTCAGGCTTGGATTTGCCGCGAGTCCGGCCTGGTTCCAATCAGGTGATCGTTTGTGTCGTGCTCTTTCCAGAAATTGCGTTCTTCCGCCTGGTTTCTAAACTTGGGTATTTTATTAAGCCTGGCCGTAAACAAATTTCTTTTCTCCACGCACATCACGGGCGGACATGACACGTGTCAGGGTTACTTCGCGCCGCAAAGTAAATGGAATGTGCGATAACCTGATAGCATCTGTTTTGGCCTGAACGAGGTATCGGCTTTGCGATCAGGCTGATTGATCAATGAGCCCCATTGAACCCGGCAAGAGAACAGTCGCTGAAGGCAGAATAATTTGTGGCTGAATTTTAACGCTCAACCGGTCGTTCAACGGGGATTTAGGCGCCATTTCCGTCCTGGACAGGCGCTTGATCAAGGCTTTGGTTGTGCCGGAGATACCAGAATCACCGGGCAGTGAGCATGGGTGCTCAAATGATGGGCGGTACTACCCAGCATCACATCCAGCAAGCTGCGCTTGCTGTGGCTGCCAATGACCAGGACGTCGGCGTCTAGCTGATCCACAGCTTGGAGAACAGCATCCCTGGGGTTGCCGTGATGCAAATGGGTCTCGACCTTGACGCCCTCTGAAACTAGTGGCGCTGCAAACGCGCTGAGCTCCCGTTCTTTCTCATGATGGACCTGTTCGCCAATGAGTGTTGCAACCTGCTCGCCCGCTTCGGGCTTTAAATGATCAATTGCCGGCGCGTCGCAATTTACCACGGTTAACACGTGGATGGATGCGCCCGTTCCTTTCGCAAGGACCAGAGCAGTGTCCCGCGCAAGGTTTGCATGGCTCAAATCCCCTCTTCCCAGGGCTACGGATAACAAAATGGAATTGTACATATCAGGTTCCTTCATTGCTTAAAGTGACTTTAGCCTGGACCACTCTAAAGAGAGTTTAATGATCGGGATTAGTATCGAGAATATTGCTGAAACCATCTACTGAAACCGGATTAAGTTTTGATTTAGGTCACCAAGAATAACCATTCATTACAGCGCGTATTTCAGGGTAAGCCCCGACGAGGAGAATCCATGACATAGGTTTAGAATGGCAGGGTTCGGGGCCTT